>JBFGNS010000042.1:0-27061 GCA_041574955.1 Thermoanaerobaculia bacterium | reverse complement strand
GCGGGGTCACCGCCGCGTGGGCCCGGCGCCGCAGCCGGCGAGCCTGACTTTCTCAGCGAGCCGCTGCCGCGTTTCCGGATGCACCCTGAATCTGCACGACTTCCCTCGACGGACTTCGAGCACGCCTGCGGTGTCCTGCCGCGGGTAGGTCGCGGATCTTCAGGCACCTGCGGCCGCCCGCCGAGCGGCTCGGTGAGAAGGTCGGGCTAGCCGATCAGGACCCAGGGGGCCCAGAAGTAGGGGTGTGGCAGCTGCTCGCGCAGCTCGAGCACCGCGGCCTGCAGGGCATCGGCCGGTGCCCGGTCGCCGAGCCGGCGGTAGAAGCCGGTCAGGAGCTGGCGGGAGCAGTCGGCCGGCGCGCTCCACAGGTCCAGCAGCACCGACCGTGCGCCGGCGTACAACAGGCCGCGCGTCAATCCGAGCAGCGGGTCGGTGCCGGAGAGCGGATCGAGGCCGGTGCCGCAGCCGGTCAGGGCCACCAGGTCGGCCTCCAGCCCGAGGCCGTAGATGTCGAACAGGCTGAGCTGGTCGCCGCCCAGATCGAGCGTCGAGAACATCGGGTTGTCGGTGCGGTAGGTGCCGCGCGTGGCCAGGTGGATCCGGTTGCAGCCGCGCGCCAGTGCCGCCAGCTCGGCCACGTCGAGCGACTTCCCGGTGACCAGCTGGCTGCCCGGCATGGCGGCCGCCACCGCGTCGGCCTCGGCGGTCTCGCGGCCGCTCTCGCCACCGCCCGCGGCATCGATGGCGACCACCAGTGCCCGCTCGCCGGCGGCGGGCGCCTTGAGGCGCGACAGATGGGCGACGCCCGAGCTCGGCGCGTAGGTGAAGCGGAACCTCTCGATCATGAAACGGCTGCCGTCGTACAGCGCGTGCAGCGGTAGATGGTGCAGAAAGCCGTGCGGCACGACCTGCAGCTGCTCGAACTCGATCAGCCGCGGCCAGATCGGGGCCACCAGCTCCTCGAACAGCGCTTCCAGATGACTTCGGGTCTCGGCGTCGATCGAGCGCCGGAAGCGCTGCACGAACTCCTTGCCGAGCCGGAAGCGGGAGAGCTGAAACTGCAGCAGCCGCTGCTGCTCGCGTACACGCGAGACGATGGTCACCGGCAGGATGTCGAGCCGCTGCCGGCTGAGCACCGCGGCGTACACCGCGCCGCGCGCGAAGAAGTATTCGAGCACCGCCGTGTCGGCCGGCAGCGCCTGCTGGATCTCGTCGAGACCGATCGCGGCTCCGGCCTGCAACGAGGCGAACTCCCGGTCGGTGCCGGCCAGCTCGCCGAGGGTGCGCACCAGCTGCCGCTCCTTGCGCTCGCTCTGCTGGCGCAGCTCGCCGAGCTGCCCCTCGGAGCGGGACTCCTCGCTCATGCGGTGGAGATCGATCTGGCGGTAGTACCAGTTGAGCTCCTCGCGCAGGTTGCGGATGTTCTCGACCAGGCTGCTCGGCGTGGCCACCTTGGGCGGCAGCGACAGCGCCCGAAACGCCATCAGGTCGGCCAGGCTGCGCGCCTTGGCGCGCTCGATGCTCTCGAACGCCTCGCGCGCGGCCGCCGGGCCGCCGCGGCCCAGCAGCAGGGCCGCCAGCGATTCGTAGACCAGCAGCTTGTTGCCGATCAGGTCGATCTTGAGCTCCCCGATCTGCAGATGGCTGCGCAGCCGCTCGACGCGCGCGGCGGCCTCGCGGTAGAGGTCGAGCGCGGTGTCGAAAGCCCCCGCCGCCTCCACCGCCGTCGCCAGCAGCAGGTGGGCCTCGTAGTCGAGCAGGGGCGCCGGATCCTCGGCCAGCCGCTCGAGGGCGCGCCGGCACAGCTGCTCGGCCCGTTCGTGCTGATCCTCGTCGAGCGCCAGCCGGGCCAGCAGCAGGTCGGCGGCCGCGGCCTTGCTGGGCACCGCCGCCTGCTCGAAACAGGCGACCGCCTGGCGCGCCAGGCTGCTGGCTTCGAAGTTGCGGCCCTCGCCGGCCAGCAGGATGCCGCGGTACAGGTCGACCTGGCCCGGCCAGACCCGGTTGTCCTCCTCGACGAACATCTGCCGCGCCTGGCTGAAGGTCTCGAGCGCCTTGAAGACCCGCCCCTGGCGGCTGGTGGCCACCGCCAGATTGGCCAGCGCCTTGGCCGCCTCGTAGCGCAGCGGGATGCGGTCGAACGAGGCGTAGGCCCACTGCGCCAGCCGGGCCGCCTCTTCGACCAGGTTGAGCTCCAGGTAGAGCTCGGACAGGTCGAGGTCGCACAGCGCTCGGTGCTGCTCATCACCGCTGTCGGCGAACTTCTGGCGGCACTCCTGGTAGAGCCGGATGGCGCGGGCGTAGTCCGCCCGGTGGTAGTAGAGGTAAGCGATGTTGTAGTCGTTGATCAGCCCCAGCCGTGTCCAGCCGTGCTCGGCGCACAGCTCGCTGGCGTTGCGGTAGCAGTCGTGGGCCTGCTGGTAGTTCATCAGGTTGATGTGGCACATCGCCATGTTGCGCAGGCAGATGGCGGCATCGAGCGACTCGCCTGCGCCGAGGAACTCCTCGAGCGCCCGCTCGTAGCGGCGCATGCCCTCTTCCCACAGGTCCTGGCGGTGGAGCACGTTGCCGAAGTTGAGCTCCAGCCGGGCCAGTCGCAGCCGGTCGTCGAGCCGTTCGTAGATCTCTCTGGCTGCCTGGTACCAGCGGTGGGCGCGCTGGTAGCCGCCGACGTAGATCAGGTTGTGCAGAGCGCTCGACAGGGTGATCGCCTCCTGGCGCGCATCCGCCAAACGTCGGAACCGGCGGCGCGCCTGCTCGTAGCTCTGCTGCGCCCGCTGGTAGTCGCCCGCCTCGTGCAGGACATTCGCTCGCGCCCGCTCGGCGAGCCCGATGCTGGTCTCGTTGCCGGACCGCGCGGCCAGCCAGCCGGCCAGCTCGGCGCTGCGGCGAGCGAGCTCGAGGTCGTCGTGCAGCTGGGCGACGGCGTGCGCGCACAGCCGCTCGACAACCGCCGGTTCGAGCAGCTGTGGATGCTGCTCCAGATAGCGATCGCGGGCGGGCTCCGACTCCGGCCCGAGCCGTGCCACCAGCTCTGCGGCACCGGCGCCCGGACCGTTGCCGCTCAGGCCAGGCCGCGCTTCTCCAGGTTCTTCTGCAGGCGTTTCAGGCATCGACCTCGGATGAAACCGATCGATCCCACCGCCAGGCCGAGTCGCTGAGCGACTTCGCGATAGCGCATGGGTGGGTGGCTGTAGAACAGCAGCTGGATCAACTCCCGGCAGCGCGCCGGCAGCGCGAAGACCGCTTCGCGCACCAGCTGATCGCGTTCCAGCTCGTCGAGCGAGACCGGGTCGACGGCGTGACGCGGGTCGGCCTCGAGATCGGCGACGCCCGAGCTGCGCAGCGACTCGCGCTGGCGCTTCTGGCGCCAGTGGTAGCACTTGTGGCGCGTCACCGAGATGATCCAGGAGCGCACCGAGCCTCTCTTGCGCAGCGATCCCAGCTCCTTGTAGACGTCGACCCAGACCGCCTGGAACAGGTCGCTGGCGTCGTCCGGCTGCGCTCCGAACTTGATGGCGATCGAGTACACCAGGTTCTTGTACTTGTCGACCAGCACGTTCCACGCCTGCTCGTTGCCGCGCAGGCACTCGCTCACCAGACGGTGGTCCGCCCAGCCGGCGCCGGGACCTCGCGCCCGGCGCTCCCCCGGTTTCGCCGGGTCGGCCATCATTCCGCGACCTCCCGCCAGAACAGGCGCTCGGTGTTCCACAACGTGTGGGGCTCGAGCACGGCCGGCTGGAAGTTCCCAAGCCCTGGCTTGCTGCCCACCAGGATGTGGGGGCTGAGCAGGAAGACCAGCGGCTGGTGCTCGGCCATCAGCTCCTGCACCCGGTCGAACATCTGCTTGCGCCGCTGCCGGTCGCGGGTCGACAGCTGCTGGCGCATCAGGCGGTCGATCTCCGCCTCCCACGGCGTGGCGGGCTGCTCCTGGCCGAGCCGCCACAGGTGCAGGGCACCGCTCGACAGCAGCACATTGAGCTGTGGGTTGGGGTCGGCGTCGCCACCGCTCAGCTCCAGCACGCAGGCGTCGTAGTCGCGGCGGTTGAGCAGGCGGTCGATCACCGCGCGGCCCTCGAGGGACGCGATCGACACATTCATCCCGATGCGGCGCAGATCCTCCTGCACCAGGGTCGTGGCCTGGACACGCTGGCTGTTGCTGGCGCTGGTCATGATCGAGAACTCGACCGGCGCACCGTCGGGCGCGATCAGGCGGCCGTCGCCGTCCCAATCGAAGCCGGCCGACCGCAGCTGCTCGCGCGCCGTGCCGGGCGAGTGCGGCGGCCGCTCCAGGCCGTCGTGGTACCAGAGCTGGTTGCCCGGGCTGACGCTCGACCACAGCGGGGTGGCGCGGTTCGAGTAGGCGAGGCGCACCACTGCCCGGCGGTCGATCGCCGCCGACACCGCCCGGCGGAAGGCGATCTGCGAGAACCAGCGCTGGCGGCGCGCGAGGTCGCCGTCGGGCGTGGTGGGCGGGTTGAGGTTGAACACCAGGAAGGCGAAGCTCAGCCCCGGCCCGAGATCCTGCAGCCGGTAGCGGGAGCCGTCGGAGGCGCGCTCCAGCTGGCGGAAGTTGCTCGGACTGAGTCGCTCGATGAGGTCGGTCTCACCGGCCTGGAAGCGCACCACCTGCGCGTCCTCGCTGGCCACGAACTGCAGCACGATCTCGTCGAGGTACGGCAGCCGCTGGCCGGCGTCGTCGGTCTGCCAGTAGTAGGGGTTGCGTGTCAGGGTCACGTCCTGGCCGGGGCGGTAGCTGGTGAGCCGGAACGGACCCAGGCCGGCCAGCGACGCCGGGTCGGTGTCGAGCGACCAGGCCTCGGCCAGCCGGCCCTGGCGCCAGGCCTCTTCCAGCAGGTGGCTGGGCAGGATCCAGAAGCTGTCGAACAGCCTGCCGCCGGCGGCGTACGGCTCGGCGAAGAGAAAGTCGACGGTGTGCGTGTCGACCTTGGCCACCTCGATCGGCTGGCCGCCGACGATCAGCAGGTCCCGCGACGGCGAGCCGACGCTCTCGTCGAGGTAGACCTGGAAGCTGAACACGACGTCGTCGGCGTCGAACGGCTCACCGTCGGAGAACCGCACGCCGCGGCGCAGGTTGAGTCGGTAGCTGAGGCCGTCCGGCGACTCGCTCCATGACTCCGCCAGCGCCGGCTCGACCTCCTGGGTGGCGCGGTTGATGGTCAGCAGGTCGGCCATGGTCGGCCCCAGCAGGGAGCGCGACAGATGGTCGAAAGCGACCACCGGATTGAACGTCCGGGGCTCGGCGCGCAGCGCCGCCACCAGTCGGCCGCCGGCCCGGCCCGTCTCCACGCCGCCGGCCGCCGCCGCGGGCGCAGCGGCCGGTGCCTCGGGCCGAGCGCAGGCCAGCGCCCCGAGGGCGAGCACCGGCAGCAGCCCCGCCAACCATCGGATCGACAGGTATAGATGAGCTTGCATGCCGAAACGACCAGACTATTAATTTACAAGGTGAGGGAGCGAAACTGTATCAGAAGGTCGGCCGGAGCCGACGCTCTGGAGCGGCGCCGCTGCTCGCCGCGGGCGGACCATCCTACAATGTCCACCATGGACGCCGCCGGCCCGCTCAACGACCATCTGTGCGCCGCCGAACCGGCGGCCTGGCCGCTGCTCAGCGAGCTCGGACGCCGCGCCGTGTTCCCTCCCGGCATCCCGCAGCAGGCGGCCGAGGCGCGCGGCAAGCGGATCAACGCGACGATCGGTCAGGTCACCGACGGCCACGGCCGGCCACTGGTGCCGGAAGAGCTCGAGCGGGCTCTCGCCGGGCTGTCGGTGGGGGAGAGGGACCGCGCCTTTCTGTACTCGCCGATCGCCGGTGCCGACGAGCTGCGTCGGTTGTGGCGCGAGCGGCAGGAGCGGCAGAGCGGCGGTGTGGCGTCGCGGGCCTCGCTGCCGCTGGTGACCGTCGGCCTGACCCACGGCCTTTCGCTGGTCGCCGACCTGTTCGTCGAGGGCGGGCGCGCGGTGGCGGCGGCCGCGCCGTTCTGGGGCAACTACCGGCAGACCTTCGAGCTGCGCCGCGGTGGCCGCCTGCTGACCGGCGCCGCCTACCGCGCGGGGCGGTTCAACCCTCGCGCCATCGTCGAGGCGCTGGCGGAGGAGCCGGCGGAGGCGCCGGCCGTCGGGCTGCTCAACTTCCCCTCCAACCCGGGCGGCTACAGCCCCACCGCGGAAGAGCGGCGCGAGCTGATCGCCAGCCTGGTGGAGGTAGCCGACCAGCGCCCCCTGCTGGCGGTGTGCGACGACGCCTACGCCGGGCTGGTGTACGAGCCAGGTGTGCCCGAGCGGTCGCTGTTCTGGGACCTGCTGGACCTCCACCCCCGGCTGGTGGCGGTCAAGGTCGACGGCGCCACCAAGGAGTTCAGCTTCTTCGGCGGCCGGGTCGGCTTCCTGACCTTTCCCTTCGCCCCCGACAGCGGCGCGGCGGCGGCGCTGGAAAGCAAGGTCAAGTGCCTGCTGCGCGCCACCGTGGGCTCGCCGGTGGCCGCCAGCCAGGCGGTCCTGACGCAGGCCCTGCAGAGCGGCCGGGTCGAGGGGCAGATGGCGCCGGTGCGCGACCGCCTGGCGGCGCGCTACCGGGTGCTGGTGGAAGCGCTCGCCGCCGTCGATCGCGCCCACCTGCAGCCGCTGCCGTTCAACTCCGGCTGCTTCGCGCTGATCGAGCTGGCCGCCGGCCTGGATGCCGAGGCCGTGCGCCGCCGCCTGCTGGAGCGGTTCGACACCGGCGTCATCGCCATTCCGCCGCGCCACCTGCGCATCGCCTTCTGCTCGGTGGACCGCGACACGCTGCCCGAGCTGGTCCGCCGCATCGAGCTGGCGGTCGCCGAGCTGGCTAGAACAGCCCCCTGATGTAGCCGCCGTCGGCGGCCACCGCCTGGCCGGTGACATAGGAGGCGGCGGGGGAGGCGAGGAACGCCACCAGCTCGCCGATCTCGGCAGGCTCGGCCAGCCGGCCCATGGCGCTGCCCGCGCCCTGCTCGGCCAGCAGCTCGTCGATCGGCCGGCCGGTGCGGTCGGCGGCCGCCGCGGCGAGCTCCTGCAGCCGCTCGGTGCGGGTGTAGCCCGGCAGCACCGCGTTCACCGTCACGCCGTCGGCCGCCACCTCCTGCGACAGGGTCTTGAGGTAGCCCAGCACCGCCGGCCTGAGGGCGTTGGACAGCGCCAGCCCCGGTATCGGCTGGCGCGCCGAGACCGAGTTGATCGCCACGATCCGCCCCCAGCCGCGGCGGGTCATTCCCGGAACCACCAACCGGCACAGCCGCGGCACGAACAGCAGCGCCAGCGGCACGGCCTCCTGCCAGTCCGCCTCGTCGAGCTCGATGGCCGGCTTGGCGCGCGGGCCGCCGCCGTTGGCCACCAGCACGTCGATCGGGCCGAGCAGCTCTTCGACTTCGGACACCAGCTCCTCGAGCTCGTCGGAGCGCGCAACGTCGGCCGGCACGGCCACCACCTCGGTGAGGGCCGAAAGCCGGCGCTCCGCCGCCGCCAGCTTGTCGCCGCCGCGGCTGCTGATGGCGAGTCGCGCGCCGCGACGGGCCAGCGCCTCGGCGGCGGCGTAGCCGAGCCCGGCGCTCGAGCCGGTGACCAGCGCGACCCGGTCGGCGAGCCCGCTCACGACTCGACCCGCCGGCCGTCGGAGTCGTAGCGGTAGACGCCGCGGCCGCTCTTGCGGCCCAGCCGGCCGGCCAGCACGTAGCGCACCAGCAGCGGGCTCGGCCGGTAGAGGTCGCCGAGCGTGGCCTCGAGGGTGCGCAGCACCTCGAGCCGGATGTCCAGCCCGACCAGGTCGATCATCTCGAACGGTCCCATCGGGTGGTTGAGCCCCAGCTTGAGGGCGGTGTCGATGTCCTCGGCCGAGGCGACGCCGCTCTCCAGCATGCGGAACGCCTCGTTGCCGATCAGCGCGTTGATGCGCGAGGTGACGAACCCGGGAGACTCGTTGACCACCACGCACCGCTTGCCCATCCGCTCGCCGACCGCGCGGATCGCGGCGACGGTAGCCTGCGAGGTCTCCAGCCCGCGCACGATCTCGATCAGCTTCATGACGTGCACCGGGTTGAAGAAGTGCATGCCGGCGAACCGCTCGGGCCGGCCGCTGGCCGCCGCCATCTCGGTGATCGACAGGCTCGAGGTGTTGCTGGCCAGCAGCGCGTCGTCCGGCGCCGCGGCGATGACCTGGCGGAACGTCTCGATCTTGATCGCCATCACCTCGGGCACCGCCTCGATCACCAGCCCGGCGCCGGCGACGGCCTCCCCGAGGTCGGTGCCGGTGGCCAGCAGCCGCCGGGCGCGCGCCGCCGTCTCCTCGTCGACCTTGCCCAGCGACACGCCCTTGTCGAGGTTGCGGTGGATGGCGTCGAGCGCGCGCTCGAGCGCGCCGGCCTCGACGTCGTACAGCCGGGTGGAGTAGCCGGCGGCGGCGGCGACGTGGGCGATGCCGCGGCCCATGGTGCCGGCGCCGAGAACCGCGATGGTGTCGATCTCGGGCGTCATGAGGTGGGGATGCTCCGCATGCCGGTGGCCTTCTCGGTCAGGGTGCGCAGCTCGTCGGCGATCGCCAGCGCGTTGCGTACCGCTTCGGCGGCCAGCCGCTGGCGCTCGGCGTCGACCGCGTAGCGCACCAGCAGCTCCCGGGCCATCTGGTGGTGGTGGACCTCCTCCGGTTGGATGGTCTCCTCGTACAGCCGGGCGGTGGCGAGGTCGCCTGCGGCGTGGCAGAAGCGGATGAACTGGGCGTTGCGCACCTCGGCCACCGCCTCGCCGGCGTACGGGCCGGCGGCGACCCGCTCGACGGTGGTGTCGAGCCCCTGCAGGTAGCGGTAGAGCGGGCTGTAGCCGTCGGCCACCGGATCGAACTCGGTGACGTCGTCGCCGAGCTCGGCCAGGCGGCCGGCGATCAGCTGGTAGTGGCGCATCTCGTCGTGGCACTGCTGCGCCAGCAGCGCCTTGACGTCGACCTCGGGGGTGGAGGGCAGCCAGCTGCCGGCCAGCTCCGCCGCCTCCAGCTCGCTGGCCAGCGCCAGCCGCAGCAGGGCGGGCACCTCCAGCCGGCCGCCGGACTCCGCTTCCAGCGTCTGCCGCTCGCCCAGCTGGTCGAACAGTGCCTGCATCTCCTCGTCCAGGCGGCGGACGAACTCTTCACCGTTCATGCCGTTCCCTCCTGTCGCGGCGGCCGGCCGGCGGCCGCGGCGTCGCCCACGGTGAGCACGATCTTGCCAAACTGACGCCGCTCGGCGAGCAGGCGTTGGGCCTCGGGCGCCTGCTCGAGCGGCAGCGTCCGGTCGACCACCGGCCGCAGGCTGCCGGCCTCGAGGTGGCGCACGATCTGCCACAGCTCGCCCCGGCTGCCCATCGTCGAGCCCAGCACCGACAGGCTCTTGAAGAAGACGGCGCGCAGGTTGATGCGCGCCAGCGGGCTGCTGGTGGCGCCGCACAGCACGATGCGGCCGGCCCAGGCCAGCAGTCGGGTGCTCTGCTCGAAGGTCTCGCCGCCGACGTGGTCCAGCACCACCTCGACCCCTTTGCGGCCCACCACCTTGCGCGCCTCGGCGACGAAGTCGTGGGTCCGGTAGTTGATGACGTGGGTCGCCCCCAGCCGCCGCGCCTGCTCGAGCTTGTCGTCGCTGCCGGCGGTGGCCAGGATGTGGCGCGCCCCCATCAGCCGCGCGATCTGGATCGCGGCGCTCGAAACCCCCGAGCCGGCGGCCTGGATGAGGATGTCCTCGCCCCGCTCCAGCCGGGCGCGGGCGACCAGCATGTGCCAGGCGGTGAGGAACACCAGCGGCGTCGCCGCCGCCTCGACGTACGACAGGCCGCGCGGCAGCGGCAGGATGTTGCGCGCCGGCACCGACACGTACTCGGCATAGCCGCCGTCGCGGTGCTCGCCCAGGATGCCGTAGTGGCGGCACAGCATGTCCTCGCCGGTGGCGCAGCGCGCGCAGCGGCCGCACGAGACGCCCGGCGCCACCAGGGTGGGGCTGCCGGGCTCGATGCCGTCGACGCCGTCGCCCACCTCGTCGACGTCGCCGGCGACCTCGCTGCCCGGCACCAGCGGCAGCGGAAAGGCGTAGTCCTCGACGCCGTTGCGCACCCACAGGTCGAGGTGGTTGAGGGCGCAGGCGCGCACCCGGACGCGCACCTCGCCGGCCGCCGGCTGGGGGCGCGGCAGCTCGCCCCACTCGAGCGCCTCGGGCCCGCCGTGACGCGAGATTCGGAAGCCCTCCACGGAGGTGAGTCTATCGCCTGGGATCAGCCGGCAGACGCTCGCAGCACGGCGCGCACCGGCGAGGCGTCGGCGCCCGCCAGCCGCAGCGGCAGCGCGATCAGCTCGTAGCGGCCGGCCGGCACGCCTTCGAGCTCGAGGCCCTCGAGGATCGCCACGCCGCCCGCGACCAGCCGGTGGTGGGCGGCCAGCGTCTTGCTGTCGAACGGGTCGACCGACGGCGTGTCGAGGCCGATCAGCCGGCAGCCGCGCCGAGCCAGCAGCCGCGCCGCCTCGGGGTCGAGCGCGCTGAAGCGCCGCGGGAAGCGGCTGCGGTCGGCGACGCTGGCGGTGCGGATCAGCAGCCGCGGCGGGTCGTCGAGCGCCACGGCGTCGAGATGCTCGGCGGTGACGAGCGGTGGCGCCGGCAGCTCGATCAGGCGGCACGGGCCGAGGAACGGCTCGAGCGCCAAACTGGCGACGTCGGCGCCCGAGTCGACGACGTGGAGCGGCGCGTCGACGTGCGAGCCCAGATGGCAGGTGGTGTGCAAGGCGGCCAGGTTGACCGATGCGCCGTCGGCGATCGACGAGCTCGGCTCGAGGCGGAACGCGGTGTCGCCGGGCCACACCGGGATGCGCTCGTCGAGTGCCGGAGAGATGTCGTAGACCATGGGCGGACGATACACTCCCGGCGTGGTCGAGCGGCTCCTAGCGGCGCTGGCGCTGTCCGCCGCCCTGGCGGCGGCGCTGCCCGCCGGTCTGGCGGCGCAGGGGCCGCTGCTCACCCTCGGCGGGCGGCACGTGACGGTGCGCTACACGCCGGGCGCCCTCGACCGTGCCGACCACGTGCAGCGGCGCTACACCCTGCTGGCGCGCGACTTCGGACCGAAGAACGCCGCCGGCCCGGTGCTGCTGGTGGAGCTGATGTCGGCACCCGAGTGGCGCGCCGCCGGCCTGCCCGAGCCGTTCGGTCTGCCGGCGATCGGCGCCTCCGGCAGCCTGGTCCTGCCGGCCTGGGGCAACGCCGAATCGGTGGCGACCTGGCGGCTGCTGCTGGCCGGCCGGTTGCCCCGGATCGACGGAACGCCGCTGCGCGGCAGCGCCGAGGAGGCCGCCAGCCTGGCGGCAGCCGACCTGCTGGGCGAGCTCGAGGCCAGCCGCTTGCTGTTGGCGGTCCAGCGGCTGTCCGGCGATCGGCCGTGGGTCGACGATCTGCTGGCGGCGGCGCTCGCGGCCTCCGCGTTCCAGCGCTACGAAGCGCCGCGGTGGCCGGAGATCCGAGCCCTGTTCGACCGGCTGGCGCGTGCCGGCGACCCGCGCCTGGCCGAGCGGCTGCGCTGCGCGGCCTACCTCGAGGCGGCGGCGCGCATCGGTGAAGAGGCCGGCAAGCTGCCCGCCAGGCCGCTGCTCAAGATGGCCCGCAGGGCGGACGGCCGGCTGCGCGCCGCCGATCTGGTGGCACGCTACACCTGGCTGTCGGGGTGGAACCGGCGAACCGACCCTTGACCGCTGGCGTATACTAGGCGGTACACGGCCCGGCGCGGTCGCCGGGCCATCGCGTGATGAGAGCCTCTCTCGAGCTTCTGCTGGCGGCCCTTCTGCTGGCGGCACCAGCTGCTGCCGCGCTGCCGCACTGCGGCGTCGGTGCCTGCCCGACGATGGACGGCGCCGGCACGGTGCCGTGCCACGGCGAAGCCCTGCGCGCCGACGGCTGCTGCGTTCCCGGCGACGCCGGCGAAGCGACGGTGGACGCTACCCAGTTCGGTAGCGACGGCCGCTGGGACTCTGGCTTCGTCGTTTGCGGCGAGTTCGAGCCGGTCCGGCTGGCTGGCCAGGAGGCGGCCCCGGCGAGCCGGTCGACGCCTCTCTACACGCTCTTCCGATCGCTGCTGATCTGAGCAGCTCCCCAGGTGAAGTGCGCCCGTCGCCGCCGATCGCGGTAGACGGGCCGACACGTGAACCCAGGGAGGAGCTGACATGCGATCGAGAACCCGCCGCCGGTGGGCGGCAGCGCTGCTCGGCGCGGCGCTGACGGCGCCGCTGGTGGCAGCGCAGGCATCCGAGCACGGCCCGGAGGCCGCCGGACCGGCGGCACGGCTGGCCGCGGCGTTGCAGGATCCGCTGCTGGCGCGGCTTGTGGCGGAGGTGCTGGAGCGGAATCCGGAGCTGGCCGCGGTGCGCGCCAGGGCCGAGGCGGCCGGCCAACGGGCGCCCCAGGTGCGGGCGCTGCCCGATCCCGCCCTCGGCCTCACCGCCTTCGTGGCACCGCCCGAGACTCGCGTGGGTCCGGCGCGCGCCATGCTGACCCTCTCCCAGGCGGTGCCCTGGCTGGGCAAGCTGCGGCTGGAGGAGCGGGCCGCGGTGCTGACGGCGGCGGCGCTCGAGGCCGAGGTCGAGTCCACGCGGCTGCGCCTGGTGACCGAAGCCCGGCGCCTGTACCTGGAGCTGGCGTTCCTGCGGCGCTACGAGCAGATCACCGAGCGGTTCCGGCAGCACCTGCTGCAGCACGAGGAGATCGCCCGCACCCGTTACGCCACCGGTGTCGGGCTGGGCCAGGGTGTGGTCAAACTGCAGGCCGAGATCACCCGCACCGAGGCCCAGCTCTTGGAGCTCCGGCAGAGCCAGATCGCGCAGGCGGCGCGGCTGGCGGCGCTGCGCGACCGGCCGGCAGGGGGGGAGGTTCCGGTGGCCGAGCTGGCGCCGCCGGCGGCCGTGCAGGTCGAGCGCGACCCGCTGGAGACCGCCGCGCTCCGCCGCCCGGAGCTGGCGGCTGCCGCCGCCGAGCTGGAGGCCGCCGAGGCGAGGCGGCAGCTCGCCGAGCGCCAGCGGCGGCCCGACTTCAGCGTCGGACTGACCTTCACCGCGGTCGAGCCGCGGCAGGACGAGCCGGGCCGGCTGCAGCCGCCGCCCGGCAACGGCGACGACGACTTCGGCCTGTTTGGCAGCGTGACCCTGCCGGTGCGCCGCGGGCGGATCGCCGCCGGTATCGCCGAGGCGGAGCTCGCCCGCACCGCCGCCGACGAGGCCCGCCGCGCCGTCGAAGCGGAGATCCGCGGCGAGATCGACGAGCTGGCGGGCCGTCTGCCGCTCGCCTGGCAGCAGCTGCGGCTGGCCGAGGACGTGCTGGTGCTGCAGGCCGAGGAGTCGCTCGACTCGGCGCGCGCCGGCTACATCGCGGGCACCCTCAACGCGCTCGATCTGCTGGACGCCGAGCACGTCCTGTTCGCGGCGCGCCCCGCGGTGGCGCGCGCCGCCGCCGACTACGCTATCTACTTGGCGCGGCTCGAGGGGGCCGTCGCCTCGCCGTTGCCGCTGGTTGCGGCGGCGCAGGAGCCGATGCCATGAAGCGAACGCAAAGCGATGCGATGAGAGTCTGGGCCGGCCGGCTGGGTTGGCTGGCCGCCGGCCTGCTGCTGGCGGCGTTCCTGTTCGCCGACCCCTGGAACCTGCATCCGGTGGACGGCTGGCTGGGCGGCGGCGGAGGAAGGGCCACGCCGCCCGAGGCCGCCGCCGGCGAGCAGCTCTGGACCTGCCCGATGCACCCCCACGTTCTCGAGCACGGGCCGGGTGAGTGCCCGATCTGCGGTATGGACCTGGTGCCGGTCGACGCGCTGCCGGCGGTCGGAGAGGGTGAGCGCGAGGTGCTGTTCTACCGCAACCCGATGGATCCGACGATCATCTCGTCGGTGCCGATGAAGGACGAGATGGGGATGGACTACGTGCCGGTCTACGCCGACCAGGCGGCGGCGGCGGTCGGCGCCGGCACGGTGGTGACCATCGACCCGGTGGTAGTGCAGAACATGAACGTGCAGAGCCAGCCGGCCGAGCTGCGGGACCTGCGCCGTTCGATCCGCACCGTCGGCTACCTGGAGTACGACCAGGAGCGGATGGTGACGGTCACCACCAAGTACTTGGGCTGGGTGGAGAAGGTGTACGCCAACTACGTCGGCGAGCCGGTGCGCAGGGGGCAGCCACTGTTCGAGATCTACTCGCCCGAGCTGGTGCAGACCGAGCAGGAGCTGCTGTCGGCCCGCGACTACGCGCGCCGGCTGGCGGAGGCTGCGCCCGAGGCGCGTCGCCGCGCCGAGGCCCTGGTTGATGCGGCGCGCACGAGGCTCACCTACTGGGACATCGCACCCGAGCAGATTGCGCGGCTCGAGGAGACCGGCGAGATCTTCCGCACCCTGCAGGTGGTGGCACCGGCCGGCGGTCTGATCATGAGGCGGGTCGACGGCCTGGAGGGCATGGCGGTGCAGCCGGGCACCGAGATCTTCCACATCGCCGACCTGTCGACGCTGTGGCTGTCGGTCGAGGTGTTCGAGGACCAGGTGGCGTGGATCGAGCCCGGCACGCCGGCCGAGGTCGGCTTCACCTACTTCCCCGGCGAGACCTTCCGCGGCACGGTGCGGTTCATCGAGCCGGAGTTCTCGGAGAAGACCCGCACGCTGCGCGTCAAGCTGGCGGTGCCCAACCCCGGCGGCCGGCTGCGACCGGGGATGTTCGCCACCGTGGTGTTCTCGCCGGTGGCGGTGCCCCAGGCGCTGGCGGTGCCGGCGCTGGCGGTGCTGAGGACCGGGCAGCGCAACGTCGTGGTGGTGGACCTCGGGGGCGGCCGGTTCGCGCCGCGCGAAGTGACGCTCGGCCAGGCCGGGGAGGGTTGGGTGGCGGTGCTCGACGGGCTGGCCGAGGGCGAGCTGGTGGTCACCTCGGCACAGTTCCTGATCGACTCCGAGGCCAACCTGCAGGAGGCCATCCAGAAGATGATCTCGCGGCAGCCCGCGGCCGGTGCGCCGGCGGGCGAGACCGCTCCGGAGGCGTCCGCCGAGGACGCCCACGCCGGCCACTAGGAGAGGAGACGGCATGCTCGACCGGCTGATCGAATGGTCGCTCCGCAACCAGCTCCTGATCGGGCTGGCGTTGCTGCTGGCCGCGCTGGGCGGCTTCTGGGCGGTGCGCGACATGCGGCTGGACGCCATCCCGGACCTCTCCGACGTCCAGGTCATCGTCTTTACCCGCTACCCCGGCCAGGCGCCGCAGGTGGTGGAGGACCAGGTCACCTACCCGATCACCTCCAAGATGCTGTCGGTGCCCTACGCCAAGGTGGTGCGCGGCTACTCGTTCTTCGGCTCGTCGTTCGTCTACGTGCTGTTCGAGGACGGCACCGACCTGTACTGGGCGCGTTCGCGGGTGCTGGAGTACCTGTCGGGCCTCGCCAGCCAGCTGCCGGAGGGCGTGACGCCCCAGCTGGGGCCCGACGCCACCGGGGTCGGCTGGGCGTTCATGTACGTGCTCAACTCGCCCGAGCGCTCGCTGGCCGAGCTGCGCAGCTATCAGGACTGGTATCTGAAGTACGGGCTCACCTCGGTCGAGGGCGTCTCCGAGGTGGCTTCGATCGGCGGCTTCGTGCGCCAGTACCAGGTGGAGGTGGATCCGGTGCGGCTGCGCGCCTACGGGCTGGCGCTCGAGCGCGTCAAGCGGGCGATCCAGAGCTCCAACCTGGAGGTCGGCGGCCGGCTCGTCGAGATGTCCGAGCGCGAGTTCATGGTGCGCGGGCGGGGCTACGTCAAAGAGATCCGTGACCTCGAGAACGTGGTGCTGGCGAGCGGCCCGGGCGGCGTGCCGGTACTGCTCAAGGACGTCGCCAACATCGGTATCGGCCCCGAGATCCGACGCGGCCTGGCAGACTGGAACGGCGAGGGCGAGACCGTCGGCGGCATCGTGGTCGTGCGCTCGGGAGCCGACACCCTGTCGACCATCGAGCGGGTCAAGGCGCGCCTGGCCGAGCTCGAGAAGGGTCTGCCCGACGACGTCGAGATCTCGGTGGCCTACGACCGCTCGGGGCTCATCGAGCGCTCGGTCGACACGCTCAAGCACACCCTGCTCGAGGAGTTCCTGGTCGTCTCGCTGGTCTGCCTGGTCTTCCTGTTCCACGTGCGCTCGGCGTTCGTCGCCATCGTCTCGATCCCGCTGTCGATCCTGCTGGCGTTCATCGTCATGCGCTGGCAGGGGCTGGGCGCCAACATCATGTCGCTCGGCGGCATCGCCATCTCGATCGGCGTGCTGGTGGACGCCGCCATCATCATGGTGGAGAACGCCCACAAGCACTACGAGGAGTGGCGCGGCGAGCGCTCGCACTTCGAGATCATCCTGCGCTCGGCGCAGGAGGTCGGGCCGACGCTGTTCTTCACCCTCCTGGTGATCACCGTGTCGTTCCTGCCGGTGTTCACCCTCCAGGCCCAGGAGGGGCGGCTGTTCCGGCCGCTCGCCTTCACCAAGACCTACGCCATGGCGGCCTCGTCGCTGCTGGCGGTGACGCTCATTCCGGTGCTCATGTACTGGTTCGTGCGCGGGCGGATCCACAGCGAGGAGCGCCATCCGGTGTCGCGCCTGCTGCGCTCGATCTACACCCCGGTGCTGCGGCTGGTGCTGCGCCGCCGGGTGCTGGTGCTGGTGGTGATGACCCTGGTGCTGCTGCTGACCCTGGTTCCGCTCGGCCGCATCGGCTCCGAGTTCATGCCGCCGCTGTGGGAGGGCGACCTGCTGTACATGCCGACCACCTTCCCGGGCATCTCGATGACCAAGGCGCGCGAGATCCTGCAGCAGACCGACAAGATCATCCGCTCCTTCCCGGAGGTGGAGGCGGTGTTCGGCAAGGTCGGCCGCGCCGACACCGCCACCGACCCGGCGCCGCTGTCGATGATCGAGACCACCATCCTGCTCAAGGACCCGAGCGAGTGGCGGCCGGGGCTGACCAAGGAGGGGCTGATCGAGGAGCTCGACCGGGCGGTCCGCTTCCCGGGGCTGACCAACGCCTGGACCATGCCGATCAAGACCCGCATCGACATGCTCTCCACCGGCATCCGCACGCCGGTCGGGATCAAGGTCGGTGGGCCGGACCTCGTCGAGCTCGAGCGGCTGGCGAAGGAGATCGAGGCGGTGGTTCGCGGCCTGCCCGGTACCGCCTCGGCCTACGCCGAGCGGGTGATGGGTGGCACCTACCTCGACTTCGAGATCGACCGGGTGGCGGCGGCGCGGTTCGGGCTGACGGTGGGCGAGGTGCAGGAGGTGATCCAGTCGGCGGTCGGCGGCATGAACGTCAGCTGGACGGTCGAGGGGCTGGAGCGCTACCCGATCAACGTGCGCTACCCGCGCGAGCTGCGCGACTCGCCGGCCACCCTCGCCCAGATCCTGGTGGCCACACCCAGCGGCGCCCAGGTGCCGCTCGGCCAGCTGACGCGGCTCGAGCTGCGTCAGGGACCGCCGATGATCAAGTCCGAGAACTCGCGGCCCAACGCCTGGGTCTACGTCGATCTGCGCGGCGTCGACGTCGGCAGCTGGGTGGAGCGGGCGCGCCGCGAGGTCGCCGAGCGGGTGGCGCTGCCCGCCGGCTACACCGTTTTCTGGTCCGGCCAGTACGAGTACATGGAGCGCGCCCGGGCGCGGCTGATGGTGATCGTGCCTGTCACCCTGCTGCTGATCGTGGTGATCCTCTACTACAACATGCGCTCTTTGACCAAGACCGCGATCGTGCTGATGGCGGTGCCGTTCTCGCTGGTGGGCGCGGTCTGGCTGGTGTACTGGCTGGGCTACAACTGGTCGGTGGCGGTATGGGTGGGGCTGATCGCGCTCGCCGGCCTCGACGCCGAGACCGGCGTGGTGATGCTGCTCTACCTCGAGCTGGCCTGGGAGCGCGCCCGCCGCGAGGGCCGCATGGCGCGCTACAGCGACCTGGCGGCGGCGGTCAGCCACGGCGCGGTGCAACGCATCCGCCCCAAGGTGATGACCGTGGCGACCACGCTGTTCGCCCTGGTGCCGATCCTGTGGGCCACCGGTACCGGCTCGGACGTCATGCGTCGCATCGCGGCGCCGATGGTCGGCGGCATCGTCACCTCGTTCTTCGGCGAGTTGCTGTTCTATCCGGCGATCTACTTCCTGTGGCGCCGCCGAGGCCTCGAGCCCTCGGAGCTGTTTCCCGCCGCCGACCAGGCGGGCCAGAATGGAGAGCAGACATGAGCGAGACAGCCAGCTCCACGATCCATCGCGTCGATCCGGTCTGCGGCATGACGGTGGGCGAGGACTCGCCCCACCGGCTCGAGCTGGACGGCGAGATCTGGCTGTTCTGCTGCGCCGGCTGCCGGCAGCGGTTCGAAGCCGAGCCCGAGCGCTACAAAGGCGCCGCCGACGCCCCGGCGGTCGATCCGGTGTGCGGCATGAGCGTCGACGGCGACGCCGAGCACCGGCTCGAGCACGGCGGCGCGGCCTGGCTGTTCTGCAGCGCCGGCTGCCGCGAGCGGTTCGCCGCCGAGCCCGAGCGGTTCACCGGTGGCGAGCCGGCCCGCCAGGCGACGCACCGGCCGGCCGCCGCGGCCGACGCCGAGCACACCTGCCCGATGCACCCAGAGGTGCGGCAGGAAGGGCCCGGCGACTGCCCCGACTGCGGCATGGCGCTCGAGCCGGCGGCGCCGGCGGCGTCGTCGCGGCGGGTCGAATGGACCTGCCCGATGCACCCCGAGATCGTGCGTGACGCCCCCGGCGACTGCCCGATCTGCGGCATGGCGCTCGAGCCGCGCACCGTGGCCGGTGAGGCGGAGGAGAACCCCGAGCTGGCGTCGATGACCCGTCGCTTCTGGGTCGGCGCCGCGCTCAGCCTGCCGCTGCTGGTGCTGGCGATGGCGCACGACTTCGGCCTCGATGCTGTGGCGCGGCTGCTGCCCGGCCGCGCACTGAGCTGGGTGCAGCTCGGCCTGGCCACGCCGGTGGTGCTGTGGGGCGGCTGGCCGTTCTTCGTGCGCGCCTGGCGGTCGGTGGTCAACCGCAGCCTCAACATGTTCACGCTGATCGGTCTGGGGGTCGCGGTCGCCTACGGCTACAGCCTGGTGGCGACGCTCGCTCCCGAGCTGTTTCCGGAGTCGTTCCGCGGTCCCGAGGGCCGGGTGGGCGTCTACTTCGAGGCCGCGGCGGTGATCACCACCCTGGTGCTGCTGGGGCAGGTGCTCGAGCTGCGCGCCCGCCACCGCACCGGCGCCGCCATCCGCTCGCTGCTCGACCTGGCGCCGCCCACCGCCCGCCGGGTCGAGCAGGACGGCAGCGAGCGCGACGTGCCGCTGGCCGAGGTGCGGGTGGGCGAGCTGCTGCGGGTCAGGCCGGGCGAGCGGGTGCCGGTCGACGGCGTGGTGGAGGAGGGCAGCGGAGCGGTCGACGAGTCGATGGTGACCGGCGAGTCGATGCCGGTCGGCAAGCAGCCGGGCGACCGGCTGATCGGCGCCACCGTCAACGGCTCGGGCTCGCTGCTGATGCGGGCCGAGAAGGTGGGCTCCGACACGCTGCTGGCGCGCATCGTCCAGATGGTGGCCGAGGCGCAGCGCAGCCGCGCGCCGATCCAGCGGCTGGCCGACGTGGTGGCCGGCTGGTTCGTGCCGATCGTGATCGCGGCGGCGGTGGCGACCTTTGGGGTCTGGGCCTGGCTCGGCCCCGAGCCAAGCATGGCGTACGCGCTGGTCAACGCGGTGGCGGTGCTGATCATCGCCTGCCCGTGCGCCCTCGGTCTGGCGACGCCGATGTCGATCATGGTGGCCACCGGCAAGGGAGCCGGAGCCGGTGTGCTGTTCCGCGATGCCGAAGCGATCGAGGTGCTGCAGCGGGTGGACACCCTCGTGGTCGACAAGACCGGTACGCTGACCGAGGGCAAGCCGCGGCTGGTGGCGGTGGAGCCGCAGGGCGGGCTCGACGAGGCGCGGCTGCTGCGGCTGGCCGCCGGGCTGGAGCGGGGCAGCGAGCACCCGCTGGCGGAGGCCGTCGTCGCCGGCGCCGAGGAGCGCGGCCTCGAGCCGGGCAAGCCGGAGGAGTTCGACTCGGTGACCGGCAAGGGGGTGCGCGGCACGGTCGCCGGCGTGCGGGTGGCGCTCGGCAACCGGGCGTTGCTGGCGGAGCTGGAGATCGACCCCGGGCCGCTCGCCGCGCGCGCCGACGCGCTGCGTGCCGAGGGCCGGACGGTGATATTCGTTGCGATCGACGGCCGCCTGGCCGGGCTGCTGGCGGTCGCCGACCCGATCAAGCGGACCACGGCGGGCGCACTCGACGCGCTGCGCGGCGAGGGCCTGGAGCTGGTCATGCTGACCGGTGACAGCCAGGCCACGGCCCGGGCGGTGGCCGACGAGCTGGGCATCGAGGAGGTGCGGGCCGAGGTGCTGCCCGACCAGAAGGCCGACGCCGTGCGCGAGCTGCAGGCCGCCGGCCGCACCGTCGCCATGGCCGGCGACGGCGTCAACGACGCGCCGGCGCTGGCGCTTGCCGAGGTCGGCATCGCGATGGGCACGGGCACCGACGTCGCGATGGAGAGCGCCGGCGTCACCCTGGTCAAGGGCGACCTCGCCGGCATCGTGCGCGCCCGCCGGTTGAGCCGGGCCACCCTGCGCAACATCCGCCAGAACCTGTTCTTCGCCTTCGTCTACAACGCGCTCGGCGTGCCGCTGGCCGCCGGCGTCCTCTATCCCACTTTCGGGCTGCTGTTGAGCCCGATGATCGCCGCCGCGGCGATGAGTTTCAGCTCGGTGTCGGTGATCGGCAACGCCCTGCGTCTGCGCAGGGTCGAGCTGTGAGCCTGTTGCCGACGCGGCTTGGAGAAACGACCATGAGACGACCATCCTTCGTAATCTGGACGGTGCCGCTGGCTCTGGCGGCTGCCCTCGCCGGCTTCGCCGTAGCGCGTGCCGGCGCGGACGGCGGAATCGAGTTCGGCGACGTCCGCCGTCAGACGCTCGAGTTCCACCGCTACAACAAGAACATCGTCCTGACCGCCGAGCAGCAGGCGGTGTTCGAGAAGGCGCTCGCCGCTCTACCTGCACCTTGCTGCAGCGACCGCAGTGCTCTGACCTGCTGCTGCACCTGCAACCAGGCGCGTGCCTGGTGGGGGCTGGCCAAGCACCTGATCGCCGATCGCGGCCTGGACGCCGCACAGGTGCGGCGGGAAGTGAAGGAGTGGTTCGAGTTCACCAACCCGCGGCCGGCCGGCGACGCCTGCTACCGCGGCCGCTGTGGACGCCCGTTCCACCAGGACGGCTGCGGCGGCATGCAAGAGGGCGAGGTCGTTTTTTGATCGCGCACCGGCCGTCGGGGCTGCCGGGCGAAAGGGGTTGTCGATGGACGAGCTGCTGAGCAGCTACACGGCCCTGCCCAACCTCCACCCGGCGGTGGTGCACTTTCCGGTTGCGTTGCTGCCGCTGGCGGTGGTCTTCGACCTCGTCGGCCTGGCGTGGCGGCGGCAGCCGTTCTGGGAGCGGCTGGCCGCCGCGCTCTACGCGCTCGGCGCCCTGGGCGCGGCGCTGGCGGTGTGGGCCGGCGAGCGGGCAGCGGACTCGCTGCTCGACGTGCCGCCGCCGGTGCAGCCGGCGATCGGCCGGCACAGCGACGCCGGCCACCTGGTGCTGTACGTCTTCGGTTTGCTGGCGGCGGTGCGGCTCTACCTGTGCTGGCGGGACCGGCGGGCCGAGCGGCTGGGGCTGGTGCCGGTGCGGGCGGCGCTGGCGGCGGTAGGGCTGTACGGAGTGTGGCTGGTGTTCGCGGCGGCCGACCAGGGCGGCGCGCTGGTCTACCGGCACGGGCTCGCCGTAGCGCGGCCCGAGTCGCCTCCCGCCGCCGAGGCGGCGACGCTCGAGACGGCGACACCCGAGACGGCGACTGGTCTCGTGGAGCGGGCTGACGGAACGCTGGTCTGGGCGCCGGTGGGTGGCGCGGGCGACGCGCTGGCGCCGCTCGACGGCGCCGACGGTGCGACGGTGGCGGCGCTCGACGGCGGCGGCGTCGCGATCGAGGTCTCGGGCTTTTCCCTGTTGCTGTTCGAGCCCGAGCTCGGCGACGTCCAGGTCGAGGCCGAGCTCGATCTCGGCGGCTTCACCGGTCGTGCCGGCGTGGCGCACCACGTGCGCGGGCTCGAGGAGCGGGCCCACTTCGCGGTGGGCTCCGACGGCACGGCCGAGCTGGTGGACGTGCGTGGCGGCCGGGCGAGCCAGCTCGCCCAGGGTCGGCTCGAGGGTTGGGGCCCGGCTGGCAGCGTCACCGTCGCGGTCTCGTCCGCCGGCCGCCACCTCAAGGGCCTGGTGGACGGGCGCACCGTCACCCACGGCCACGTCCCGCCGCCGCCAGCGGGCCGGGTGGGGCTGTTCTTCGACGGAACGGGCAGCGTGCGGTGCACACGGGTGACGATCACGCCGTTGGGGGGGTGAGGGGCCGAGCGGCGGCGAGGGGGCGAGTGGGGCGCTGCCTCCGGCGCCCCCGGGCCCCCGCCGGCCAAGCGACCGGGCCTTACCTCCGACGCACCTGCCACGCCTCCTGACCGCGCCCAGCGTGAGAGAATGGAGGCGGAGCTGCCCTTCCGTGCGGCCCCGGCACCCCCGTGCCGCCCTCCGGAGTGAACAAGCCGGCCGGCCGGCGGCTCGCGCCGCCGCGGCCGCCGCTGAACCCCGCGACCCTCTGACCGTGCGCCTCGGCCTCATCCTGGTTCTCGCCTTCGTCGGCATCGCCCTGCTGGCTGGGCTGGTGGCGTTCCTGTTCGCCGGCACCTCGGCGCGCGTGCTCCACCAGGTCGAGGAGCTCAGGCAGGGCGGCATCGCGCAGGTCAACGCCGCCACCGGCATGCGGCTGGCGCTCGAGTCGAGCCAGCAGGCGGCCCAGGCGCTGCTCGCCGAGCGCTACCGCGCGCAGGTCGAGGCCAGCCACGAGTCGGAGTGGGGCGCGGCACGCGACATCGACCGCGCGGCGATCCGCGACAGCCTGCAGGAGTTCGCCCGCGAACTGGACTCGAGCTGGCAGGCCACCCGCACGGCCGCGGCGCTGGCGCGGCGCTACGGCGACTCGGCCGAGGCGGAGCGCGAGCTCAACCGGCTGTCCGACAGCCTGCGCGCGATCGAGAGCGAGTTCAAGGTCTACAGCAACCAGATCGACCGCTTCGTCCACCTCGCCCGCTACCACCCCTCCGAGCAGGTGCGCGAGCACGTCGACGACGTGCTGCGGCCGCAATACCGGCAGAAGATGCTGCCGCTGATCCGCGCCTACGAGGACGAGGCCAAGTCCGGCCTGGCGGCCGATGCCGGCGAGATCGAGGCGGCGCTGAGCGCCGGCAACCGCCGCAACCGTGCCCTGGCGGGGGTGGCGCTGGCCGGCGCCATCCTGCTCGGGCTGGTCCTGGCGCGCTGGATCTCGCATCCGCTCGGCCGCCTCAGCGAGGCCGCCCACCGCGTCGGCAAGGGCGATCTCGAGACGCCGATCGAGGTTCGCTCGGGCACCGAGATCGGCGTTCTGGCCGAGAGCTTCCGGCGCATGGTCGGCGACCTGAGGGAGAGCACGGTGTCGCGCGCCTTTCTCGACAAGATCCTCCAGTCGATGCGCGAGATGGTGCTGGTCTCCGACGCCGACGACCGCCTCAGCCTGGTCAACCGGGTGGCGGTGGAGGAGCTAGGCTACACCGAGGACGAGCTGCTCGGAAGGCGGTTCGGCGAGCTGGTGGAGGAGACCGGCGACGCCGTCAGCGATGCCGGCGACGGGTCGCCGCCGGGTCCGGTCGAGACCAGCCTGCTCACCGCCGACGGGCGGCGGCTGCCGGTGGCCGTCTCCACCTCGGTGCTGCGCGACGATGCCGGTCGGCTGGAGGGCGTGGTGCGGGTCGCCCAGAACGTCTCGGAGCGCCGCCAGGCCGAGACCGACCTGCGCCGGTCGCTGGCCGAGAAGGAAGAGCTCCTCAAGGAGGTACACCACCGGGTCAAGAACAACCTGCAGATCATCTCCAGCCTGCTCAACCTTCAGGAGGGCGACGCCGCTCCCGCCGACACCGAGCGCCGCTTCCGCGAGAGCCAGAACCGGATCCGCTCGATGGCCCTGATCCACGAGCTGCTCTACCGCTCGGACGACCTGACCCGCATCGACTTCGCCGAGTACCTCGAGCGGCTGGTGCACCACGTGGTGCGCTCCTACGGCGGAGCCGGCCAGTCGGTGCGCACCGTGCTCGAGGTGGATCCGGAGCCGATGAGCCTCGACTGCGCCATACCGTGCGGTCTGATCGTCACCGAGCTGGTGGCCAACGCCGTCGAGCACGCCTTCCCCGGCCGGCAGGGCACGGTCGCAGTGCGCTTCACGGCGGCCAACGGCCGGCACCGCCTGAGCGTCGCGGACGACGGCGTCGGCCTGCCGGCCGAGGTCGACCCGGCGACCGCCGACACCCTCGGCCTGCGGCTGGTGGCGGCCCTGGCGCGTCAGCTCGGCGGCGAGCTCGAGCGCACCACCGGCGAGGGCACCGAGCTGGCGGTGACCTACGACCCCAGGACGGCGGCCGGATGAGCGGCGTCGAGCGCACGGATCCGGCGTCGATCCTGGTGGTCGAGGACGAGGCGGTGGTGGCGATCGACATCCGCAGCCACCTCGAGCGGAGCGGCTACCGGGTGGCGGCGGTGGCCGACAGCGGCGAGGAGGCGTGCCGGCTGGCGCGCGAGCTGGCCCCCGACCTGGTGCTGATGGACATCCGGCTGCGCGGCGCGATGGACGGCGTCGAGGCCGGCAGCCAGATCTCCGGCGAGCTGGGTCTGCCGGTGATCTACCTGACCGCCTACGCGGACCGCGAGACCCTCGAGCGTGCCAAGGCCACCGGCCCGCACGGCTACATTCTCAAGCCGTTCAACGAGCGCGACTTGCACGTCACCGTCGAGGTGGCGCTCCACAAGCACCGCCTCGACCAGCGGCTGGAGCTCAGCCGCCGGGAGCTGCTGGCGGTGCTCGACGCGATGTCGCTCGGCGCGGTGCTGATCGACGCTGCCGGCGCGGTGGCCTTCGCCAACCGCGCGGCGCGCGACATGCTGGGGGTGGGTGGCGGCGAGCTGGCCGGCGACCCCGCGCGGGCGCTCGGTCTGCCGGCGGACGCGCTCGAACGGTGCCGCGCCGCGTCGGCCGCCGGCGACGGGCGTGCGCCGCGGGTCGAAGCGGCCAGCGGGCGCGCTCTCGAGCTCGAGCTGGCCGACGATCCGCGCTCCGAGGAGGGCGCCGGGGGCGGCCGCATCCTGTTCCTGCGCGACGTGTCGGAGCTGCGCGATCTCAGGCTGTTGCTGGCCGACCGGTACCAGTTCGAGAACATGGTCGGCGAGAGCGAGGCGATGGCGCGGGTGTTCCAGCTCATCCGCGACCTGGCGCCGGTCGACGTGTCGGTGCTGATCCGCGGCGAGACCGGCACCGGCAAGGAGCTGGTGGCGCGCGCCGTCCACAACCGCTCGGGCCGGCGCGACGGTCCGTTCGTGGCGGTCAACTGCGGCGGGCTGAGCGACGAGCTGGCGGCCAGTCAGCTGTTCGGCCACAAGAAGGGCTCGTTCACCGGCGCGGTCGCCGACCACGCCGGCTACTTCGAGGCCGCCGACGGCGGCAGCCTGTTTCTGGACGAGATCGGCGAGCTGTCGCCGCGCATCCAGGCCAGCCTGCTGCGGGTGCTCGAGGAGGGCGTCCTGACGCGCCTCGGCGAGTCCCGCCCGCGCCGCGTCGACATCCGGCTGCTGGCCGCCACCCACCGCGATCTCGAGGCCGACATCGAGCACGGAGCGTTCCGGCGCGACCTGTTCTTCCGCATCCGGGCGGCCGAGATCGTCCTGCCGCCGCTCGCCGAACGCCGCGAGGACCTGCCGTTGCTGGCGGACTGCTTTCTGGCCGCCTTCCGCGCGCGCCACGGCAAGCCGGTCGACGGTTTCTCGCCGGCGGCCGCCGGCCGGCTGCTCCACCACGACTGGCCGGGCAACGTGCGCGAGCTCAAGCACGCCGTCGAGTTCGCCGCCGTGCGCTGCCGCGGCGAGGAGATCCAGGCCGAGGACCTGCCGCCCGAGATCGCGGCGGGGCCGGCCGCCGCGGCGCCCGACGACGAGCCCGGCCGCATCCGCGCGGCGCTGCGCGAGGCCGGCGGCAACCGCAAGCGGGCAGCCGCGATTCTCGGCCTGTCCCGCGCCACTCTCTACCGGCGGCTCAAGCAGCTCGACATCGGGTGAGGGGCCGCGCCCGGGCCGCGCCTGTGCGCCGGCTGCCGATCGCACCGGGCCGACCGCGCCGCACCGCCAGCCAACCCATCGACCCACGACATCCGAAACCCAGACCAATAGTGGAGGGAGCTACATGGACAAAGAGACACTCATCGCCAACCTGAACGAAGACCTGGCCGGCGAGCTGAGCGCGATCATCCAGTACGTCACCTACGCGGCCAAGGTCACCGGACCGTACCGGCCGCAGCTGTCGGCGTTCTTCCTCGAGGAGGTGGCCGACGAGCAGCTGCACGCGCAGTACCTGGCCAACAAGGTGGTGGCGCTCGGCGGCGAGCCCGCCACCACGCCGCGGCCGGTGCCGCCGGCCAAGACCAACCGCGAGATGCTCGAGGCGGTGCTGGCGGCCGAGCGCCAGGCGGTGATCGACTATTCGACCCGCGCCAAGGAGGCCGAAGCGTTCGGCGACAAGGGGCTGGCGGTCCAGCTCGAGGACATGGTGCGCGACGAGTCCGGGCACTCCGAGGAGACCGAGCGCATCCTGCGCGACTGGCCGGTCTAGGCAGGGGTTTGGAGCGTCCGCCATCGGACGGCAACCCTTGGCCAGCTGCTCCGGGATGCGGGCTCGTGGTCGCGTTGGGAGCGGTTGGCCTCTGTTCGGCGAGAGCGGGTAGGATGCTTGTCAGAAGTCTCTGACAGAGCCTCGGGGATGGACTGCAGGTTGCGATGCGAAGGCCCGCTCATGGTGCAGCTCTCGCGTACGTCCCGATGACGCGCGCTCACGGTTCGGTGCGGCCCATTCAAGGCCGGCAGCCGCCGAGGCTGGGCCAATGAGCAGGCTCTTCATCTC
>JBFGNS010000041.1:0-27173 GCA_041574955.1 Thermoanaerobaculia bacterium | reverse complement strand
GGGTGCGCCTTCTCGATCTCGTCGAACAGCACCACCGAGTACGGCTGCCGGCGGATGCGCTCGGTCAGCTGGCCGCCCTCGTCGTGGCCGATGTAGCCCGGCGGCGAGCCGATCATCTTCGACACCGCGTGCTTCTCCATGTACTCGCTCATGTCGAAGCGCACCAGCGACTGCTGGCTGCCGAACAGGAACTCGGCGAGCCGCCTGGCCACCTCGGTCTTGCCGACGCCGGAGGGTCCCAGGAAGATGAACGAGCCCACCGGCCGCTGTGGGTTGCTCACCCCCAGCCGCGAGCGGCGGATGGCGCGGCTGATCGAGTTGATGGCGTGGTCCTGGCCGACCACCCAGCGCCGCAGCGACTCCTCCATCCCGGCCAGCTTCTCGGCCTCGTCGCTCTGCAGCGAGGCCACCGGGATGCCGGTCCAGGAGGCGATCACCTCCTCGATGTCGCGCTCGGTGACCTCCAGCGCCTCGTCGCCGTCGGTGGCGGCGCGCATCCGCTCGAGGTCTTCGCGCAGCTCGATCTCCTGCTCGCGCAGGTCGACCGCGCGCTCGAAGTTCTTGTCGGAGATGGCCGCCTTCATGTCCTTGACCACCGCCTGCACGTCGCGCTCCAGCCGGCGCACGCTCTGCGTGTCGCGCACCCGGCGCAGCTTGACCTTGGCGCCGGCCTCGTCGATGACGTCGATCGCCTTGTCGGGCTGCTGGCGGTCGGCGATATAGCGGCTCGACTGGTAGATGGCGGCGCGCAGTGCTGCCGCGGTGTAGCGCACCTTGTGGAACGACTCGTAGCGGCTCTTGATCCCTTCCAGGATCTCGAGCACCTCCTCGTTGGTCGGCGGCGCGATCTGGATCGACTGGAAGCGGCGCAGCAGCGAGCGGTCCTTCTCGATGTACTTGCGGTACTCCTTGAGCGTGGTGGCACCGATGCAGGAGATCTCGCCGCGCGACAGCGCCGGCTTGAGGATGTTGGCCGCGTCGAGCGAGCCCTCCGCCGAGCCGGCACCGATCAGCGAGTGGATCTCGTCGATGAACACGATCACGTCGGGGTTGTCGCGCAGCTCCTTCAAGATGCCCTTGAGCCGCTCCTCGAACTGGCCGCGGTACTTGGTGCCGGCGACGATCAGCGACAGGTCGAGCGCGATCAGCTTCTTCTGCGCCAGGAAGATCGGTACCTTGCCCTCGGCGCAGCGCTGCGCCAGACCCTCGACGATGGCGGTCTTCCCCACCCCCGGCTCACCCAGCAGGATGGGGTTGTTCTTGGTGCGCCGCGACAGCACCTGGATGATCCGCTCGACCTCTTCGTTGCGGCCGATCAGCGGATCGAACGAGCCCTGCGCGGCGAGCATGGTGAGGTCGCGGCCGTACTCCGACAGAAACGGCAGCTCCTTCTTCTGCTGCGTGGCCTCGCGCTCCTGGGCCACCGACAGCACCTCTTCGCGCAGGCTCACCAGGTCGACGCCCTGCTGCTTGAGAATGCGTGCCGCCAGGCAGGCCTCCACCCGCAGGATGCCGATCAGCAGGTGCTCGGAGCCGACCGTGGCGTGCAGCATGCTCTCGGCCTCGTGCGAGGCGTAGGCCAAGATCTTCTTGGACTCCTCCGACAGCGGCAGCTCGGCGGTCGACGAGATGCGCTCGACGAAGACGCGCTCGCCCTCGATCTCGCGCCGGATCGCTTCCGGCTTGACCTCGAAGCGCCGGAACAGCTCGCTCACCGACTCCTCGCCCTCGCGCAGGATGCCGAGCAGGATGTGCTCCGACTCGATCACCCGGCTGCCCAGCTTGCTCGCCTCGTAACGGGCGAAGAACAGGGCCCGGCGGGCCTTCTCGTTGTATTTCTCGAACATGGATCTGGCGGATCGCGAGGGCGCGGAGGGGCGCGTCGTCAGCGGCCGGGAGGCTCCAGAACGCCGCCTTCGAGCCGCAGCAGTCTAGCACAGCGAGCTGCCAGCTCCGGGTTGTGCGTGACCATCAAAGCGGTCGTTCCGCGGCTCTGCTGAAGCCTCTGCATGAGCTCGAAGACCCGCTCGCCGGCGCGCGGATCGAGGTTGCCGGTGGGCTCGTCGGCGAGCAGCAGAGGCGGCTCCAGCACCAGCGCGCGGCACAGCGCCACGCGCTGCCGCTCGCCGCCCGACAGCTGCGTCGGAAAGCGGTCGAGCCGGTCGCCGAGCTCCACCTCGGCGAGCAGCTCGGTGGCACGGCGGCGCAGCTCGTCCACCGGCATGCCCGCGATGCGGCCCGGCATCATCACGTTCTCGATCGAGGTGAAGTCGGGCAGCAGCTCCTGGAACTGGAAGACGAAGCCGATGGTCTCGTTGCGGAACGCCGCCAGCTCCGCCGGCCCCAGGCCGTCCAGCCGCCGGCCGGCGATCTCCACCTCTCCGCCGTCGGCGACGTCGAGCCCGCCGAGCAGGTGGAGCAGCGTCGACTTGCCGGCTCCCGACGGCCCCACCACCGCCACCATCTCACCTGGCTCGACCTCCAGGTCGACGCCGCGCAACACCTCGGTGCGGCGAGCGCCGTCGAGGTACGACTTGGTCAAGCCGCGCGCCCTGACCGTGACGCTCACCGCCTGAGCGCCTCGACCGGCGACAGCGCCGCGGCCCGCCGCGCCGCCCAGCCGGCGCACAGCAGGGTGAGCAGCGTCACCGCCGCCACCACCGCCGCCAGGTCGGCGGGGCGCAGCGTGAACGGCACGTAGTCGATGAAGAACGCCTCGCCCAGCCGCAGCACCCGCCAACGATCGAGCAGCCAGGCACCCGCCGTCCCCAGCGCCACGCCGCAACCGCCTCCGATCGCCACCAGCAACCCGCCGAGCCACAGGAAGACCCGCCGCAGGGTGCGCGGCGTAGCTCCCATCGCGCCCAGCATGCCGAGCTCGGGCCGCTTGCTGGCGATGATCAGCGACAGGTCCGCTACCAGCGCCAGGCCGGCCACCACCACGATCAGCAGCACGGCCAGGAAGAGCAGCGTCTTCTCCAGCCTGAGGGCGAAGAACAGCGCTCGGTTGATGTCCTGCCAGGTCTCGACCCGGGCGCCGGCGGGCAGCGCCTGGCTCACGGCGGGCGCCAGCCGCCGCGCCCGCTGCAGGCCGCCGGCGCTCACCAGCAGCGTCAGCTCGCGATCGCCGAGCAGCTCACGGGCATCGGCCAGCGGCAGCGCGACCCGCTCCTCGAGCTCGGTGCGGCCGGCATCGAAGACGCCGGCCAGCCGCAGCCGGCGCACCGTGGGCAGCGGCCCGAACGGCGACAGCGCCGGCCGCGACGACGCCAGCTCGACCAGGTCACCCGGCTCGAGCGCCCACAGCCCCGCCAGCCGCTCGCTGACGTACAGCCCGGGGCGGCCGCCGGCAGCGCCCGGAAAGGTCTCGGGTACCGGACCGTCGAAGCCGGCCAGCTCGACCGGGCGCGCGCGGCCGCCGGCGACCGCCCAGCCGCGCCCGCCGGCCGCCAGCCGCGCCTCGCGCACCCCGGCCACGGCCGCCACGCTGCGACGAGCCGCGGCGGGATCGGCGTCGGGTGGCAGCGTCACCCGGATCTCGGGCGTGCGCGCCAGGATCTCGCCCTTGAGCGCCTGCTGCAGCCCGCTGAGCATCGCCAGCGACAGGATCAGAGCAGCCACGCCCAGCGCCATGCCGCCGGCGGCGGTGGCCGACAGGAAGGTGACGTAGGCGTCCCGACGCGTGCTCCACAGGTAGCGCCGTGCGTGGTAGAGCGCGACGCCCGCGGCCGGGCGCCGCTCGGCGGACGGCCGCCGCGGCGGTCGGCTCAACCGGGATCCTCCGCCGGCTCCTCCGGACGCAGCAGCGGGAACAGGATCACGTCGCGGATCGACGGGCTGTCGGTCAGCAGCATGACCAGCCGGTCGATGCCGACCCCCTCGCCGCCGGCCGGCGGCATTCCGTACTCGAGCGCCATGACGTAATCGTGGTCGAACCGGTGGGCCTCCTCGTCGCCGCGCTCCCGCTCGGCGAGCTGGCGGCGGAACCGCTCGGCCTGGACGTCAGGGTCGTTGAGCTCGGAGAAGGCGTTGGCGATTTCCATGCCCGCGATGTAGAGCTCGAACCGCTCGGTGAAGCGGCCGTCCTCCGGGCACTGCTTGGACAGCGGCGACACCGCCACCGGGTACTCGGTGATGAAGGTCGGCTGGTCGAGATGCTCCTCGGCGACCGCCTCGAACAGCTCCATCAGCAGGTGGCCGTACCAGCCTTCCGGGATCTCGCCTTGCGGGTGGTCGCGCTCCCAGGCCGCGGCCGAGCCGGCCTCGAGCACCGGGTGCCGCGGCTGATCGACCGCCCTCGGCCACGGCAGCTCGCGCTGGCGAAAGACCGCCGCCAGGTCGGCGACGTGCTCCAGCCGCTCGGGCTCGATGCCGCCGAAGCGGCTGATCGCCTGGCGCACGGTCAGCCGCGGCCAGTCGCCGGCCAGCTCGAGGCGGCGGCCCTGCCACTCGAGCGCCGGCTCGCCGCGCACCTCGGTCACCGCCTCGCGCAGCATCTCTTCGGTGAACTCCATCAGCCGGCGGTAGTCGACGTACGCCCAGTAGAACTCGAGCATCGTGAACTCCGGGTTGTGCTGGGTGGAGATCCCCTCGTTGCGGAAGTTGCGGTTGATCTCGTAGACCCGATGCAGGCCGCCCACCAGCAGCCGCTTGAGGTAGAGCTCGGGCGCCACTCGCAGGTACAGCTCGAGATCCAGAGCGTTGTGGTGGGTGACGAACGGCCGCGCCGTGGCGCCGCCGGGGAGCGGCTGCATCATCGGCGTCTCGACCTCGAGGAAGCCGTGGCGGTCGAGAAAGGCGCGCAGCGCGCGCACCAGGGCGGCGCGCTGCTCGAACACCCCGCGGCTGTCCGGATTGGACATCAGATCGAGATACCGCCGGCGGTAGCGCAGCTCGACGTCGGCCAGGCCGTGCCATTTCTCGGGCAGCGGCCTGAGCGCCTTGGCCAGCAGCTCGAGCCCGGTCGCCGCCAGCGTCAGCTCGCCGGTACGGGTCCGGATCAGCCGGCCGCGCGCCGCCACATAGTCACCCAGGTCGAGCGTCTCGAGCAGCTCGGCCGCGGCCGGCTCGAGCTCGGTCCGCCGGATCATCAGCTGCAGCTTGGCGCGACCGTCCCGCAGGTCGGCGAACCAGGTCTTGCCGTGGCGCCGCAGCGCGGTGACCCGGCCCGGCACCGTCAACTCGGCGACCAGCGCCTCCAGCTCCTCGGCGTCGCGCTCACCGAACCGCGCGTGGACCTCGGCCGGCTCCAGGTCGTAGTCGCAGCGGCTGGGGTAGGGGTCGATCCCCGCCTCCGCGAGACGGCGGCGCTTGTCGCGCCGGTTGGCGATCTGGGCGTCGAGCTCCGACATGGGCTGGTCTCCTTGCGGCGGCGGGCGGGGTCCGGCGCGGGGCGGGCGAAACCATACCCGATTTCGCCGGTGGTCGCAGCGCCGCCCGCCGTTCGCGCGCCGCCCTGCAGCCGGCTGGCATGCTGGTAGCATGCGCCGATCATGGACGGGTTGGCCGAAGCGCTGTCGCGCGCCGTCGCCGTGTGGGACGACGGCGGCTGGCCGCGTCCCAAGGTGATGGTGGTCTCGGGCTCCGGGCTGGCGGTCGAGCTGGGCGGCACCGACGGCCGGCAGCGGCCGCTCGCCGACTTCCTGCCGTTCCCGGTGCGCCACGTCGTCGGCCACCCACACACCGTCGAGCTGCTGGCCGCGGACTCGCAGCGCCCGGTGCTCTACCAACGCGGCCGGCTGCACTCGTACCAGGGCTACGACGCGCACCAGACGGTGTTCGCGGTGCGGCTGGGTGCGTTGCTGGGGGTCGAGACCCTGATCCTGTCGAACGCCGCCGGCGCGCTGCGGCAGGAGCTCGAGCCCGGCCGGCTGATGGTGGTGCGCGACCACCTCAACCTGATCGGCATGAACCCGCTGCGCGGGGCCCTGCCGCCGGCCTGGGGTCCGCAGTTTCCGGATCTCACGTCGGCCTACGACCAGCGGCTGCGCCGGCTCGCCCGCCAGCTGGCGGCGGAGATCGACGTCGAGCTCGAGGAAGGGGTGTACGCCGGAGTCGCCGGCCCGAGCTACGAGACACCGGCCGAGGTGCGTATGCTGCGCCGGCTGGGCGCCGACCTGGTCGGCATGTCCACCGTGCTGGAGGTCATCGCCGCCCGCCACATGGGGCTGCGCTGTCTGTGCTTCTCGCTGGTCGCAAACCTCGCCTCGGGGCTGGCCGGCGACGAGCCGCTGGAGCACGACGAAGTGCTGGCCGCCGGCGCCGCCGCCGCCGACACGCTGCAGGCCATCCTGCTGCGGCTGCTGCAGCGGCCCGAGCTGACCGCCACCGGCTGACGCGGGTCCGCATCTCCGATTGCTTCCGATAGGATCGAGCGCGTTGCGATGAGCGAACCCACGGCGAGCGAAGCCACGGCCACCACCGCCCCGATCCGGGTGCTGATCCCGCCCGAGCGGCTGCAGCAGCGGATCGCCGAGCTGGCGGCCGAGATCGACCGCGACCACGGCGGCGACGAGCCGCTGCTGTGCATCGGCGTGCTCAAGGGCTCGGTGTTCTTCCTGGTGGACCTGCTCAAGCAGGTCCAGACGCCGCTGCAGATCGACTTCTTCCAGACCTCCAGCTACGGCTCGGGAACCACGCCCGGGGAGATCCGCATCAAGATGGACGTCGACATCTCGGTGCGCGACCGCGACGTGCTGCTGATCGAGGACATCGTCGACACCGGCTACACGCTGCGCACCGTGATGGCGCTGCTCAAGTTCCGCGGTGCCCGCAGCGTCAAGCTGTGCGCGATGCTCGACAAGGCCGCGGCGCGCGAGGTCGAGATCCCGATCGACTACCACGGGTTCCGGATCGACAACGTGTTCGTCGTCGGCTACGGGCTGGATTTCGACGAGCGCTACCGCAACCTGCCATACATCGGCGTCTGGGAGGGCCCGGTCCCCGAGCCCGAGTAGGCTCGGCGGCGCGAGACCCGTGCGCAGCGTTCACACCGACGGCGCCCCGGCGGCGATCGGCCCGTACGTCCAGGCGGTCGCGGCCGGCGGCTGGCTGTTCACCTCGGGCCAGATCGGTCTCGATCCCGCCTCCGGAGAGCTGGTCGCGGGCGGCTTCGAGGCGCAGGCGCGCCAGGTGCTGGCCAACCTCGAGGCGGTGCTGGCGGCCGCCGGCTGCGGCTTCCGGGACGTCGTCAAGGCGACGGTCTACGTCGCCGACATGGCGGACTTCCCGACCCTCAACGGCCTGTACGCCGAGGCCATGGGCGATCACCGGCCGGCCCGCTCGACAGTCCAGGCGGCGGCCCTGCCCAAGGGCGCGCTGGTCGAGATCGACCTGGTGGCGCGGGTCCCCTGAACCGGCCCTGTCGGCTCAGCGCGCGTCGCGGCCGCTGTAGAGCGGCAGCAGCAGCCCCACCAGCACGCACAGCAGGCTGGTGTCGAGCACCAGCAGCGTCAACCCCAGCAGCAGGGGTCCGGTGAGCTCGACGCTGGTCAGCAGCTGCGCGACCAGCACGGGTCCCGCCAGAGCTGCCCCGAACAGGAAGCGCGAGCCCCAGCGCGCGGTGCCCGCCGCGTCCGCGATCGGCCGGCCCAACAGAGCGATGATCCTCTCCATGGCGAGACCTCCCTGGGGTCGTTGACGGGCGAGCGGCCGCGCACCCGCGCCAGCAAGCTAGCAGAGCCGGCCGCGCGCGGCTGTGGCATCGATCACTGGCACCGGCGCCCCGGCCGGCCCGGCCTTGCCGCCGGTCCGCTCGGGCGTGGCCGCTCGCCGGGCGGCTCGGTGAAAGGGCCTGGCTAGAAGCCGAAAGCGAGCCAGACGGTGCCGCTCACCTGCTCGGCCGAGCGCAGCTCGACCGTGATCTTGGGCAGCAGCAGGTTGAGGCGGACGCCGGCGTACACCACCTCGTGGGTCTCGTCGAGGCGGAACCCCGGCGCGGCGGTCGGCGTGAACCGGCCTTCCGAGCGCACCAGCCCGGCGCCGCCGTAGACCGCCACGGCGGTGAACCCCTTGCTCGCCAGCGCCTCGACGCCGAGCTGCTGGAGGGCGTAGCCGGCGTCGCCGCTCGACTCGGTCCAGGTCAGCCGCACGCCGAACGCCGGGCTGAGCGCGCCGCCGTCGAGCAGCGCCCACTGCAGCTCGCCGGTCAGCAGGTCCAGATCGCCCTCGAGCAGCCGGCTGTAGACCAGACCGACGTCGAACCGGCCGGGCAGGCCCTTGCGCACCGAGGCGCGCGCCACGCCCAGGGCGTCGCCGGTGAGGTTGCCGTCGATCGACGCCGCGACGCCGGGCGCGGTCTCGAAGTCCGGCGTCGCGCCGAGGGCGACGGCGATCTCCCAGCCGGTGATGCCGAGCGGCTTGGCGCCGTGGCCCGGGGTGGCGTAGACGGCCGCAGCCAGCGCCCGGTGGAACGCCTCGAGCTCGGCCCGCGGGGCGTCGGCATCGACCGTCCAGGCCGCGGCCGGCGGTGCCAGCCAGACCGCGCAGGCAGCCAGCACCGCCGCGGTCGAGCGCGCCCGTCCGCTGCTCACCCGGCCCCCTCTCCGCCGCCCTCCAACCAGGCGGCGCGAAGTTCGCCCAGCACCCTCGGCGGGTCCTCGTCGAGCGCCGCCTCGAGCTGGCGACGCGCCGGGCCTTCCAGCCAGCTCAGCACGCCCAGGTTGCCGTCGCGCGCCAGCGCCGCCAGGTCGTGCTCCGAGCGCTCGATCCAGCGAGCCGCGCGGAACAGCTCCTGGGCCGGCGCCTCCGCCCTTCCCAGCCGCAGCCACAGGTCTGCTATCTGGACCAGCCTCGCCGCCAGCCGCCGGTTCGACTGCCGGTCGGGCCGCCCGCCGAGTGGCGGGCGGTCGAAGAAAGGTGTGAGTCTTCGATCCGCGACCACCCGGGCGGCGGCCCGCTCGCTCGGCGGCGGGCCGTGGAACAACCGCTCGAACGCGCGCTCGTCGTCGCCCGCCAGCAGCCGCTTCTGGCGCGGCGTCAGCTCCACCGCCAGCGGCACCAGGGTGGCGGCGCCGGCAGCGGCCAGCCGCTCGGCCGTCGCCGCCAGCAGCTCGCGCGAGTCGGTGCGGCCGGCGATGAGCCCGTAGGCCACGACCCCGCCGGCCGGCAAGGTGACGGCGGCCGCCCCGTGCCCGGCGAGCAGCCCCGGCAGCGGGTCGAGACAGACGATCGCACCCGCCGCCCGTGGAGCCGCCTGCTCCGGCAGCAGCTGGACCAGCACCGCCAGCCCGCGCTCGACGAGCGCCGCTGCCAGCCGGTCGCGCCAGCCGGCGTGGGACGCCGCCACCGGCGGCAGGTAGACCAGGTCGTCGAGCCGGTCGAGCGCGCCGTCGAACGGCGGCGGCTCGCCGGCCGTGCCGCCACTAACCAGGCGGCCGGTCGCCAGGTCGAGCCACGGGCCGTCGGCCGCCGGCCAGCGCGCCGGCCGGTGGCGGATCCAGAACCGGGAGGGCTCGGGTCGCTGGCGCCGAAACGACAGCACGGGGCGATCGTCGGTACCGCTCACCGGTCGCAGCACCCGGCTGGCGCCCTCGCCCATCGAGCGCTCACCCCACCAGCGCCGCCGCGAAGTCGCGCGGCCGGAACTCGACCAGGTCCTCGGGCGACTCCCCCACCCCCAGGAACTCGACCGGCAGGCGCAGCTTGCGCGCCACCGCCACCACGATGCCGCCGCGGGCGGTGCCGTCGACCTTGGCCAGCAGCACTCCATCGGCCGCCGCCACGCGCTGGAACTCGCTCGCCTGGGCGAGGCCGTTCTGGCCGGTGGTGGCGTCGAGCACCAGCAGGGTGCGCCGCTGCCAGTCGTCGGCCTGGCGCTCGATGACCCGCCGGATCTTGCCCAGCTCCGCCATCAGGTGGTCCTTGTTGTGCAGCCGGCCCGCGGTGTCCACGATCACCTGGCCAACGCCACGCGCGCGCGCCGCCTGCAGCGCGTCGTACACCACCGCCGCCGGATCGGCGCCCTGCGCCTGGCGCACCACGTCGACCCCCAGACGCTCGCCCCACAGCGCGAGCTGCTCCACCGCCGCGGCGCGGAAGGTGTCGGCCGCCGCCAGCAGCACCTTGTGACCTCGGCGCTGGTGCCAGCGGGCCAGCTTGGCCGCCGAGGTGGTCTTGCCGACACCGTTGACCCCGACCAGCAGGGTGACGGTCGGCTCGTCGGTGTACGGCCGCGGCGGCGGTGCGTCGAGCAGCAGGACCGAGATCTCGTCCACCAGCCGCTGGCGGAGCCGCAGCGGATCGCTGGCCTCCGACGGGCGGAGGTCGGCGCGGATGCCCTCCACCAGCTCGAACGCGGTCTCGACCCCCAGGTCGGCCCCGATCAGCGCCTCCTCAAGCCGCTCCAGGCTCTCCTCGTCGAGCACCGCCCGCCCCGCCACCGCCGCTTCGACCCGCTCGAGCAGCTCGGTGTGGGTCATCAGCAGGCCCTTCTTGAGCCGCCGCCAGAACCGCCGTTTGCCGCTCTCGGGCGGCGTCTCCACCACCGCCTCGCGGCTGCTCGCGGCGCGTTCCTCAGCCATCGAACACCTCGTCGGTGATGCGGCGGGCCGCGGCCAGCAGGCGGTGGCGCACCGCGCCGGCCAGCGCGTCGACGTCGGTCACCACGCTCAACACGTAGTCGTCCGGCAGCACCGTGGCGTGCAGCTGGACGCCCCGCCGCTCGAGGTGCACGACGCGTGGCGAGCCCAGCCGGGTGGCGGCCAGCGCCTCGCGCAGCCGCTGCAGGTAGACCGGCAGGTAGGCGCCCATGAGCTCCATCCGATCGCGCTCGGCCGGGTTGCAGGCCACCCCCACCAGCTCGCCCGAATCGTCGACGAACAGCGCGGCGAGCGCCCTTTCCTGGCGCTCCACCAGCTCGTCGAGGACTCTCTGGAACGGCATCGCCGGCGGCGCCCGCGCCTCAGACCCGTGCCGCCGCGGGCCGCGCCGCAGCCGCCGGCCGGGTGCGCTGCTGCACCTGGATCTGGCCGGCCTCGAAGGCGCGCAGGAAAGCGGTGACGATCTTGGCGTCGAAGCGCGAGCCGGCCAGCCGGGTGATGGTCTTGACCGCGAACGCCGGCTCGAAGGCGCGCTGGTAGGGCCGGTTGGTGGTGATGGCGTCGAAGGTGTCGGCGATGCCGACGATGCGCGCCATCAGCGGAATCTGCTCGCCGCGCAGGCCGTCGGGGTAGCCGTTGCCGTTCCACGCCTCGTGATGCCACCGGATCGCCGGCAGCATCTCCTTGAGCTGCTGGATGCGGCTCATGATCTGGGCGCCGATCACCGGGTGCTGCTTCATCGTCTCGTACTCGTCGTCGGTGAGCACGCCGCCCTTCTTGAGGATCTTGTCCTCGATACCGATCTTGCCGACGTCGTGCATCAGCGCTCCCACCCACACACGGTGCTGCATCTCGGCCGGCAGTTCCAGGAACTTGGAGATCACCCGGCTGTAGGCCGCCACCCGCTCGGAGTGACCCTTGGTGTACGGGTCCTTGGCGTCGATCGCCGCCACGAAGGCGCGCATCGAGCCGATGAACAGCTCACGGTTGGCCTGCGCTGCCTGCTGCAGCTGCTCGACATAGCCCTGGACATGACCGCTCATGCGGTTGAAGTCCTGCCCGAGGTCGTACAGCTCGCGCCCGATGCCGACCGCCTCCACCCGCTCGCCGAAGTTGCCGGCGGCGATCTGGTGGCTGGACTCGGCGAGCTGCTGGATCGGCCGGCCGACCTGGCGCGCGGCGAACACCGCGATCAGCAGCGCCACCACCACCAGCACGGCGGTCGAGATCGCCGTGCGCGCCACCATCTCGCGAACGGCGGCGAACGCCGCCGCCACCGGCCGCTGCACCACCACGCCCCAGCCGGCCTCGCCCACCTGACTGACCTGGCCCAGCATCCGCTCGCGCCCGGCCGGCGTCGTCAGCTCGTACTCGCGGATCATGTTGAGCGGACTGCGCACGAAGTCTGCCACCAGCTCCGAGCCGGCCACCGCCTGCTCCATGCCGGGCGGCGCCCCCTCGTGCCACAGCACCCGGCCGTCGCTGTCGACCAGGAAGACCGACACCTCGCCGCGCGCTTCCTTGAGGGTCTCGAGCGGACGCACGCGGGTCACCGTCTCGAGCACCAGTCGCTGCTCGCCCTCGCCCACCGAGACGGCGATCACCACCAGCGCCTGGTCGCTGTCGCTCGGCCGCACGAAGCGGTACCGGGCACCGGTCTGGTCTACCGCGGCCTCGAACACCTCGACCATCGCGTCAGACACCGCGGGCGGCATCTCGGCGGGCGCCAGGCTGGGACCGACGCCGCTGCGCTCGAGCACCCGCAGCGTCAGCAGCTCGGGCTGGGTGGCGAGGAACCGCTGCAGGTAGGCAGGCAGCCACTCGGCGCGCAGCTTCTCCGCCGCGCTGCCGGCCGGCGGCGCCGCCAGCAGCGCGCTGCCGAGCTGCTCGAGCTGCCGGCGGTTGGCGGTCAACAGGCTGTTGAGCTCGACGGACAGGAACTGCGCGGAGCGCGTCAGGTAGCCCTTCTCCTGGGTCTCGAGGATCTCCCGGTTCTGCTTCAGCAGCAGCAGGCTCGACACCGCCAGCGGCACGATGCCCGACACCAGCAGCAGCAGGAACAGGAGGTGACGGAGCCGGAGACGGCGGAACAGGTTGTTCAGGGATGCCATGACGCGCGCCGCTGCGGCCGGATTATAGCCGCCACTCGTGCGGCCGGACCGGCGGCCGGCCCCACACACACGCACCTGCCACGCCTCCTCGCGGTCGGTGGGCTTGCGAGCTTCGGAGCTTGAGGAGCTGCGGGCTTCAGGGTTGGCGGCTTGGAAGCAGCTCGCCGGGAGGGAGCGCCAGCCGGCTGGGGCCCGGGCGGAGCGAGCTGCAAGCCGATATCGGCCTGCCGTGGATGGTGCTGAGATCCTTCGCTACGCTCAGGACAAGCATCACCCTCGCCTTTGGAGCGCAGCCCGGGCCACCGACGGCCAAGCGACCGGGCCCTCACCCACACCACACCCGCCACACCCCCTCACCCCCAACGCTGAGATCTGTCGCCGTCCGCCGCTCAGCCGGTGGGGTCGGCGAGGAAGCCGGCGAGCTCGCGCTGCAGCTCGCGCCGGCCGATGCCGTCGAACATGCGGCCCGCCCCGAGCCGCTCAGGCAGCACCCAGACCATGCCGGTGGCGCGCGCCTTCTTGTCGCGCTCCATGCCCTTGAGCAGCCGGCGGCGGTCGACCCGCGGCAGCGGCGGCAGCTCGAGCCGCAGGATCAGCCGCCGTAGCCGGTCGGCTTCGCCGGACGGCAGGCCCCGCGCCCTCGCCAGCCGCAAGGCGAACAGCATGCCGTAGGCCACCGCCTCGCCGTGGCGCAGCCGCGAGTAGCCGAGTGCCGCCTCGAGCGCGTGTCCCAGCGTGTGACCGAAGTTGAGCAGCCGCCGATCGCCTTCCTCGCCGGGGTCGCCCACCACCACCGTCGCCTTGGCGCGCACCGCCGCTGCCACCACCGGCGTCCAGCGGTCGGCGTCACCTGTCAGCAGCGCCTCCAGCTCGCGTTCGAGCCGCGCCAGCAACCGGACGTCGAGCAGCGCCGCCATCTTGATCACCTCGGCCAGGCCCGAGCGCAGCTCGGCCGGCGGCAGGGTCGCCAGGCAGCGCGTGTCGGCCACCACCAGCTCGGGGTGGTGGAACAGCCCGACGCTGTTCTTGGCGGACGGCAGGTTGACGCCCGTCTTGCCGCCGACGGCGGCGTCCACCTGCGCCAGCAGCGTGGTCGGCACCTGCACGTACTCGACGCCGCGCAGGAAGCAGCCGGCAACGAAGCCGCCCAGGTCGCCGACGCTGCCGCCGCCGAAGGTCACCAGCCGGCTGTCGCGCAGTCCGCCGGCAGCCAGCAGCCGCCGCCACAGCCGCTCGGCGACCGCCAGCTCCTTGGCGGCCTCGCCCTGCGCCACCTCCAGCCACCGCCAGCGGGCGGTGCGCTCGGCGCAGCCGGCCAGCAGCCCGCCGTGCAGCCGCCGCACCCGCCGATCGGTGACGGCGAACGCCGAGCGGCCCTCCAGCCACCGCCCGAGGCGGCCCGCCGCCGCGCCCAGCGCCCCGCTGCCCACCAGGATCGTGGTCGTGCCGCCCGGATGCGGCAGCCGGATGCGCCGGACGCTCAGCGCTCCTCCTCGCCGCCCTCCTGCACTCCCAGACCCAGCTCGCGCAGCTGACCGCCGTCCACCGCCGCCGGCGCCTCGGTCATCAGGCAGGTGGCCGACGTGGTCTTGGGGAAGGCGATGACGTCGCGCAGCGAGCCCGCGCCGGCCATCAGCATGACGATGCGGTCGAGCCCGAGCGCCAGCCCGCCGTGCGGCGGCGCGCCGTACGACAACGCGTCGAGCAGGAAGCCGAACCGTTCACGCGCCTCCTCGGCGCCGATGCCGAGCAGCTCGAACACCCGCTCCTGCAGCGGCCGCTGGTGGATACGGATCGAGCCCCCGCCCAGCTCGACGCCGTCGAGCACCACGTCGTAGGCGCGAGCGCGCACCGAGCCCGGATCGTCCTCCAGCCGCTCGAGATCGCGCGGATCGGGGCTGGTGAACGGGTGGTTGCAGGCCTGCCAAGGCTCGTCCTCGCCGCCGCGCTCGACCAGCGGGAACTCGGTCACCCACAAGAACTCGTGCCGGCTCTCGTCCAGCAGGTCGTAGGCGCGCGCCAGCTCGAGCCGCAGGGCGCCCAGCGCGGTGGCGGTGGTGCCGGCCGGCCCGGCCACCAGCAGCAGAGAGCCGCCGTCGGCGAGCCCGGCCCGCTCGGCGGCCGCCGCCATCTCGTCCTCGCCGAGCGCGCCCTTGACCTGGAAGGCGAGCTCGCCGTCCTTGCGCGTCAGGGTCAGCACGCCCGCCGCCCCGTGAGTGCGCGCCAGCTCGGCCCAGCCGTCGCGCTGGCTACGGCTGGCCGCACCAGCGCCGGGCACCGCCAGCCCTCGCACCACGCCGCCCTCGGCCACCGCCTGGCGGAAGCCTCGGAAGCCGCTGTCGGCGAGCAGGTCGTCCAGCTCGACGATCTCGAGGTCGGTGCGCAGATCCGGCCGGTCGCTGCCGTAGCGCACCATCGCCTCGGCCCAGGTCAGCCGCCGGAACGGCGTCGCCGGAGTGATCCCCACCAGGCCGAACAGCCGCACGAACAGCCCCTCGACCAGGCCGAACAGCTCCTGCTCGCTGGGGAAGGTCATCTCCACGTCCACCTGGGTGAACTCGGGCTGGCGGTCGGCGCGCAGGTCCTCGTCGCGGAAGCAGCGGGCCACCTGGACGTAGCGCTCGAGCCCGGCGACCATCAGCAGCTGCTTGAACAGCTGGGGCGACTGCGGCAGGGCGTAGAACGAGCCGCGGTGGACGCGGCTCGGCACCAGGTAGTCGCGCGCCCCCTCGGGCGTCGAGCGGGTGAGGATCGGCGTCTCGACCTGGATGAAGCCGTGCTCGTCGAAGTAGTTCAGCAGCTCCAGCGTGACCCGGTGGCGCAGCATCAGGTTGCGCTGCAGGTCGGCGCGCCGCAGGTCGAGGTAGCGGTAGCGCAGCCGGGTCTCCTCGCTCACCTCGACCTTGGAGTCGGGGGTGAAAGGCGGCACCTCGGCGGTCGCCAGCACCGCGGCCCGGTCGGCCACCAGCTCGACCTCGCCGGTCGCCATCTCCGGGTTGACCGCATCGGGAGCGCGCGCCGCCACCACGCCCTCGACCTCCACCACCCACTCCTGGCGCACCGGCTCGAGCGCCGCCGCCACCGCCGGCGCCTCCTGCGGCCGCACCACCACCTGCGCGTTGCCGCTGCGGTCGCGCAGGTTGAGGAAGATCAGCCCGCCCATGTCGCGCCGCCGGTGCACCCAGGCCTGAAGCAGCACCCGCTGGCCGACGTCGTCCGCGCTCAGGGTTCCCGCGCCGCGTCGCTTCATGCTCCCCCCTCCAGCCGCGCGGCGAGCTCGGCGCGCGGCAGCGTGGTCTGCTCGCCGCGTGCCAGGTCGCGCAGGGTGACGGTGCCGGCGGCCAGCTCGTCGTCACCGAGAAGCACCACCCAACGCACGCCGTCACGGTCCGCCCGCTTGAGCGCCGCCCGCATCGAGCGGCCGCCGAGCTCGGCGGTGGCGGCGGTGCCGGCGGCGCGCAGCTCCTCCGCCAGCTCGAGCGCCGCCAGCGGCTCGACCTCGCCCACCGGCAGCACCACCACCGGCGGCGGCGGCGGAAGCCGGCACGGGCTGTCCTCGGGCAGCGCCTCGACCAACCGATCCTCGCCGATGGCGAAACCGATGGCCGGCAGATCGGGGCCCCCCAACTCGCGCATCAGGCCGTCGTAGCGGCCGCCGCCGACGATCGCGTCCTGGGCGCCGAGCGCCGACGACACGATCTCGAACACCGTGTGCGAGTAGTAGTCGAGCCCGCGCACCAGACGCGGCTCCACCCGGAACTCGAGACCCAGCCGCTCGAGGCCGCGCCGGACGCCGTCGAAGTGGGCCCGGCTGGCATCGTTGAGCGCGTCGGCCATGCGCGGCGCCTCGGCCAGCAGCTCGCGCTCGGCCGGCACCTTGGTGTCGAGGATACGCAGCGGGTTGGTCTCGAGCCGCCGGCGGCTGTCCTCCCCGAGCCGATCGCCCAGCGGCTCGAAGTAGCCGCGCAGCCGCTCGCGGTAGGCGGCGCGCGACTCCTCGTCGCCCACCGTGTTGAGCAGCACCACCAGCTCGCGGTAGCCGAGCTCGCCGAGGAAGCGCAGCAGCATCTGCAGCAGCTCGACGTCGCTCCACGGCCCGGCGTCACCGATCAGCTCGGCGCCGATCTGGTGGAACTGGCGGTAGCGGCCCTTCTGCGGCCGCTCGTAGCGGAAGTGCGGGCCGATGTAGTAAAGCCGGCGGGGCAGCGGCTGGTGCTCGAGGCCGTGCTGCAGGAACGCCCGCACCACCGGCGCCGTGCTCTCTGGCCGCAGCGTCACGCTGCGCCCCTTCTTGTCGTCGAAGGTGTACATCTCCTTGCCCACGATGTCGGTCGACTCGCCGACGCCGCGCACGAACAGCTCGGTGTCCTCGAGCTCGGGAGTGCGGATCTCGTCGTAGCCGTAGCCGGCGAACACCCGCCGCGCCGTCGCCTCCACCGCCGCCCACACCGCGGTCTCCGGCGGCAGCAGGTCGCGCGTGCCCTTGACCGCGCGCAGGCGGCCTCCGCGCGCCATCAGTCCGGCTCCGCCGCCAGCGCCTCGCGGTACTGGTCCTTGAGCCGCACGTACCGCTCGACGATGGCCGGGATGTTGGCCCGCTCGGCGTCGGAAAGCGGCCGCGCCACCCGCGCCGGCACGCCGAGCGCCAGCTGGTGCGCCGGGATCCGGTGGCCCGGCGCCACCACCGCGCCGGCGCCGATCTGGGCGCCGCTCTCGACCACCGCACCGTCCAGCACGCGGGCACCGATCCCCACCAGCACCCCGTCCTCGAGGGTGCAGCCGTGCACCACCGCGGCGTGGCCGATGACCACGCCATCGCCGATCACCAGCGGGTGGGTGTCGTGGGTCACGTGCAGCACCGCGCCGTCCTGGACGTTGGTGCGGGCGCCGATCCGGATGCGGTTGACGTCGCCGCGCGCCACGGTGTGGAACCAGAACGACACGTCGTCGCCGGCCTCGATGTCGCCGGTGACCACCGCGCCCGGCGCCAGGAACACCCTTTCACCGAGGCGCGGTCTCACCTCGTTGTAGGGGTAGACGGGCAACGGGAACCTCGCGCGCGAAGGCGCGCAGTCTACCACGCGCCGGCGACCTAGAATCGGGCGGTGAGCGCTCCCTTGCCGCCGGTCGACGTGGTGATCCCGGCCTTCAACGAGGAGGCCTCGCTGCCGCTGGTGCTGGCCGCCCTGCCGCGGCCACCGGTGCGCCGGGTGGTGGTGTGCGACAACAACTCGACCGACGGCACCGCCCGGGTGGCGGCGGCCGGCGGCGCCGAGGTGGTGAGCGAGCGGCGGCCGGGTTACGGCAGCGCCTGCCTCCGGGCGCTCGAGCACCTGCGCGCGACGGAGCCGGCGGAGGTGGTGGTCTTTCTCGACGCCGACTTCTCGGACCGCCCCGAGGAGCTGCCGCGGCTGGTTGAGCCGATCGCCGCCGGCAAGGCCGACCTGGTGATCGGCTCGCGCACCCTGGGCCGCCGCGAGCCGGGCGCCCTGCTGCCGCAGGCCCGGGCCGGCAACCTGGTGGCCTGCGCCCTCATCCGGCTGCTCTACCGCCACCGCTACACCGACCTCGGTCCGTTCCGCGCCGTCCGCTGGCCGGCGCTCGAGGCGCTGGAGATGGCCGACCCCGACTTCGGCTGGACGGCCGAGATGCAGGTCAAGGCGCTGCGCCGCGGGCTGGCCGTGACCGAGGTGCCGGTGAGCTATCGCAAGCGCGTCGGGGTGTCCAAGATCACCGGTACGCTGTATGGCACGGTGATGGCCGGCTACAAGATCCTGTGGACCGTGCTGCGCTACAGTTGGCGCCGCTGAGCCCGATGCCCGCGCCCGTCAGCCACACCGTCGACGTCGAGGTGCGCTACGCCGAGACCGACCAGATGGGCGTGGTGCACCACGCCAACTACCTGGTGTGGTTCGAGCTCGCCCGCACCGGCCTGTGCGCGGTCTCCGGCTACGACTACCCGGGCGTCGAGCGAGCCGGCTACCTGATCCTGGTGACCGAGGCCGAGCTGCGCTACCACCGCGGCGCTCGCTACGGCGACCGCGTCCAGATCGAGGTCTGGCTGGAGGGCCTCGAGAGTCGCGGCCTGCGCTTCCGCTACGAGGTGCGCCGCGACGGCGAGCGCCTGGCCACCGGCCGCACCCACCACCTGTGGGTCGAGCGCGCCACCGGCCGCGTCTGCCGCATCCCCTCCCCCTGGAAAGAGGCCTTCGCCGCCCTGGTGGGGTAACTGCGGGCTCCGGCTGTGGGGTCGTTGCCGTACCCCTACCCTCTAACGTCGTCCCGAGCGCAGCGAGGGACCTCAGCACCAAACCCGGCACACCGCTATCGGTGCCGCGCGCCAAACCCCGGACTGCCGAGGTCGCGGCTCAGATCCCGCCACTCCGGATTCCCCTCCGAAACCAGCTCCACTTTGCGCGAGCGCCGCCAGGACTTGAGCTGCTTTTCGCGCTGGATCGCGTCGCCGATACGCGCGAAGCGCTCGACGTGCACCAAGTGCCGCACGCGGTATCTGCGCGTGAACTCGCTGCCCATGCCGCGCCGGTGGAGCCGCAGGCGCTGGCGCAGATCGTTGGTCACACCCACGTAGAGAACGCGCGAGCGGCTGCTGAGGACGTAGAGGTAGTAGTTGCGCCTCATGGAGATGAGGAGGCCGGCTCGGCACCCCGCCTTTGGCCGACCAGACGCAAACCGGCAGGCCCGGTCTTGCGGTCTGCGGAGCCGGACGCAGCGATGCGGCACCTGCCCGGCCCCCCACCTCCGAGTCGAGGTCCCTCGCCTGCGCTCGGGACGACGGTCCGGGGGGAGGCGCACACCGACCTGCTCGCCGGCACCGCACTCCGAACCCGCTGCTGTCCGCCGCTGTCATCCCGCAGCGAGGGACCTCAACACCGACCCCGGCACACCCACCCGGGCCGCCCACCCGCACCTTGCACTCCGACCCCGGCACTGAGCAGCCGCTGTCATCCCGAGCGCAGCGAGGGACCTCAGCTCCAACCCCGGCATGCGCACCCGGCCCGCTGACCCCCCCGCTGATACGCTCCCCCATCATGAAACGCCTCCGCCTGGTCACCGGCGGCGAGAGCCACGGCCCCGGGTTGACTGCGCTGCTGACCGGCATGCCCGCCGGACTGGCGGTGGATCTCGAGCTACTGGAGCGCGACATGCGGCGCCGCATGCACGGCTACGGCCGCGGCAAGCGGATGCAGATCGAGGCCGACGAGGTCGAGATCCGCGGCGGCGTGCGCGGCGGCGAGACCCTGGGCTCGCCGATCGCGCTGTGGATCGAGAACCGCGACTTCGCCAACTGGCAGGGGGTGATGGGCGCCGGCCCGCTCGACCCGCGCAAGGCAGAGCTGCGGCGGATGCGCTCGCCGCGCCCCGGCCACGCCGACCTGGCGGGCGGCATCAAGTACCTGCGCCGCGACCTGCGCGACGTGCTGGAGCGCGCCTCGGCGCGCGAGAGCGCCGCCCGGGTCGCCGCCGGCGCCTTCGCCAAGATGCTGCTGGCCGCGGTCGGGGTCGAGATCCGCAGCGGCGTGCGCTCGCTGGGCCCGATCGGCGCCGACGCACCACCACCCGACTGGCAGCGGATGGTGGCGGTCGACGACGGCTCGCCGCTGCGCGCCATCGACCGCTCGCTCGAGGCCGAGATGGTGGCGCTGGTCGACCAGGTGCAGGACGACGGCGACACGCTGGGCGGCGCGGTCACCGTCATCGCCCACAACGTGCCGGCCGGGCTCGGCTCCTACACGCAGTGGGACGAGAAGCTCGACGGCCGGCTGGCGCGCGCCGTGATGTCGGTGCCGGCGGTCAAGGCGGTCGAGATCGGCTCCGCGCTGGCCGCCAGCCGGGGGCCGGGGAGCGCCGCGCACGACCCGATCGAGCGCGACGGCGAGGGCCGCTGGCGACGGCCGACCAACCGCGCCGGCGGGCTCGAGGCGGGCGTCACCAACGGCGAGGACGTGGTGATCACGGCCTACAAGAAGCCGATCTCGACCCTGCGCAAGGGGCTGCCGTCGGTCGACCTGGACACGCTGGAGCCGCACCGTTCGCAGTACGAGCGCTCGGACGTCACGGCGCTGCCGGCGGCGGGCGTCATCGCCGAGTCGATGGTGGCGCTGGTGCTGGCCGACGCGCTGCTCGACAAGCTGGGCGGTGACTCCATGCGCGAGCTGCTGGCCCACTTCGAGGCCACGGCCGAGCTGCAGCGGCGCTGGCCGGCGGAGTGAGGCGCGGCTACAGCAGGATCATCGCCACGCCGGCGCCGATCGCGGCGACCGCCACCAACCGGCCGGCCGACAGCGGCTCGGCGAAGAACATCCTGCCCCACACCAGCGACAGCAGCGAGCCGACCCCGCGCTTGAGGGTCTCCACCAGACCCACCCAGGTCTCGACGATGGCCAGCAGGATGAGCACCAGCGCGATCGCGCCGATGACTACCGTGACGGTCAGCAGCCGCCAGTGGGCCAGCATGGCGCCCAGCTCGCCCAGCCGGCGCTGGCCGACGATCACCACCAGCGCGCCCACGGCCACCCCCAGGTTGAGGGCCAGGCCGTGGAAAGCGGCGCCGCCGCTCGCCATCGCCAGCTTGTCGAGCGGCATCGCCAGCGACCAGCAGAGCGCCGTCACCACCATCAGCAGGCTGCCCTTCTCGTGCAACAGCGCGCCCACCAGCCTGCCGAGCGAGCCACCCGAGGCCCGGCCTGCCACACCGCCCGACACGCCGGCCGGGGCGGCACCGAGCTGCAGCCCCGCCACTCCGGCCACCACCACCAGCGTGCCGGCGAGCTGTAGCGGCGTCGGCAGCTCGCCGAGCAGCGGCACGGCCAGCAGGGTGGTGAACACCGGCGTCAGCGACAGCACCGGGATGGTCAGGCTGAGCGGCGAGATGCGCACCGCCTGCAGGAAGGCCAGGTTGGCGACGATGTTGAGCACCACCGAGCCGGTGCCCGGCAGCCAGTAGGCCGCCGCCGGCGGCGGCACGCCCTGCCACCCCCACCACACCACGAAGCACGGCACCATGCCGGCGGCCAGCGCGAACAGCAGCGGCACCGCCCGCACCTCGGCGGCGAGCAGCTTGCGCAGCAGGTCGGTGAGCGAGAACGCCACCGCGCAACCGAGCACCAGTGCGAGGGCGTAGAGGGAGACCGTCATAGGTGCCGGAATTGTAGTGTTGCCGCGGACGGCGCGGTCGGGCTTGCACGACCGGGGAGCGCTCACCCGGGCTGGTGCCGAGATCCCTCGCTACCCTCGGGATGACAGCTCCGGACAGGGCGCGAGGCCGGACCGCGGCGCCAGGCCGACCCGCTGGTAACTCGACTGCACTCGCCCTGCCGTCAACTCCTCACGGTCATCCTGAGCGGAGCGGAGGATCTCGACGCGGAGGGTCCGCACGCCGCGGACGGTGGCTAACACCGAGTTCCGGCCTTGCGCACCGCATTGCTAGACTGCCGCCATGCACCTGACCCCCGAGCTGGTGGCGGACGTGCTCCTGCGCCAGGGGGCGATCGACGCCGCCCAGGCCGAGCAGGTGCGCAAGGAGGCGCGCCGGCTGCCGCCGCGCCACCGCAACCCGCGCGCCTTCGAGCAGCGCGCGGTCGCCTACGAGATCATCGAGCGCCTGCAGTTCCCGAGCGAGGGCGAGGCCGGCGGCGTGCTGACCGAGGCCGGGATCGCGCGCGCCATCGCCCGCGACGCCGGCGTCGACTACGTGCGCATCGACCCGCTGCGGCTCGACGCCGACCTGATCGAGTCCAAGGTGTCGCGGCCGTTCGCCAAGCGCCACCGCATGATCCCGCTGGCGGTGCGCAACGGCCGCCTGCTGGTGGCGTGCGCCGACCCGTACGACCTCGAGTCGATCGACTCGCTGCGCCGCATCGTCGACCAGGAGCTCGACCTGACGGTCGCCGCCGAGCCCGACATCCTGCGCGCCATCAACGAGTTCTACGGGCTGCGGCACTCGGTCAAGCGGGCGGAGCGGGACCTGTCGGCCGGCATGGATCTCGGCAACCTCGAGCAGCTGGTGCGGATGAAGAGCGAGTCCGAGATCGAGTCCTCGGATCAGCACATCGTCAACGCCGTCGAGTTCATGCTGCAGCACGCCTACGACACCCGTGCCAGCGACATCCACATCGAGCCCAAGCGCGACTTCAGCCTGATCCGCTTCCGCATCGACGGCGTCCTGCACGACATCCAGACCCTGCCCAAGCTGGTGCACAAGGCGGTGGTCAGCCGGATCAAGACGATGTCCCGGCTCGACATCGCCGAGAAGCGCCGGCCGCAGGACGGCCGGTTGAAGACCTCGCGCGGCGACACCGAGGTGGAGCTCAGGGTCTCGACCCTGCCGGTGGCGTTCGGCGAGAAGGTGGTGATGCGCATCTTCGATCCCGGCGTGCTGATGCAGGAGCTTCCGGCGCTGGGCTTCGAGACCGAGGAGCTCGACCAGTTCAACGACTTCATCAGCCGGCCGCACGGCATCGTGCTGGTCACCGGCCCGACCGGCTCGGGCAAGACCACCACCCTGTACTCGGCGCTGCGCACCATCGCCAGCCGCGACATCAACGTCACCACCATCGAAGACCCGATCGAGATGGTCTACGAGGAGTTCAACCAGACCGCGGTGCACAACAAGGCCGGTGTGACCTTCGCCACCGCGCTGCGCCACATCCTGCGCCAGGACCCGGACGTCATCATGGTGGGCGAGATTCGCGACGGCGAGACCGCCCAGTACGCCGTCCAGGCGGCTCTCACCGGCCACCTGGTCTTCTCCACCCTGCACACCAATGACGCCGCCTCGTCGGTGACCCGGCTGGCGGACCTGGGGGTCGAGCGGTTCCTGATCAACTCCACTCTGATCGCCGCGATGGCGCAACGGCTGGTGCGCAAGGTCTGCCCGCACTGCGCCGAGGACCAGACCCTCGGCGACGACGAGATCCAGACCCTGCGGCTGAGCGTGCCCGAAGGCAAGCGGGTGAAGGTCCAGGTCGGCGCCGGCTGCGCCGAGTGCCGCACCACCGGCTACCTGGGCCGCATCGGGCTGTTCGAGGTCCTGCCGCTCGGCGACCGCATCAAGGAGCTGGTTCTGGAGGGTGCCGACGCGCCCTACATCAAGCGCGAAGCGGTCCGCCTCGGCATGCGCACCCTGCGCCAGGCCGCCCTCCGCAAGCTGGCCCAGGGCGTCACGACCTTCGAAGAGGTCGTACGAGTCACCGCCATCTAGCCTCACCGTCTGGCGGGTTGGGCGGTCTCTTCGAGGCAGCACCCGCGCCGGAGAGCGGCGGGGGTCGATCGTTCCACGCGCCCGCGGGCGACACCCAGCCGGCCGACCCGCGGCCGACCCCACTCAGCTACTGACGCCCCATCAGCAGCCCCTACTCGCCCCTCTCCCTACGCCACCGCTCCACCGCCAACCCCACGATCCCGCCGAGCAGCGCCGTCACCGCCATCAGCTGTGCCGCCAGCAGCTCGCCGGCGTTGGCGAACTGGTGCGACAGCCAGTAGCCCAGAAGCAGCGGCGCCCCCAGCAACGAGGTGCCGGCGCCGCGCCGGCGCCGCTCAGCCTCGCGGTGGGCGTGCTGCCGCTCGCCGCTGGTCAGCAGCGGGTCCTCGACGATCGACCACCGCTCGCGGTCGATCTCCCGCATGCGCAGCCCGGCCGCCCAGCCCGCCGCTCCGCCGACCAGGAACAGCACCGGGTGGAGCACCCTGAGCCAGCCGGCACCGAGCCCCAGCCCCGGGGCGCAGCCCGAGGCCGTCGCCAGACCGATCAGCGCGCTCGTCGCCGCCACCCAGAAAGCGACCCGCTGCAGCCGGCGCAGCGGGCTCTCGGTCCCGCCGCCCGGGCTCATCGCCGGCTAGCCCGACCTTCGTCTGCGGACGCGCGGCAGCCGATCGGTGAGGAGGTCAGGCTAGGCCGCCTCGGACGGCTTGCCGGCGAACTCCCGGATCAGGTCGTGCGCCCGCTGCACGTCGGCGCGCGGCTCGACGATGCGGTTGAACAGCGTGCCGTAGGTCAGCCGCAGGGTCTCGAGGTCGCGCGCCTGGAGCAGCTTGATCAGCTCCTCGATGGCGCGCTTCGAGGTAGGCCCGTAGGCCGCCAGCGAGAACTCGCGCTCGAGCAGCACCAGGGCGTAGAACAGCGGATCGGGCAGCTCGCGCGGCGGCTCATCGGGTTGGCCGGCGGCGGCCGGCGCGGCGGTCGCCTCGAGCAGCAGGTCCGGCCCCTCGCCGTCGCCGATCTCCTCCCGCCGCCGTTCGGCGAACAGCGGCAGCGAGCGGAGCTGATGGGCGAAGCGCGAGAACAGCAGGAACAGCTCCTTCTCGGAACCGAAGTTGCCGACCAGCCGCGCCTCGCGCCCGATCTGCAGCTCCTCGGTCTCCTGCAGCACGATCGAGGCACGCGCGTTCTCCTCGAGCTGGATGGCGCGCGCCGCCACCTTCCAGGCGGTCAGGCTGCCCTCGATGTAGCAGGTGTCCGCGCAGCGCACGTCCACCGCCTCGACCTCGGCACCGGAGTCGATCCGGATCGAGCCGTTGCGCGACTCGATCGTGCCGTAGTGGCCGGAGTCCTGGATCACCAGGTTGCCCGGGGTGCGGATCGACAGCTGGCCGTGCCCGTCGACCTCGACCTCGGTGCCGGGCGGGATGATCATCGTCGGCACGTTGGCGCCGGTCCGCTGCTCCTGATCTCTGGGGGGCATCTCTCGCCGCCTCACCGCCGCCGCCCGATGACACGCGGCAGCGGCTCGTAGTTGCGCAGATCCGGCGCGCGCCGGCCGCGCACCAGCAGCAGCTCCTCGTCGCGCCAGCGATGATCCAGGATGTAGACCCGCGGGTCGACCGGCTCGAACTCGCCGTCCGTCTTGAGCCGCCGCACCTCGTAGTGCAGGTGCGGACTGGTGCTCCAGCCGGTGTTGCCCACCGTCCCGATGACCTCCCCCTGCTTCACCTTCTGGCCCACGCGGACGTCGATCGTCTCACAGTGCCCGAAGAGGGTGATGAACCGGTCGCCGTGGCGCAGCGCGATCAGGTTGCCGTAGCGCCACCACGAGACGCTGCGACGCACCGGGTAGCGACCGGCGAAGACCACCGAGCCGTCGGCCGGCGCGCGGATCGGGGTGCCGGTGGCGGCGGCGAGGTCGATCCCAGGGTGGAAGTCCACCTGCTTGGTGAACGGGCTGCGCCGGTTGCCGAACGGGCTGGTGAGCACGAACTCCTCGCGCTGCAGCGGCGATACCGACGGCGTGGTCTCGACCTGGTCGGCGTGCGCCACCTCGAAGCTCTGCACCTCGTCGATGAAGCTGCCGAGCACCGCCATCCGCTCGCTGATCTGGCGCTCCAGGGCGCGGCCGTGCTGGATCGAGCCGGAGTAGATCGACTCCGGGGCCGGCTCGGGGTCGAACGGGTAGCCGCTTCCCTGCGTCGCCTCGGCTTCGCTGTCGAGCCCGTAGGCCAGGTAGATGCGGCTCATCCGGAGGTGCAGGTCGTCGGACTCGGTGCCCAGCTCGGCGAGCTGCTGGATGAGCGTCTGCAGCCGCTGCCCCTGCTGGGTGCGCTCGGCCACCAGCGCCTCGTAGTCGTGGCGCTGGAACATCCCGCCGATCACCCACGGCGAGACCGCCAGACTGAAGCCGACCAGACCCAGGAACGCCGCGATGCCGACCGCCCAGCCGACGAGCTGGCGCCGGTTGAAGAAGAAGTAGCGCACCCCCAACCGGATCTGGCTGGGATGCACCTGGATCTCGAGCAGGGGCCCCTGACTCTGGGGTCGGCTTTGGCGTCGCTTGTTGCGCATTCTGGGCCAGCGTAACCCTAGCACGGGGGTACCTCCACCGGCCGCTCGACGGGGCTCAGCCGGTCGAGCAGCTCCTCGCTGGCGTGCCGCCCCACCGCCGCCAGCAGCTCGGCGTGCACCGCGCCGCCGCCGGCCAGGACGTTGCCGGTCGCCAGGTAGCGCCGGTCGCCATCGAGATCGCTCACCACACCGCCGGCCTCTTGGATCAGCAGCGCCCCGGCGGCGATATCCCAGGCCGACAGCCGGAACTCGAAGAAGCCGTCGTAGACCCCGGCCGCGGTGTAGGCCAGATCGAGTGCGGCGGCGCCGCAGCGGCGCAGCGAGCGCACGTGCACGAACACCTCGCGGAAGGCGGCCAGGTAGACGTCGAGCGTCGCCTTCGAGCGGAACGGGTAGCCGGTGGCGACGAACGCGCCGTCGAGACCGGCCTGCTGCGATACCCGCATCGGGCGGCCGTTCCATTCGGCGCCGCCGCCGCGCACGGCGGTGAACCGGTTGCCGCCCTCGGGGTCGAGCACGACGCCGGCGGCGATGCCGGCGCGGTCCAGGCAGGCTACCGAGACGGCGTAGATCGGCAGCCCCTGCAGGAAGTTCGAGGTGCCGTCGAGCGGGTCCACGATCCAGCGGTAGTCGCCGTCGCCGCCGCTGGCGCCGCCTTCCTCGGCCAGGATGGCGTGACTCGGGAACCGGCGCCGGATCTCGCCCAACACCGCCTCCTCGCTGTCGCGG
>JBFGNS010000040.1:0-27643 GCA_041574955.1 Thermoanaerobaculia bacterium | reverse complement strand
GCTGGCGGCCGGCATGCTGCGCCAGTACCCGAGCCAGCAGGGCTGGCTGCCGCCCGGCGAGCTGCTGCGCGACTTCAACAAGAAGCTGTGCGCCCTGGGCATCGACAACCGGTTCCTGGCGCTCGCCCTGGCGCTCTACGACGCCGGCGACCGCACCCTGGTCGTTGCCAACTCGGGCCTGCCGTTTCCGCTGCTGGTGCGCGGCGGCGAAGCGCGCGAGCTGTCGGTGGCGGGGGTGCCGTTGGGTCTGTTGCCCGACCGCACCTACGACCAGCAGCTGGTGACGCTCGAGCCCGACGACGTGGTGGTGATCTGTTCCGACGGCATCGACGAGAGCCGCAACCGGACCGACGAGGAGTTCGGCAAGGAGCGGCTCAAGCGAACCGCGGCGCAGCTCGCCGGCGGCTCGGCGCGCTCTATCGCCGACGGCATCCTCACCGCCAGCCGTCGCTGGGCCGAAGGCGCGGAGATATGGGACGACCGCACGGTCGTCGTGCTGAAGGCCGTCTAGAGCCTCGAGGGCTCGGCAGCCGGCGGCCACGTGCCCACAGCGCGGTGGCGAGGTGCTTCGCTGCGCTCGGCCTGACGGCGGGCTTCAGATCCCGGAATCGGGCTTCGGCCCCTCGCCTTGCCGATCGCAGTCGGCGACTACTTCGAAGCGACCCCGGTACAGGAGCCACCCTCGGAGGGTGCGCCCGCCGGTCGGGGGCCCGGGGCGGAGCGACATCACCCTCGCCTTTGGAGCGCAGCCCCGGGCACCCGAACGGCCAGCGCACCCGGGCCGAAGCCCCCAAGCCCCCAAGCCCTCCAGCTACTCCCACCGGAACTGCCGCACCGCCAGCCAAACCGCCACCAGCGCGAGCGTCGCCAGGGTCGCCAGGTGCGGCAACGCCTCGGCAGCCGGCTGGCCGAAGCTCACCAGCCGGTGGAGGGCGTCCATCGTCATGCCGGTGGGCAGCAGGCGGGAGAAGCTCTGCATCCAGGCCGGGGTGATCTCGATCGGCCACCAGCAGCCGCCGAGCGCCGCCAGCAGGTTGGCGGACAGCACGCCGAGGCCCACCGCCTGGCCCTCGCTGCGCGCCAGGCAGCCGAGCAGCAGCCCGAGCGCCGCCACCAGGCCGGCGTAGACCGCCAGCACCACCGCCACCATCGGCAACGCCGCGCCCCAGGAGACGTCGAACAGCAGCGTGCCGGCGGCCATCGCGAAGCCGATCTGCACCAGGCCCAGAACCAGCTTGCCGGCCCACTTGCCGGCCACCACCGCGCCGCGCGGCAGCGGCGTCGAGGCCAGCCGCCGCAGCAGGCCCTGGCGCCGCTCGATCACCAGGAAAACCGCGCCCGAGGTGAGCAGCACCAGCAGCGTGAACATCACCATGGTGCCGGGCACCGCCTGCTCGAAGCCGGTCGGGATCTCGCGCCGCTCGCCGGCCGGCTCGACCCGCAGGGTGAGGTTGCGGGGCAGGGCGTTGAGGCGAGCGATGGCGTCGCCGGTGAGCGGCCCTTGCTGCGCGGCGGCGATGACGTCGGCCAGCAGCGTATAGACCGCGCGCTGCACGCGGATGTCGTCGTAGTCGGCGCCCAGGCCTCCGCCGCGCCGCACGAACCGCAGCTCGACCGCCTCGCCGGCGACGACACGCGCCGTCAGATCGGCCGGCACGGTCAGCCGCCGGCGGTGGGCCGCCAGCTCCTCGTCGCCGGCGACCGGAACCACCTCGTACTCCTGCCCCTCGAGGTGGTGGACCAGCTGATCGTAGAGGAAGCCCGGCTCGCCGGCGGTCGCCACCGCCAGCTTGTCGCGCTCTTCGCCGCCGCCGCCGAAGCCGCCGGTGATCGTGCCGATCATGTAGAAGAAGGCGATCGGCATGACGAAGGTCCACAGGATGGTCTCGCGGCTGCGCAGCAGGTACTCGACGTCCTTGCGCGCCACGAACCAGGCTGCCGCCAGCCAGCTCACGACAGCGCGAACCCCCGCCGCAGCCGGCGCGCCGCCAGCAGGTAGCCGCCGCCGACGGCCACCGCCATCACCGCCACGCCAGCGGCCAACCGCGCTGGCGACGGCTGCCCGGCGAGCAGCGACTTGAAGACCTCGAGCGCCGCGCCGTTTGGCGTCCAGCGGCCGATCGCCGCCAGCCACTCCGGCATCGCCTCGAACGGGAAGAAGCTGCCGCCGAGAAACATCAGGGGAAACAGCACCAGGTTGCTCAGGATGCTGCCGGCCCGACGGCTGGTGGCGTACATCTGGAGCAGGCTGAACAGCAGCCACAGACCGGCGCCGGCGCCGGCCGCCCACAGCACGGCGAGCGGCAGACGGGCGGCGGCGAAGCCGTAGAACAGACCGCCGATTCCGACGCCGAGGCCCGCCAGCGCGCCGATCAACACCAGCACCGCCAGCAGCTTGCCGGCGAGCAGGGCGCGCACCTTGTGCGGCAGGGTGAGGCAGCGCCCGAGCGTCCCCTGCTCACGCTCCAGCCAGAAGTCGTCGCTCATGCCCTGCGCCATGAACAGCACGGCCAGGAACAGCAGACTCTGGAAGAACAGCGGGCCGAGGCTGAGGGTGGGGCGGGACGGCTGCTCCTCGATCTCGACGGCGACGCCGAGTCGCGGCGGCGACAGATAGCCGATCACCCCGCTGACCAGCTGGTTGAAGCGCACGCTCATCGCGGCCACCGTCTCGTCCGAGAAGACGTTGGCGCCTTCCGGCGGGCCGGCGACGATCTCGGCCAGCGGCTCGCCGGCCACCAGCTGCAGGTAGAAGCCGGCGTCGACCAGCAGGCTCAGCACCTCCTCCACGATGCCGGGCAGGATGCGCTGCGAGGGGTTGGTCAGCAGGGTCAGCTCGGTCGGCCGCGACTCGAGCACCGCCTGGCCGAACCCGTCGGGAATCAGCAGCAGGGCCGAGCCGTCGCCGGCATCGATTCGCCGCCGCCCCTCCTCCTCGTCGACCGTCTCGACCTCGATCAGCTCGGCCATCGGGCCCTGCCCGAGCGCCCCCGCGACGAAGCCGCTCAGCAGGGAACCGTCCGCATCCGCCACCAGCACGCGCGCCTGCGGCTTGACCTCGCCGCCGGCGCCGCCGAACACCAGGCTGATCAGCACCAGGATGCTGAACGGGATGCCCAGCCACAGCGCCAGCGCCAGCGGGTCGCGCCGCCGGCGCCGGAGGTCCTTGACGGCGGTCGCCCAGACGAAGCCCACCGGCTACTCCCGCAGCTCCTTGCCGGTGAGCTTGATGAACAGCGTCTCGAGGCTGGGGCGGGTCATGGTCGTCTCCCGCACCTCGGCGCCCACCGCTGCCAGGGCGGCGAGCACCGCGGGCAGCAGACGGCTGGCTTGCGGTGCGGCGACGATCAGGCTGTCGGCCTCGGCCTGCACGACCTCCACGCCGTCGAGACCGCGCAGCGCCTCGGGGGTGCGGTCCGGCGGGAAGCTGCCGGAGAGCCGCAGCAGGTCGCGCTCACCGAGCAGCGCTTGCAGCTCGTCGAGGCTGCCGGCGGCCACCAGCTTGCCGTGGTCGATGATCGCCAGCCGGTCGCACAGCGCTTCGGCCTCTTCCATGTAGTGGGTGGTGTAGAGGACGCATGTCCCGGCGGCCGCCTGATCGCGCACCAGCTCCTGCAGCCGCACGCGGCTCTGCGGGTCGACGCCGACGGTCGGCTCGTCGAGCAGCAGCACCCGCGGCCGGTGCACCACGCCGCAGGCGAAGTTGAGCCGCCGCTTCATGCCGCCGCTGAACCGCTTGACCGGCTCGGTGGCGCGGTCGAGCAGCCCGGTCACCTCGAGCGCCGCCGCGATGCCGCGCTTGAGCTCGGCGCCTTTGAGACCGTAGGCGGCTGCCCAGTAGAGCAGGTTCTCGCGCGCCGACAGGTCCTCGTACAGCGCCAGCTCCTGCGGCACCACGCCCAGACAGGCGCGCGCCTGGTGGCCCTCGAGCAGCACGTCGTGGCCCATAACCCGTACCCGTCCGGCGGTCGGCTCGAGCAGGCCCGAGATGCAGCCGATGGTGGTGGTCTTGCCGGCGCCGTTGGGGCCGAGCAGGCCGAACACCGTGCCGCCGGCGGCGGTGAAGCTGATGCCGTCGACCGCTACCAGGTCACCATACTGCTTGCGAAGCTCCTCGACCTCGATCATCGTCAGCCTGAGCGGTCAGGCGTCCGCCGGCTCCTGCTCGTCGTCGTGGGTGCGGCAACGCTTGATGAGCGTCACTTCGTTCCCCCGAGTGTTGTAACGCACTTCGTCCATGAAAGTTCTCATCAGCAGGATGCCGCGGCCGTGCGGACGCGCCAGGTTGGCCGCATCGGTCGGGTCTGGAAGCGACTCGGGGTTGAAGCCGGGCCCCTCGTCGCGCACCACGAACACCGCCTGCTTGCGGTCGAGGGTGGCGGCGACGTGGATCGACCGCTCGCGGTACGGCGGCTGCTGGCTGCGCTGGGCCACCAGCCGGTGGTAGGCCGCCAGGTCGTCGCGGCGCAGCGCCGACTCGACCTCCAGGTTGCCGTGGTGCAGGGCGTTGGTGAGCGCCTCCTCCAGCGCCACGCCGACGCGCGTGGTCTCGGTCTCGCTGCAGGCGCCCATCGCCGACAGGTTCTGCTGCAGGTAGTTGACCAGCGGACCGATCAGGGAGCTGTCGGCGCCGAGCGTGAACACCGACTCGCTGCGCTTCATCGAGTGCATCAGCAGCGCCTGGTTGCGGTTTTCGTGGGAGACCTCGAGCACCGAGTAGACGGTGTCCACCAGGTCGCGACCGAGCACCGACTTGGGGATGTAGCTGGCCGCGCCGGCGCGCAGGGCGCGCACCGCCAGCTCCTGGTTGCCGCGCGCGGTCATCAGGATGACCGGCACCAGCTCGTGACGGCGCCGGACCTCGGCGAGCAGCTCCAGGCCGTCCATGTCCGGCATCATCAGGTCGGTCAGCACCAGGTCGGGCAGGTGATCGGCCATCGCCGCGATCGCCTCCGCGCCGTCGCCGGCATAGGCCACGGTGAGGTCCTTCTGGCGCTCGATCAGGCCGCCCACCAGGATGCGGTCGGTTTCCGAGTCGTCGACGACGAGGATTCGAGCCATGCTGAACCGTCCTTTGCAGTTCTCAGGTTGCCGGCGCCGGCGGCCCGTCGGCGAGCGCCGCGACGATCCGCTCGACCTCTTGGGCGAGCTCCGCCAGCCGCTCTCCTACTGCCGGCCAGGGTTCGCTCGACACCAGCTCCTCGAGCCGCGCGGCGTGCTCGCGGACCGGCGGTGGGCCGAAGACCCGCAGCGCCCCGTTGACGGCGTGGGCCGCCAGGCGCGCCGCCTCCCGGTCCCGCCGCTCGGCGGCCAGGTGCAGAGCGCCCAGGCGGGCCGGCAGCTCGTTGGCAGCGCCGGCCGCCACCCGCGCCAGCAGCTCGTGGTCGCCGGCGACCGCGGCGAGCGCCGCCTGCCAGTCGACCGCTCCGGCCCGCCGGCCTGGCGGTGCGCCGCCGGGGGTGGGAGCGTCTTGCGGGGTGGCTTGCGGGGTGGCTTGCGGGGCGGCGGCCGGCCGGTCGCCGGCCAGCAGCCCGGCCAGCAGCCCGGCCAGCGCCGCGGCGTCGAGCGGCTTGGAGAGGAAGGCGTCCATGCCCGCGGCCAGGCAGCGCTCGCGGTCCGCCGGGTCCCGGTGGGCGGACAGGCCCACCAGCAGGGCGTGCCCGCCGCCACCGCCGGCCTCGAGCCGCCGGATGCGTTGCGCCGCCGCCGGCCCGTCCAGCCTTGGCATCTCGACGTCCAGCACCACCACGTCGTACGGCTGTTCCGCGAACAGGTTCACCGCCTGGCGGCCGTCGGTGGCCGCGGTCACGGCGAGCCCAGTTGCTTCGAGCATGCGGGTCGAGAGCTGGCGGGTGATCGGGTCATCGTCCACCAGCAGCACGCGGCGGGGTGCGGCGGCTGCCGGCCGGGAATCACGCTGGTTGCTGGCCACGGCTAGGTCTGGCGGGATCATAACCCGCGGCTCGCCGCGCTGCGCCGCTCAGCCCGCCGGCGGCCGCGGCTCCGGCTCCCAGCGGTAGGTGGCGAGGTCTACACGGCCGCCGGCGAAGACGACGCCCTCGGCTTCGAGCAGGCGGCGCTGGAAACGGTCCCAGCCGGGCTCGCTGCGCGGGCTGACCTCGCCGCGCGCGTTGATCACGCGGTGCCACGGCAACTCGGAGCCCGCCGGCAGGTCGTGCAGGGCGTAGCCGACCTGGCGCGCGTGGCGGGGCAGTCCGGCGAGCGCCGCGACCTGGCCGTAGGTGGCCACGCGCCCCGGCGGGATGCGCTCGACCACCGCATAGATGCGCCGCCGGGCCGAGCCGCCGGCTGTCGAAGGGCGGGTCACCGTTCGGCTGCGGCGGATGGGCGCGGCTGAGGCATGGCGGGCTGCGGCTCGCTATGATGCCCGCGAGACTGTAACAGGAGGAATCAACAGATGGCTGAACAGGACTACAAGACTCATCGCCGCTTCGTCGTCGGCTACCACTTCGTGCTGTCGCTCATCGTGCTGGCCGCGCTGGTCGGCGCGGTGATCCTCGCTTACCGCGCCTTCGGCGCGGGCAGCGGCCGTCTGCAGGCGCTGGTGCTGCTGGCGCTGGCGGTGGCCGCGGCGCTGCTGTTCTGGTACTGCCGGATCTTCCCCCTCAAGGCGCAGGACCGGGCGATCCGCGCCGAGGAGAAGCTCCGGCACTACGTCCTGACCGGCCAGCTGCCCGACGCGCGCATCAACGTGCGCCAGTACGTCGGGCTGCGCTTCGCGCCGGACGGCGAGTTCCCGGAGCTCGCCCGGCGCGCGGCCGAGGAGGGGCTGAGCGAGGACGCCATCAAGCGTGCGGTCGGCAGCTGGCGCGCCGACACCTACCGCGTCTGAGCGCTCGCGCCCCGGCGCCGCCGCCGGGCGACCGGTGGACGCCGCCGGGCCGTAGAGCTGGCTAGAGCCGTGCGCAACCGCCGACCCCCGACCGGCCTCGTCCTGGCGGCAGCCCTGGCGCTGCTGGCGGCCGGCGACCGTCCCCGCAACCGGCTGGCGGGCGAGAGCAGCCCCTACCTGCTGCTGCACGCCGGCAACCCCGTCGACTGGTACCCGTGGGGCGAGGAGGCGCTGGCGCTGGCGCGCCGTGAGGGCCGGCCGATCTTCCTGTCGGTGGGCTACTCGACCTGCTACTGGTGCCACGTGATGGAGCGCGAGGCGTTCTCCGATCCCGCGATCGCCGAGCTGATGAACCGCTGGTTCGTCAACATCAAGGTGGACCGCGAGGAGCGCCCGGACCTCGACGAGATCTACATGACGGCGACCCAGCTGCTCACCGGTCACGGCGGCTGGCCCAATTCGGTCTTCCTGACGCCCGAGCTCGAGCCGTTCTTCGCCGGCACCTACTTCCCGATCCAGGACCAGTCCGGTCGGCCGGGCTTGCGCAGCGTGCTGAGCGCGGTCCACGAGGCCTGGAGCCAGCGGCGCCCGCAGGTCGAGGAGCGCGCCGCCCGAGTCGCCGCGGCGGTGCGCGAGCTGGTCGGCGCGCGGCGCGAGCCGGCGGCGGCGGTGCCCGGCCGCGAGCTGGCGGCGGCCGCGATCGTCGCCCTCGAGGGCCAGTTCGACGAGCAGTGGGGCGGCTTCGGTGCGGCTCCCAAGTTCCCCCGCGCGGGCAGCCTGATGCTGCTGCACGAGGCCGCCGTCGCCGGTGACCGCGAGGCCGGCCGCATGGTCGCCGAGACCCTCGCCGCGATGGGGCGCGGCGCGATCTACGACCAGCTCGGCGGCGGCTTCCACCGCTACACCCTGGACCGCGCCTGGCGCGTGCCGCATTTCGAGAAGATGCTGTACGACAACGCCCTGCTGGCCGAGCTGCTGGTGGAGGTGGCGGCAGCCGGCGGCGGCGATCGCGAGCTCGAGCGGCTGGCTCGCGGCACGCTCGACTTCGTGCTGCGGGAGCTGTCGCTCGAAAACGGCGGCTTCAAGTCGGCGCTCGACGCCCAGACCGACGGCGAGGAGGGCGCCTACTATCTGTGGACCGCGGAGGAGCTCGAGGCCGCCCTGGGCGAGACGGAGTCCGCCTGGCTGGCGCCGATCCTGGGCTTCGACGGCGAGCCCGGCTTCGAGGGTGGCCGCCACGCGCTGTACCTGGTGGGGCCGCTGGCGAGCCATGCGGTGCGGCTCGACGTCGGGGTCGCCGAGCTCGAGCTGCGGTTCGAGGAGGCGCTCGGCCGGCTGCGCCGGACGCGCCAGGGCCGGCCGCGGCCGAGCGTGGACGACAAGCTGCTGACCGACTGGAACGGCATGGCGATCCGGGCGCTGGCGCGCGCCGGCACGCGGCTGGGCGAGCCGCGCTACCTCGAGGCGGCGGCACGAGCGGCGCGCTTCGTGCTGCGCCACCTGCGGGACGCCGACGGCACCCTGCTGCACGTCTGGCGCGCCGGCCGGGCGCGCCTGCCGGCGTTCCTCGACGACTACGCCTACCTCGTCCGAGGCCTGCTGGCGCTGGCCGAGGCGACCGGCGATCGGAACTGGCTGGCCCACGCCGAGCGGCTGGCAGACGAGGCCGAGGCGCGGCTGGGCGACCCGCATGGCGGCTACTTCCAGACCGCCGACGCTCCCGATCTGCTGGTGCGGCCCAAGGTGGCGGGCGGCGGTGCCGTCCCGCCGGGCAACGCGGTGATGGCGCTCGGCCTCCTCGAGCTGGCGGCGCGTACCGGCAGCCCGACCTACAGGCGGCGCGCCGAGCGGACGCTCGCCGCCTTCGCACCCCAGCTCGAGCGGCTGCCGGGCTCGGCGCCGGTGCTGGCGCTGGCGGCGTTGCGTCACGGCGGTCCGTCGTCGTCGTCGTCGCCGGCCGATGACGTGGTCGTCGCCACCGCCGCTGCCGCCGGCGGACCGGCGGCCGGCTGGCGGCCGCTCGTGGTGCGGCTGGAGATCGCCGCCGGCTGGCACGTCAACGCCAACCCCGCGTCCGAGGAGTGGCTGATCCCGACCGCGGTGGCCGGCGAGGTGCGGCGGCTGCGCTATCCGCCCGGCGAGCCGCTGCGCTTCGCCTTCACCGACGGCGAGATCGCGGTCTACTCCGGGCGGACCGAGATCCGGGGAGAAGCGTCGCCGTCGGCCGCCGCCGTCTCCGTGACCTACCAGGCGTGCGATGATCGCCGCTGCCTGCCGCCGGTCACCCGCGAGCTGGCGCTGGCGTCGCCGCCATGAGCTACGAAGCCCGCCCGATCCGCTTTCTCGAGCTGCTGCGCGAGGGCGACTGGCGGATCAAGGTCTACGGCATCGCCTACCGCCGCTCCTATCCGGACAGCGGCCTGATCGCGGCGGCGCGCCGCAAGGCAATGTGGTGGCTCAAGCGGGGCGTCACCCGGCATCGCACCCACTCGGTCGGCTTTCTGGGCGTGCACGACGGGCAGGGCAGCAACCAGGTGTTCCTCGACCTGTGGATCAACCGCAACGAGCTGCTCCACAAGGTCTACCTGTCGAGCAAGCAGAGGCCGGCGGCGCTCAGCCCGGCGCCGGCCGACTACAACTCGGTGTGCGTCTGGGACCTCTACCTGCAGGGGTTCGAGCGGCGGGCATGGCTCGAGCACGTGCTGGCCAACCCGCGCGGGCCGGATCTCGACGCCTATATGGCCGAGCGGCTGGACGCCGAGGTCTAGCCGCTCTAGCCGCCGCTCGAGGCGACGGCGGCGTCGTACAGCTCGAGCACCCGAGCCGTGATGTCGACGCGCTCGCTGGCCATCACCACCACGCCGGGCACCCGGTTGAGGATCAGGTCGTAGTCGCCCTCTTCCTGCACCAGGTCGAAGATCGGCCGCAGGTCGGTCTCGATCTTCTTGAGCCCCTCGTCCTGCATCTTCTGACCCTGCCGCTGCTTGTCGTCCTGGAACCGGCGGATCGCTATGGTCTTGTCCTCGTAATCTTTCTGCAGCTCGGCCAGCCGGTCCTCGGACAGGCTGTTGGCGCCGTCGGCGATCAGCTGACGGATGTCGCGCGCCTCGGCGGCCAGCTTCTCGCCCTCGGCCTTGGCCTGCTTCTCGAACTCCGCCAGCTTGTTGCGGAGCTCCTGGCCGGCGGTCGACCGAGCCACCAGCAGATCGAGATCGACGACCGCCACCCGGACCGGACGGTCCTGCGCTGCCGGCGCTTCCTGCGCCACTGCGGCGCCGGCGGATAAGACGAGCGCCGCCGCCAGGGCGGCGCGAACAAGGCTCTTGAGCATCACGAATCTCCTGCCACGATGGTGTGAGAAAACGGGCAGCCCCCGCCGGTGGCAGGGACGACGGCGAGGTAGGATTGCAAGTCGCGTTCCGGCTCGCCCGGAGCGCCGAGACTATCAGGGATCTACGCCCGAGCATGAGCCGTTCAGCCCGCCGGTTCGAGCGCCTGGTGGCGCAGGCCCTCGACCGCCTGCCGGCCGAGTTCGCCGAGCTGCTGGACAACGTGGCGGTGGTGATCGAGGACGAGCCGTCGCCCGAAGACCTCGTGTCGGTGGGGCTCGACCCCGAGCTGGACGAGCTTTTCGGCCTCTACCAGGGGGTGCCGCTGTCGGACCGCGACTCGTACTACGACGCCCTGCCGGACCGCATCGTCATCTACCGGGGTCCGATCGAGCGCTGCTGCAGAGGCGACGCCGAGATGCGCCGGGAGGTGCGCGACACGGTGATCCACGAGCTCGGCCATCACTTCGGTCTCGACGAGCACGAGATGCCGTATTGACGCCAGCGGTCGAACCGCTGGCACGGCGCATGGCGGCATCGACGGCGCCGCGCTCTTTCACCTGCTGCCCGGCGGGTCCGGGTGGCGGGCGATCGGGATAGGATCGCGACATGAGCGAGCTCCGGTTGCGAGGGGTGGTGTGCGCGCTCCTGCTGGTGACGCCCGTCGCCGCTCAGCAGCCGGACGCCTTCCGCGAGCAGCTCGAGGTGCGCGAGACCTCGGTCACTGCGCTGCCGCCCGGGGCCGGTGCCGCGCCGCCCGCGCCGGCGGCGGTGACGCTGCTGGTGGACGGCGTCGAGCAGCCGGTGACCCGGGTCGAGCGGGTGCTGGCAGGCGAGCGCGGCGACTGGCGGATCACCGTCTACCTCGATCCGCTGCTGGCCGGCCCGCGCACCCGCTACCGGGCGCTGCTGGCGCTGGCCCAGCGAGCCGAGGAGCTGTCGGCGCTCGGCAGGGTCGAGGTGCTCTATGCCGAGGCGCCGCGGCCGGCGCTCGAGCCGACCGGCCAGTGGCAGCGCATCGAAGCGGGTCTGCTGCGTGAGGCGCTGGCGGCGCGGCGCGACCTGGCGCGCGGCGGGGCGGTGGTGGCGCGGCCCGCGCCGGAGCGCTTCCACCAGCGGCTCGCGCTGCTGCGCGGCGCCCTCGCCGGCCGCGGTGACCCGGCGGCACGCGTGCTGTTCGTGCCGAGCGACGGCCTCGACGCGGCGTTCGACCGCGACGCGCTGGCGGCGGTCGGCCGCGAGCTGGCCGGCGACGGCTGGATCGCCTTTCCGCTGCCGTGGGAGGAGCAGCCGAGCGAGGAGTCGACGGCGCGGCTCGACGAGTTCGAGCGCTGGCGCCAGGGAGCCGAGGGGCGGGACGTGGGCGCCGGAGGCCGCCGCTACGTGATCGACTTCGGCCGGGTGCTGCGCCGGCTGTCGGGCTCCATGGAGGCGGCGCCACGGCCGCCGGCGGTGCCCGAGCCGCGGCTGGCCGCACTGGCCGCCGTCGCCGATCCCACCTCGGGGCGGCTGGCGGGCGACGACGGCGAGCTGGCGGCGGTGCTCTCCGAGCTGGCCCGCCGCTGGCGGGTGTGGTTCCAGGCCCGCACTCCCCGCGACGGGATGCTGCGGGAGGTCGAGGTGCGGCTCGGCGAGCGGCAGCTCGAGGCGCCGGGCTGGCTGCGCTCGCCGGTGCCCGAGGGCTGACGGGTCCTACCGTCCGCCGGACGGCACGCCGGCGAGCAGCTCGGCGTAGCCGCCAAACTCGTGCGCCCGCCGCGGCCGGCGGGCCAGCAGCCGGTAGTCGCAGCCGGCCCGGCGGGCGGACTCGCCGTCGCGATCGTCCCGGTCGCCGACCACCAGCGCCTCCGCCGGCGCAACCGCCAGCCTCTCGAGCAGCCGGAGCAGGCCGGCGGGGTCGGGCTTGAGGCGGTCGACATCGGCATCGGTGGCAGCCACCGTGGCGTCGGAGTCCAGCCCGAGGGCCGCCAGCTTGGCGGCGACCGGGTAGTCGGAGAAGACGCCGATCCGCCAGCCGCCGGCGTGTAGGCGGGAGAACAGCTCGTCCACCCGCGGCCAGCGGCACGCCGGCAGGTGGCGCAGCGGGCGCTCCAGCATCCACTCGCGCACCACCGCCTCGACGCGCGCCGGCGCGAGGCCCAGCCGCTCCGCGGGCAGCTCGTACTGGCGGCGCTCGACGCCGCCACCGCCGGCCTCGGCGAGCCGCTCGCGCTCGCCGCGGAACAGCGCCAGCAGCCGGGCGTCGCTCCAGGTGCGCGGGCGCCGGAGGCAGCGGGCGGCCAGCTCGATCGCCATTCGGCGGCGCATCAGCCGCTGGTCGTAGAGCGTGCCGTCGACGTCGAAGACGACGGCGCGGTACCGCTTCCACTCCACCGGCTGCACGGTCGGACGCCGCGCTCAGCCGGCCGGCAGCCGGATGTAGTAGGGACTGGAGAGCTGGTCGAGCAGCGGCACGTCGAACCAGGTGAGCAGCACCAGGGCAGCGACCAGCACCGCCACCGCCACCAGCAGCCGGGTCTCGCGGAACAGCCGCTCGGGAGCCTGCGCCGAGGAGTCGTGCTTGAGCCCGACCCACAGGTAGACCGCGAACAGCGCCGCGAACAGCGGCATCGACAGCAGGTACTCGATGCGGTACTTGATGAGGAAGACCGCCAGCATGAACGCCGTCATCAGGGCGTAGAGGAACGACGACAGGAGCAACGAGTCGGCGGTGTAGACGCGGAACGACTTGCGGTAGAGCGCCAGCGCGGCCAGGTTGCCGTCGTCGGCCGCCGAGCGGTACTCGGCGAAACGCTTGATCGCCATCAGGAAGCCGCCGCCGGCCCAGAACGCCAGCAGCAGGCTGCCAGGCGGCAGCGTCGTCGAGTCGATCATCGCCCAGCCGAGGGTTAGCCGCAGCGGGTTGTTGACCGCTTCGCTCAACACGTCGAGGTAGGCGGTCTCCTTGGTCCTGAGCGGCGGCACGTTGTAGACCAGCCCGCTGAGGAACAACAGCACGGCGGTGGCCAGGAACAGGCGGGAGACCGCCGCCGCCAGCGCCAGGCCGCCGCCGGCGAGCACCGCGTACTCGAGGTAGACCAGCGCCGGCGACATTCGCTTGGCCGCCGCCGGACGCAGCCGTTTGGTCGGATGGTGGCGGTCGTGGCGCGCGTCGAGCCACTCGTTGATGACGTAGTTGGCCGAGGACACGAGCACGGCGCCGGCGAGGCCGAGCGCGATGCGGCCGAACGCGTCGACCGGGGAGCGCTCGAGCAGCAGGCAGGCGAAGACGATCCCCGGAACGATGAACAGCTGCTTGATCCAGTGATCGACCCGCGCCAGCGCCAGATAGTCGCGGGCGGTCGCCACCGGCGCCGAGCCGGCCGGCGAGGCTTGGGCGGGCCGTGCGCTCATCGTCGCGGTCACAAGCCTAGCGCAGCCGCTGCCCGGGCCCTTTCCCCCATCCGGCGGCCCGGTGCGAAGGTCGAGCTAGCGGCCGCTGGCCACCGCCGGTCCCCAGCGGCTGGCGAGCACGGCGCGCGCTTCGGGATCGCGCATCGAGAAGTCGCGCTCGCCGCGCCCGCCGGGCATCCACTTCCACCAGAACAGGCCGCGCACCAGCGGCTCGCGCTCCAGCCGGTCGAGCGCCGCCTCCATCAGGCGGCGGCGCAGCTCGCGGCTGTCAGCGGTGTCCTCGAACTGCCGGATCCAGGGACGGCGGGCGGCGTCGGACGACCGGCTATAGCCGATCTCGGCGAACACCACCGGCAGGCCCCCGTGGGTCTCGGACAGCCGGCCGAGCTCCGCCAGCGGGCCGTCCCAGGCTTGCCGCAGGGTCTCGGCGCTCGGACGGTCGTCGTCGGTCAGCGGGAAGTAGCCGTGCACGCCGATCAGGTCGAGGGCGTCCCAGAAGCCGACCCGGCCCAGCGTGTCCCAGTTGGCGGCGTAGGTCAGCCGGCCGCTGTAGACGCGGCGCACCGCGGCGATGATCCGGCGCCACTCGTCCTCACGGTGCGTGGTGGCCTCGTACTCGACGCCGACCGCCAGCAGCTCGGCGCCGACCGACTCCGCGAAGCTCGCCTGGTCGACGATGAACTCCCGGTAGCCGTCGAAGAACCGCCGCCAGGCCGCCTCGTCGGCGCCGAACGAGATCGCTCCCCGCCACTCGAAGCTCCCCCAGTAGGCGAGGTGGGGCTTCCAGAACAGCCGCATGCCGGCGGCGCGGGTGCGCTGGGCCGCACCGGCGAGGAAGCCGGTCTCGGCGGCCGGCGTGAACCGCACGCTGCCGTCGCGTCGTACGCCGGCGTAGGGGTGGATGGCCACCCATCCGACGCCCAGCGCGGCCAGCTCGGTGAGCGCGTCGGACATCAGCGGTGAGCCCCACACCGGGCCCCAGGTGGGGCACGACACGACCATGCCGCGCATGAAGCTGTCGCCGCTACCGCCTGCCGGCGGCTCGGCGCCGGCGACCGGCAGCAAGACGAGCAGGGTGGCGGCCGACGCCGCAACCACACTCCGACGGATCACGGTGTCCCCCGCTCGCCGGCCATCCACGCCTCCATCCTCCCCTCGAGCAGCGTCAGGGGCAGCGCTCCGTCGCGCAGAACCGCGGCGTGGAACCGCCGTAGGTCGAACCGCTCGCCGAGCAGCCCGCGGGCCCGCGCGCGTAGCTCGAGCAGGGTCGTCTGGCCGACCTTGGAGGCGCACACCCGGCCCGGCGAGACGATCTGGCGGTCGATCTCGGCCAGCGCTTCCGGCCGCTCGAGCCCGGTGACGCGCGACAAGTAGGCGATCGCCCGCTCACGGTCCCAGCGCAGGTGGTGGATGCCGGTGTCGGTGACCAGCCGAGCGGCGCGGAACAGCTCGGCGTCGAGGTGTCCCAGCCGGTCGTGCGGATCGTCCAGCAGACCGTGCTCGGCGGCCAGGCGCTCGGCGTACAGCGCCCAGCCCTCGACGAAGGCGGTGAACGGCAGCAGCCGCCGGAACAGCGGCTCGTCGGCGCCGCTCGGCGCCAGCGCACCCTGCGAATGGTGCCCCGGCACAGCCTCGTGGTACACCAGGGTTCGCAGCCGGAAGCGGGGCAGGCTGTCGAGCTGACGCAGGTTCAGGTAGAAGACTCCCGGCCCCGAGCGGTCGGGCGGCGGCGGCTGGTAGAACGCGCGCGGTGAGTCCAGCTCGTCGGCCTCCGCCACCGCCGCCACCCGCACCCCCACCGGCGGCCGGCGTGGGAACAGCTCGTCGAGGCGGGCCTCCGCCTGATCGAGGATGGCGCGCGCGTCGGCGAGGATCCGGGCGCGCCCCTGATCGTCGTCGGCGTAGAGGAACGCCGGCTCCGTGGCGAGCCGCCGGACCGTGGCGCCCGGCTGCTCGACAGGCAGCCCGAGCCCGTCGAGCGCCAGCCGCATCTCGGCCTCGATGCGGGTTACCTCGTCGAGCCCCAGCCGGTGGAGGGCCGAGGCCGAGACCGGCCGGGTCGCGTGATGGCCGAGGGCGTAGGCGTAGAACGCTTCGCCGTCGGGCAGCCGCCAGACGCCGACCTCGTCGCCGCTGTCGGCCGTCAGCTCCTCGAGCCGGTCGGCGGTAGCGGCGTAGGCCGGGTAGACGCGGCCGGCCACCTCGTCCTCGAGCCGCTCGAGCAGCCGGCGGCGCGCCGCGGGCGGCACGTCGAGCTGCTCGAGCCGCTGCTCGAGCCGTAGATAGAGCGGGTGACGGTCGGCCGCGATGGCGGTGAACTCGCGCATCTCGCGCAGCGCGGCGCGCAGCAGCGGCAGCGGCAGCACGATCCGCCGCCGCCGCCGCTCCTCGAGGCCCAGACGCAGCTGCTCGAGGGCGCGCGGCAGGCGGCCGACGCGGGTGACGTAGTCCTCGGCTCCGTCGAGATCGTCGATCCGGTGGCCGGTCAGCAGGAACTCGGGCAGGCCGGCCTGCAGGCCGTCGACCGGGTTGATCGGGTAGTCGTGGAGCATGAACGGGCGACCGGCGGCGACGTCCTCGAGAAACCACTCCAGCACCTCGTAGCTCAGCCGCTCGCCGCCGCGCAGCGCGTCGCGGTCGAAACGCCGCAGGATCTCGAGCTGGCGCGCGACCCACGCGGCCTCGCGGCGCTGGAAGTCGGGCGAGAGGTCGTCCAGCTCGTCGTTGTGGAAGTCGAGCCCCAGCGGCTCGAGCAGGCGGAGCTGGCTGAGCAGCATCGGCCGGCGCAGCACGAACTCGAGGAACAGCCGGCCGTAGAACTGCTCGAGCGTCCACGGCTTGAAGAACACCAGCGGCACCAGGTAGACCGCGGCCGCGATGGCGACCAGCGCCGCCCCCGCGGCGACGAGCCGGCCGCGACTCATGCCGGCGCCGCGGCTGCCCGGTCGGCAGCCGCCCACACCCGCGTGCCCGCCACCGCCACCCGGATCGCCCGCCGTTCGGCCTGCCGGGCGGCCTCGGGGTCGAAGACCATGTCCGAGCGGTCGGTGGCGAAGACCGCCAGCACCGCGCCGGCCTGCAGCTCGTCGCGGCCCGCCGGGCGGTCCAGCGGACCGGCCCACGGCGCGTGGACAGCGGCCAGCACGAACAGGGTCGAGGCTTCCATCTCGCTGGCGATCACGCCGCAGTCGCGCAGCGTCCGGCAGTAGCGCAGGTTCTCCTCGCCGCGCGGTCCGTGGCCGAACTCGCGGGCGTAGAGCGACGACTTGCTGTGGCAGATGCCGCGGAAGGTCTCGCCGGCGAGACCGGTGCGCCGCGCGCCCTCGCACATCGCCGCCGTCACCTCGGGGTGGGCCAGGGCCGGGAAGCCGGCCGGCGCCCAGGTGCCGGTCACCGCCTCGTCGCGCACCGCCGCGCACGCCACCACCACCTGGCCGGGGCGGACCGCCTCGTTCATGGTGCCGCACGAGCCGACCCGCAGCAGCCGGCGGGCGCCACACGCCAGCAGCTCGTGCACCACCACTTCGGCGGCGCCGGCGCCGATGCCGGTGGCGACGGCGGCGACGTCGATCGGCTCTCCCGGTTCGCCGCTCAGCCGGCCGAGGTGGACATCCAGCCCGCGCGGGTTGGTAACCGTCCGCACCTGCTCGAGCTGGTCGGCGAGAAGGCGGGCGCGGCCGGGATCCCCGGGCAGCCAGACGTAGCGGCCCAGCCCGTCGTTGCCCTCGAGATCTCGGGAGCTCAGCCGCAGGTGGTGGGCGGTGGCCACGGGCCGCGATCATAAAGCACCGGGTAAACTAGGAGCCTGTCGGCCGCGTATCTCTGGAACGACGGCGGCGCAAGCAACCAGACGGAGGAAAGCGACATGAAGAAGATCCTGGCCACCGCTCTGGCTCTCGCCCTGCTCGCTCCACTGGCGCTGGCGGCGGCCGGCGGCTCGTCGGCACCGGAGCCCACCCCGACCCCCGAGCTGACCCCCGAGCAGCGCGCCGTCGCCGCCTACAACCAGGGCCTCAAGCACCGGGACAAGGCCTGGAAGCTCGAGGAGGAGGCCGAGGCGGCCGAGGGCAAGGCGCGCGACAAGCTGTTGAAGAAGGCGCAGAAGGCTTACGGCAAGGCGGTTCGCGAGCTGCGCGCCGCGGTCGACGTGAAGCCCGACTACTACCAGGCCTGGAGCAGCCTCGGCTACGCGTTGCGCAAGACCGGTGAGTTCGACGAGTCGATCGCCGCCTACGATCGCGCTCTCGAGCTCAACCCGCTCTACCCCGAGGCCATCGAGTACCGCGGCGAGGCCTACCTCGGTCTGGGCCGCCTGGAGGACGCCAAGGAGGCGTACATGGAGCTGTTCCGCATCGACCGGCCGCGGGCGGGCGAGCTGATGACCGCCATGAAGCGGTGGCTCGAGAGCGGTGGCGGCGCGGTCTCCGAGAGCGTGCGCGAAGAGTTCGCTCGATGGGTCGAGGAGCGCAGCAACCTGGCGGCCCAGGTCGGCCGGGTGGCCGGCGCCCGCAGCTGGTAGGTCCGGCCGCGCGCGCGCTGGCGGCGGGGCTGGCCGCCGGCCTGGCACTGGCCGCCTGCGGCCACCTGCCGCCGCCGCCCGCCGCGCCGCCGCCGCCGTTCGATTGGCGGCTGCCGCCCGGCTTTCCGCTGCCGCCGGTGCCGGCCGACAACCCGATGACCGCCGCCAAGGTGGAGCTCGGCCGGCACCTGTTCTACGATCGGCGCCTGTCGGCCAACCGCACCGTCTCCTGCGCCAGCTGCCACCGGCAGGAGCTGGCGTTCACCGACGGCCGGGCGCGCGCCGTCGGCTCGACCGGCGAGCTGCACCGGCGCGGCGCGATGAGCCTGGCCAACGTCGCCTACCGGCCGGCGCTCGACTGGGCCCATCCGGAGCGCCGCCGGCTCGAAGAGCAGATGCTGCGTCCGCTGCTCGGCACCGAGCCGGTGGAGATGGGCCTGGCCGGCCTGGTCGAGGAAACGCTGGCGACGCTGGCGGCCGAGCCGCTCTACCGCCGGCTGTTCGCCGCCGCCTTCCCCGGCGAGGCCGACCCCATCCGGTTCGACAACCTGCGCCGCGCCCTGGCCAGCTTCGAGCGCACCCTGGTCTCGGGCGACTCGCCTTACGACCGGCTGCTGTTCGCCGACGATCGCCGGGCGATGCCGCCGGCGGCGCTGCGCGGCATGGCGCTGTTCTTCTCCGAGCGCACCGGCTGCGCGAGCTGTCACGGCGGGCTCGACTTCTCCGGGCCGCTGGCGACGGCGGGCAGCCCGCCGCCGCCGGTCGAGTTCCACAACACCGGCCTGTACAACCTCGACGGCCGCGGCGCCTATCCGGCCGACGACCCGGGTCTCGCCGAGCACACCGGCCGGCCTTCGGACGTCGGCCGCTTCCGGGCGCCGACGCTGCGCAACGTCGCCCTCACCGCGCCCTACATGCACGACGGCAGCCTGCCGACGCTCGAGGCGGTGGTCGACCACTACGCGGCCGGCGGCCGCAACCTGGGCCCCGACGGCCGGCGCGCCGCCGCGCCCGGTCCGCTGCGCAGCGACGCGGTGCGTGGCTTCGAGATCACCGCCGGCGAGCGCGCCGACCTGGTGGCGTTTCTCGACAGCCTGACCGACCCGAGGTTCGTCGCCGATCCACGCTTCGCCGACCCGTTTGCCGCAGGCCGGCCGTAGGCGGGGCTCAGAAGCTCCAGCCGGCGCCGAACGAGACGGCGCGGCCCGACAGGTCGAGCGTCCCCAGGCCCTCGAAGTCGCCGGCCAGCTTGTCGTCCACGCGGTGCCAGCGGCTCTCGGCGAACAGACGCCAGCTCTCGCCCAGCGGCACCTCGAGGCCGAGCAGGTAGAACCAGCCCAGCGCCTCGCCGGTCTCCTCGAAGCGGTCGGCGAAGATCTCGAGAGTGCCGAAGTCGATGAACTCGCCGTCCTCGATCAGCCGCCAGCCGACCACGCTGCCGCCGGCGCCGACGTACGGCACGACGCGAGCGTTGCGCCGCACCAGGTGGTAGAGCAGGCCGACGTCGAAGCTGGTGATGTCGAGCGAGGTGGTGTGGGTGATGTCGAAGCCGGAGGGGTCCTCGAAGTCGCGGTAGCTCTGCGCCAGCGACCCCTCGTAGGCGCTGGCCGACACGATCAGGCCGAGCCGCCGCCCGAGAGAACGCTGGAAGTCGAGGCCGGCGACGAGGTCCTCGAAGTCCTCCTCGGTGCCGGTGAAGTCGAACCCCTTGTCGAACCAGTAGTCCGAGTCGCCGCGCGGGGTGAACTCGCCGAGGCGCAGGCGGAAGCCGTTGTCGGCGTAGGACGGGCCCTGCCGGTACTGGGCCACGGCCGGTACGGCGATCAGCGGGACGAGGGCGGTCAACAGCAGCTTGCGAATGTGGATCATGGCGTCTCCCCTTTCTCGCGCGGCGCCGACGAGCGCGCCGGTCAACGCCCACTGTGCAGAGCAACTCGGGTGCCAACCCGCGGAGAGCCTTGTGCGCGTGGGTTGTAGCGCCCCTCGCGCCGGTCGCCGGCGGCCGGCAGGGGACGGCTCGCCCTTTTCCGAGGACGCGCGTTCCGAGGACGCACACCACGCTGCTAGACTCGCCGCGCCGACGGGCAGCGTTACCGGGGGCCGGACTGCTGGCGCCCTCGGCCTGGCGGCTGCGGGAGTTTCCACGATGAGAGTCCTGGTCGTCGGCAGCGGTGGACGCGAGCACGCCCTGTGCTGGCGGCTGCGGCAGAGCCCGTTGCTCGACGAGCTGTACTGCGCTCCCGGCAACCCCGGCATCGAGGCGGTGGCCGACCGCGTGCCGGTGTCGGTGGATGACGTCCAGCGGCTGGCCGACTTCGCCGGCGAGATGAAGATCGATCTGACGGTGGTGGGGCCCGAGCTGCCGCTCACCCTCGGCCTGGCCGACGAGATGGCGGCGCGCGGGTTGGCGGTGTTCGGTCCGCGCAAGCAGGCGGCGGAGCTCGAGGGCAGCAAGGTGTTTGCCAAGCAGTTCATGGCGCGGCACGGCATCCCGACGGCGGCGTTCGCGGTGGCACACGACGCCGAGGAGGCGTGGAACGCGGTGCTCGACTTCGGCCTGCCGGTAGTGCTCAAGGCGGACGGGCTGGCGGCCGGCAAGGGCGTGCTGATCCCGCGCACCGAGGACGAGGTGGCGGAGGCTCTGGCGGCTTTCTTCGAAGAGCGGCGGTTCGGTGCCAGCGGCGAGCGGGTGGTGGTGGAGAAGTACCTCGAGGGCGAGGAGGTGTCGTTCATCGCTCTCAGCGACGGCGAGCGGGTTCTGCCGATGGCCAGCTCCAAGGACTACAAGCGGGTCGGCGACGGCGACACCGGCCCCAACACCGGCGGCATGGGGGCGCACAGCCCGTCCGGCGTGCTCGGCGCGGAGCAGGCGGCTACGGTCCTCGACACCGTGATCCACCGCACCGTTGCCGGCATGGCGTCCGAGAACCGCCGCTTCGTCGGCGTGCTGTACGCCGGTCTGGTGCTGACCGAGGAGGGGCCGCAGGTGCTGGAGTTCAACGTGCGGCTCGGCGATCCCGAGGCGCAGCCGCTGATGCTGAGGCTGGAGGACGACCCCCTGCCGGTGCTGGCGGCGGGCGCCGCCGGTCAGTTCGGCTCGCAGCGGCTCAGGTTCCGCCAGGAGGCGGCAGCCTGCGTCGTGCTGGGCAGCTCCCCCTACCCCGAGCGGCCGGTGGTCGGTGAGCCGATCGAGGGGCTGGAGGCGGCCGCGGCGCTGCCCGGTGTAGAGATCTTCCACGCCGGCACCGCGGTCGACAACGGGCGGCTGGTCACTGCCGGCGGCCGGGTGCTGAACGTCTGCGCCACCGGGCCCGGACTGCGCGACGCGTTGCGCGCCGCCTACCAGGCGGCCGCGCGCATCGACTGGCCGAGCAAGCTGTGCCGCTCCGACATCGGCCGCAGAGTCCTCGAGGCGCGCGCTGCCGACGGTTGAGCCGCGCTGTGGCGGTGCGTTGCCCGCCCATCGTCTCGTTTGACAGGTGGCGGCAGCCGACGCCATAATGGCCTATCGCTTCTGCGATCCGTAGCTGCAGTTCGAGCGGTTCCTGCTGACTGGTACTGGTGAGTGCCCGCGGCTCGCCGCTGCAGATCGCGATCCACCGAGTTGGTATTTGTCGTGCATTCAGGAGACGGCTGATCATGCCGGGCTGCCAGGGTTGCTCGTTCAAGGGCCAATCGACGGCTCTCGAGGACACCTTCGTCGGCGTGCGTTTCGGCGAGGAGACCAACCTGACCCTCTCCGCCACCCAGGGGACGGTCTACGCCAAGGGTGACCGGGTGGTGGTGGACTCGGACGCCGGGCCGCTCTTCGGCCGGGTCGAGATGTCGCCGATGCCGGTCTTCAAGCCGTGCCAGAAAGCCTCCGCCAAGCGCATCCTGCGGCTGGCGACCGACGACGACGCCAGAGCCCACGACCGCAAGCTGGACAAGGAGACCGCCGCCAAGCTGTTCGCCCAGGAGCGGGCGCGCCGGCTGGGCCTCGAGATGAAGATCTCCAAGGTCGACTTCTCGCTCGACACCAAGCGCGCCACCGTTTTCTTCACCGCCGACGGGCGAGTAGATTTTCGGCGCCTGGTGCGCGACATCTCGCGGCGCTTCTCGGCCAAGATCCGCATGACCCAGGTGGGCGCGCGGGACGAGGCCGGGCTGCTCGGCGGCATCGGCGTCTGCGGCCGCACCCTGTGCTGCTCCACCTGGCTCACGGATTTCAAGCCGATCTCGATCCAGATGGCCAAGCGCCAGAACCTGAGCCTCAACCCTTCCAAGATCTCCGGCCAATGTGGCCGCCTGCTGTGCTGTCTGGCCTACGAGGACGACCAGTACCAGAAGCCGCCCCGCAAACCCAAGGCCCCGGCTGCGAAGCCTGCGTGAGGGAACCATGGCCAACCGAAAGCTGATTCGCCCCGACATGGCAGATCTCAAGAAGAACGGTCCCTCCCGGGCGGTGCGCCGCAAGCAGGCGCCGCCGGAGCAGACCAACGCCGAGGAGTTCTACTACCTCAAGCAGATGGCGGCACGTACGCCGATGGTGCTTGTGCTGACCAACGGCGACGAGCTGCGCGGCTGGATCGAGTGGTACGACAAGAACGCCATCAAGTTCAACCGGCACCGCGAGCCCAACCTGCTGATCCCGAAGCACAACATCCGCTACATGTTCAAGGAGGAGGAGCTCAAGCGCCGGCGCCGCGCGGCCTCCGAGTAGCGCCCGGCCCGCTCCGCTTCCGTTGTAGGTTTGGCGGGCCGTGAGCGGTCCGCACCCAGACGCCCCCGCCGCACCGGTCCTCGCCCTGACCCAGGGCGACACCGCCGGCATCGGTCCCGAGATCCTGCTGCGCCTGGCAGGCGAGGGCGGTCGGGGGTGGCGGCCGCTGCTGGTCGCCGAGCGCGCCGCGCTCGAGGCGCAGGCACTGCCGGTGCGCGCCGCGGTGGCCGACCGGCTGGACTACGTGGCGCCGCCGGCCGACCGCTCGCAGCTCGCCGCCGGCGAGCGGGTGACGGTCGTCGACCCGGTGGGCGAGCGCCGGCGGGTGCGGCCCGGCGAGCCGACCGCGGCCGACGCCGCCGGCGCCCTCGCGGCGCTCGACCTGGGCGTCGAGCTGGTGCGCCGGGGCGTCGCCGACGCGCTGGTCACCGCGCCGGTCAGCAAGGCGTCGATCGCGCGCCACGTGGCGCCGGAGTTCCGCGGCCACACCGACCACCTGGCCGCGGCCTGTGGGCTCGAGCGCTACGGCCGCGACTACCTGATGGCGTTCCTGGCGCCCGAGATGCAGGTGGCGCTGCTCACCACCCACCTGCCGCTGCGCCGGGCGATCGACGGCCTGGCGGTCGAGCCGCTGCTCGACGCCCTGCTCTGTCTCGACCGGCACGCCGGTGGCCGCATCGCGGTGGCGGGGCTCAACCCCCACGCCGGCGAGCAGGGCCTGCTGGGCGAGGAAGACGCCGCCGTGGTCGCACCGGCGGTGGCGGAAGCGCGCCGTCGCGGTGCCGACGCCCATGGTCCGGAGAGCGCCGACTCGCTGTTCGCCCGCGCCCGTCGCGGCGAGTTCGACTGGGTGCTGGCGCTCTACCACGACCAGGGGCTGATCGCGGTCAAGACCGCGGCCTTCGGCACCGCGGTCAACTGGACGCTGGGGCTGCCGTTTGTCCGCACCTCGGTCGACCACGGCACCGCTTTCGGCATCGCCGGCCGCGGCGTGGCCGACGCCGCGCCGCTCGAGCGCGCCGCCGGCGCCGCGGTCGAGTTGCTGGCGGGGAGCCTGCCCCGGAGAGCGTGCCCGAGCTCCTGACCTGGCTGATGCCGCCGGCGGTGCTGGCGGCGGGGGTGTGGCGGCCGCGCGCCGGCCTGCTGGTGCTGGCCGCGGCGCTGCCGCTGTTCGGCTCGCCGCCGGGTGGCCCGTACCTCGCCGCCTTCGACCTGGCGGCGCTGGCTGCCGTGGTCACCGCCTGGCGTGCCGGGCCGGCGCCCCGCTCGCGTCTCGACCTGCCGGTCCTGGCCCTGGCGCTCGCCAGCCTGGCGTCGATGGCCCCGGCGCTCTACCGCCCGCCCTCCTGGCAGCCGCGCTCGCTCGCCGGGCTGCTCGCCGAGCTGCCGGGGGCCGAGAGCTGGTCGGCGCTCTACAGCTGGCGCGCCGCTCTCGACCTGGCGCTCGGCGTCGCGCTGTTCGTGGCGGTGCGCCGGGCGTTCGCCGGCCGCTCGCCGCGGGCGCTGGGAGTGGCGCTGGCCGCCGGCATGGCGGCGGTCCTGGCGGTGGGGCTGGCCGCTCATCTCGGCTGGCTGGAGCTGTGGGCCTGGCGGCCGGTGGGCGAGCCGTGGCTCGATGAGCGGTTGCACGCGCTGTTCTTCCACTCCGGCTGGCTGGCCGAGTACCTGGTGATGGCGGCGCCGGTGGCGGTGGCGGCGCTTGCCGGCGCCGGCCGGCGGGGCCGCGGCGCGGCGCTGGCGCTGGCCGCCCTTGCGGGCGTGGCGCTGGTGCTGACCCTGCAGCGCGGGGCCTGGATCGCCGCCGCCGTCCAGCTGGCGGTGGCGGTGGCCCTGGCCGGGCCGCTGGCGGCCTGGCGGAGCCCCCGGGCCCGCCGCCGGCTGGCGGTCGGGGCCGGCGCCGTCGCGCTGGTGGCGGTGTCGCTGTGGGCGTTGCGTCCCGCCGTCCTCGGGCCGGTGGTGAGCCGCGCCCGGGAGATCGCCGAGGCGGGCGGCCGGCCGGCAGTGTGGCGCGCCACGGCGGTCATGATGTGGGACCGCCCCGCCCTCGGCTGGGGCCTGGGTGCGTTCGTGCCGGCCTGGGAAGAGCGGGAGATGAGCCGCGTCGCCCGGCGCGTCGGCTGGCTGACGCCTCACAACCACTACCTGGCGGTGGCGGTCGAGCGCGGCGCCCTGGGGCTGGCCGCCTTCGCCTGGCTGGCCTGGGCGCTGGCCGGAGCGCTGGGCGCTGGGCTCCGCTCCGCCGACCGCGACCGGCGGCTGCTGGCGCGCGGGCTGGCGGTGGCGCTCGTCGGCGCCGCGGTCCACGGCGTGGTCCAGTACCTGTTCTTCGTCAAGGCGATCCAGTGGCTGTTCTGGATCGTGGCCGGCTCGGTCGCGGCCCTCGCGCCCGCGGCGCCGGCCAGCCGGCGCCGCAGGAGGGCCGCCGCGGCGCTGGTGGTGGCGGCGGTGGCGGTCGCCGCCTGGCGGGCGTCGGCGCTCGCGCCGGTGACGAGCGCCAGCTCCGCCAGCTACGGCTTCCACCGGCCGGAGGGGCGGCGCGGGCAGCCGTTCGAGTGGACCACGGCGCGCGCCGCACGGCGGCTGCCGTGGCGCGACGCCGCGCTGGTGGTGACGGTGGCGAACGGCCATCCACGCGCCGCCGAGCGGCCGGTCGAGGTGACGCTGTCGGTCGACGGCCGCCGGCTCGACAGCTTCACGCTGAGCGAGCCGGACCGCTGGCAGGAGCGGTGCCTCGCGGTCGGCCCGCCGGCGGCCGGGTCGCTGGTGCTCGAGATCGAGGCGCGCCCCGCGTTCCGGCCGTTCCGCGACTTCCTGCGCCACCCGGACCTCGAGCGCTCGCGCGACATCCGCCTGCTGGGCGTGGCCGTCCAGCCTGTGCGCTGGGGCGGCGCCGGCCCGCCGGGGCCCTGCTAGACTCCGCGCCGCCATGCTGTCGCGCGAGCTTCTGCGGTCGGATCCCGACCGGGTCAAACAGGCCCTGGCCGCGCGCGGCGGCGAGCCGGGCGAGGTCGACCGCTGGCAGACGCTCGACGGCGAGCGCCGCGCCGGGCTGGTGGAGCTCGAGGAGCTCAAGCGCCGGCGCAACGAGGCCAGCAAGCAGATCGGGCTGGTCAAGCGGGAGGGCGGCGACGCGGCGGCCGAGATCGCCGCGGTGGCCGAGCTCAAGGGCCGCATCGCGGCGCTCGAGGAGACCGTCGGCGCGGCCGGCGCCGAGCTCGACCGGCTCGAGCTCGAGCTGCCCAACGTGCCGCACGACTCGGTGCCGGTGGGCGCCGACGAGGCGGCCAACCGCGAGGAGCGCCGGGTGGGCGAGCCGCCCGCGTTCGACTTCGAGCCCAAGGCCCACTGGGACCTGGGGACGGATCTGGGGATCCTCGACTTCGAGCGCGCCGCCCGCATCACCGGCGCCCGCTTCACCGTCTACTGGGACCTCGGGGCGCGGCTCGAGCGGGCGCTGATCAACTTCATGCTCGACCTGCACACCGGCGAGCACGGCTACCGCGAGGTGCTGCCGCCGTTCATCGTCAACGCCGACGCGCTCATCGGCACCGGCCAGCTCCCCAAGTTCGCCGAGGACCAGTTCCGGCTCGAGGGCGACAGCCCGTACTACCTGGTGCCCACCGCCGAGGTGCCGCTGACCAACCTCCACCGCGGCGAGATCCTGGAGGAGCGCGAGCTGCCGCGCCGCTACACCGCCCACACGCCGTGCTTTCGCGCCGAGGCCGGCTCCTACGGCAAGGACGTCCGCGGGCTCATCCGCCAGCACCAGTTCAACAAGGTGGAGCTGGTCCAGCTCACCACCCCCGAGACCAGCTACCAGGCGCTCGAGGAGCTCACCGGCCACGCCGAGCGGGTGCTCCAGCTCCTCGAGCTGCCGTACCGGGTGGTGACCCTGTCGACCGGCGACATGGGAGTCTCCGCCGCCAAGACCTACGACATCGAGGTCTGGCTGCCCGGCCAGCAGGCCTACCGCGAGATCTCCTCCTGCTCCAACTGCGAGGCCTACCAGGCGCGCCGCGCCGGGCTGCGCTACCGCCCCGAGGGCGGCGGCAAGCCTCGCTACCTGCACACCTTGAACGGCTCCGGGCTGGCAGTCGGCCGGACGCTGGTGGCGATTCTCGAGAACTGCCAGCAGGCCGACGGCTCGGTGGCGGTGCCCGAGGCGCTGCGCGGGTACCTGGGCGGGCGCAAGCGGATCGCGGCCAGCTGATCGGCCGGCCGCGCCGCGAATCCGGATCCGGGGGACGGCGCCCGGCGCTCAGGCGCGGCGCGCCGGGCGGCCGCCCGAGGGGTCAGGTCTAGAATCGGATGCCGAACGCCAGCACCGCCTCGGTGTCGTCGGCCAGCAGGATCTTGGCCTGGACGTAGGGGCGCAGCGGGCCCTCGGTCTTGAAGCCGATGCCGGCCAGCAGGTTGAGGCCGAGGTCGGTGTCGTCGTTGCGCCGGTTGTTCTTGAACACCAGCGCCGGGCCGCCGCCGGCCCACACGTAGACCGGCTCGTCGACCTTGAAGTCGTAGTGGAAGTCGGCGTTCAGGGTGATCAGATCACCCCCGTCGCGCGGCACCCACTCGAGGTTGGGGTTGTAGAACCAGCCCTTGTCGCCCATCCGGCCGAGGATCTCGGCGCCCAGGAAGGCGTCCGAGGCGTCGGCGTAGATGCCGGCGCGCAGTCCGAAGTCGATCTCGTCGTCTGCCGGAGCCGCGCCGGCGTTGCCGGTCGGGGCGAGCAGGCCGAGCAGGGTCAGGAAGGCGGCCGCCGGGAGTGTCGCAGGGCGGCCGGGTCGTGAGGTGTCAGGGGTCTTCATGGTTGTCGTGTCTCCAGAGAGAGAGAAGCGGGGGGGGGGGCG
>JBFGNS010000039.1:0-28050 GCA_041574955.1 Thermoanaerobaculia bacterium | reverse complement strand
GCCTCAACCGCGACGACATCCGCGCCCGCAAGGCCGCGCGCCGTCCCGCGGCCAAGCCCCGCCGCAAGCCGTACACCTTCAAGTTCCGCGCCCCCGACAAGACCTACAGCCTGTCGGTCAGCTTCCGCCGCAGCACCGTCGACCGCGACGACCTGATCGCCGCCCTCGAAGAGATCCTCGAAGGTCTCCGCTCGGGCGAAGCCGGCGACCCGCCGTCGTCGGGCAGCTAAGAACCCCGCGAGGGGGCGACCACGGGCCTGCTGCAGCCACGGGTGCGCGCTCACACCCCAGGAGCGCCAGCGCCCCCAGCGGTCAAGCGAGAGCCCGCAGGCCGCGAGTTAGTCAACCCCTCCTAAAGCCCCTCTACATTATGCAAACCTACGGCCGTACATCCCCGTTCTGCCATGGTCCGCACAGTTTCAGCCGGCAGTAGGTTTACATAATGTATCTTATCGGACTACGCATGTGACACCGAACAGCCCACCGAAGCCCCCCGGCACCCGTCCCTCCCACACCCTCTCCCCCGTATAATCCCGACCGGCCCGCCACCCATGTCCCGCCTAGACCGCTACCTGGTGCGCGAAGTCCTCGGCCCGCTCGGCCTGGGCTTCGTGGTCTTCACCTTCATCATGCTGATGCAGACGCTGTTCCGTCTGGCCGAGATGATCATCCGCCGCGGCGTGCCGGCCGGCCAAGTCGGCCAGCTGCTGCTGCTCAGCCTGCCCCACATCGTGGTGCTCACCATCCCGATGGCGTTCCTGTTCGGGATCCTGGTGGCGGCCGGCCGGCTGAACGCCGACAGCGAGCTGATCGCGCTGCGCGCCGCCGGCCTCAGCCTCTACCGGCTGTACCGGCCGGTGCTGGCGATCTCGGTGGTCCTGGCGCTGGTCAACGCCTTCCTGATGGTGGTGGTTCTGCCGCGTGGCAACTCCGCCCTGCAGCGCCTCCAGCTCGAGATCTTCACCCGCAGCGTGGCGCAGCAGGTCCAGCCGCGGGTGTTCTACGAGGGCTGGGAGGGGTTGGTGCTGTACGTCTTCGACCAAAAGCCCGGCGACGAGGAGTGGCGGGGGGTCTTCCTGGCCGACAGCGTGCCCGCGGTGGAGAACGAGGTCACGGTGGCCCAGTCCGGCCGGGTGGTGCTGAGCGAGGACGGCGAGCGGCTGATCCTGCGGCTGGCCGACGCCACCTCCCACGAGGTGGACTTCGACGAGGCGGACCGCTACCGGCGGGTCCACTACCGCACCCTCAACCGCCTGCTCGACGACCAGTTCACCAGCGGTCAACGGGCGATGGTGCTGGCCAGCAAGAGCGTGCGGGAGCTGAACATCGCCGAGCTGCGCGAGCAGATCGCCGACCCCAACCTGCCCCGCCAGCTCCGCAACCTGTCCAAGGTGGAGATCTACAAGAAGTTCTCGATTCCGTTCGCCGCCGTGGTGTTCGGCCTGCTGGGGCTGCCGCTCGGCTTCACCGCGCGGGTGCGCGGCGCCGGACGCTCCTCCGGCTTCGCCCTGTCGATCGGCGTGCTACTGGTCTACTGGGTGCTGATCGGCAACGGCGAGGAGACCGCCCGCATCGGCCGCATGCAGCCGTGGCTGGCGATGTGGCTGCCCAACCTCCTGCTGGGCGGGCTCGGCCTGCTGTTGCTGTGGCGCGCCAACGCCAACCGCTCGCTGGTGCCGGCGTTCATCGGCTCGTGGTGGCGCCATCACGTCACCACCCGCTGGGGACGCCGCCCCCGTCGCCGGCGCGGCCCGCGGCGATCGGCGCGCAAGGGCGACGAAGACGCTCCGCGGCGGCCTAGCTTCGTGCTGCGGCTCCCCCGCTTCCGTCTGCAGTTCCCCAACCTGCTCGACCGCTACGTGCTGCGCACCTTCTTCTGGGTGTTCGTGCTGGTCACCCTGTCGGCGATCGCCGTCTACCTGATCGGCGACTTCACCGAGAAGTCGGACGAGATGCTGGAGAACGAGGTCGCCCGCGCGGTGGTGATCGACTACTACAAGTACCTGCTGCTGCAGGTCTACTACGAGCTGGCCCCGATCACGGTGCTGCTGACCACCCTCATCGCCTTCGCCCTGCTGTCGCGCAGCAACGAGGTGCTGGCGGTCAAGGCTTCGGGGGTCAGCCTCTACCGGCTGGCGCTGCCGGCGGCGGTGGCGGCGGCGGTGGTGGTCTCCTCCTGCGCCTTCCTGCAGGCCACCGTGCTGCCGGCGTCGAACGAGAAGGTGGCGGAGATCAAGGACCAGATCAAGGGTCGCGCCGGGGCGCGAACGCGCCGCGCCGACCGCCAGTGGCTGTTCGGGCAGGGCCGCTACGTCTACAACTACCTGCGCTACGATGCCGAAAGCGAGGCGCTGCAGCGGCTGCAGGTGTTCGAGTTCGACGAGCAGTACCGGCTGACCCGGCGGCTGTTCGCGCAGTCGGCGCGCTACGTCGACGGCTTCTGGGTGGCCTCCGGCACCTGGGTTCGGGTGTTCGACGAGGGCGGCGACCGCTACCAGCGGTTCCCCGAGCCGGTGGTGCTCGACTTTCCCGAGAAACCCGCCTACTTCGAGTCCGAGCTCAAGGTGCCCACCGCCATGACCTACGGCGAGCTCAAGCGCTACATCCAGGAGATCCGCGACAGCGGCCAGACCGCCCCCGACCTCGAGGTCGAGCTGGCCAAGAAGGTCTCGTTCCCCAGCGTGTCGCTGATCATGGCGCTGGTGGCGCTGCCGTTCTCGTTCCGGCTGGGCCGGCGCGGAGCGCTGTACGGCATCGGGCTGGCGGTGGTGCTCGGCATCGTCTTCTTCGGCCTGCTGGCGCTGTTCACAACCCTCGGCGAGACCGCGGCGCTGCCGCCGACCGTGGCGGTCTGGACGCCCAACGTGCTGTTCGCCCTGCTGTCGCTGTACCTGTTTCTCGGCGTGCGCAGCTGAGGCCCCCCGTGCAGCGATGACCGTCTTCTACCTGTTCCTGCTGGCGACCGCCGTCGGCACGGTCTCCACCCTGTTCTGGATCCCCGAGGACGACCTGGGCCGCGGCTACTTCCAGATGAACGCTCTCATCGTCCTCGCTCTGCTCGGGCTGGCAACGACCGTGTTCGTCGGCCGTTCGTTCGAGCCGTACGACGAGCCCACCGCCGGCACGGCCTGCCTGGGCCTGGCGCTGGCCGGCGCCTTCGGCTACTACGGGGCGGTCTGGCGCGAGCGCTGGCTCGCGGCACGGCTGGCGGCGGGAGGGATCCTGGTGGCCGGCGGCGCGGCGCTGCTGCTGACGGTGCCCGGGTTGGCGCCGGCCGGCACCGCCCTGCCCCACCGCGAGCTGCTCACCGGCGTCAGCCTGCTCAGCTCGGCCGCGCTGCTCGGCTGGTCGCTGGTCGCCATGCTGCTCGGCCACTGGTACCTGGTGGCGCCGCGGCTCACCTTCAGGCACCTGACGGTGTTCTGCCAGGTGCTGCTGGTGGCGGCCGCGGCGCGGCTGGCGGTCGCCGGCGTGGCGGTCGCGGTGGCGGCCGGCGGCACCGGCGAGATCGACCTGCTGCGGCTGCTCACCGGCTTCACCGGCCAGGGCATGTTCTTCTGGTTCCGCGTGCTGTGGGGGCTGGCGATGCCGCTGAGCCTCGGCTTCCTGTCGCTGCGCTGCGCGCGGCAGCGCGCCAACCAGTCCGCCACCGGCATCCTGTACGTGGTGGTGGTCGGCGCCTTCATCGGCGAGATCACGGCCTACTACCTGGTGGTCACCACCGGCGTACCGGTGTGAGCCCGCTCGGCGCCAGCGGCAGCGATCCGCGCCGGGCGGCGCGCTAGCGATGCGCCTGCGCACCCAGTGCCGCGAGTGCGGCCTGCCGTTCAAGGCGCGGCTGGAGCCGGGCTCCACCGCCGTGGTCTGTCCCAACTGCGCCGCCCAGCGGGCCGTGGAAGCCGGTGGTTGGCGAGCCGACGAGCCGGAGCGGATCCGCTTCTGCCCGCTGTGCGGCTCGCGCCACCTGTATCGCGAGCGTGACTTCAACCGCGCGCTGGGCTGCCTGCTGGTGGTGATCGGCGCCGCGCTGGTGCCGTGGACCTACGGCCTGTCGCTGATCCTGCTGTCGCTGGTCGACCTCTGGCTCTACCGCCGGCTGAGCCTGGCGGTGGTCTGCTACCGCTGCGACACGCTGTACCGCGACGCCCGGCCGACCGCCGGCCAGGGCGAGTTCGACCTGCTCAAGCACGACGTGCTCAAGTACGGCAAGACCTGGCACAAGGCCGACGGCCCGCGCCCCCCGCTGTGGCCCGAGGAGGGCGCGGCTCAGGCCGAGGGCGACGCCGCCAGAACGGCGCCCACCTCGGCCTCCAGCTTGGAGGCGCGGGACACCTCCTCCCAGCTGAAGTCGGGCTCGTCGCGCCCGAAGTGACCGTACGCCGCCGTCTGGAGGTAGATCGGCCGGCGCAGGTCGAGGTAGTCGATGATGCCCGACGGCGTCAGCGGGAAGCTGGCGCGCACCAGCTGCTCGAGCCGGCCCTCGGCGACCCGGCCGGTGCCGAAGGTCGAGACCCGCACCGACACCGGCTCGGCGACGCCGATGGCGTAGGCCAGCTGAACCTCGATCTTGTCGGCGGTGCCGGCGGCCACCAGGCACTTGGCGATGTGGCGCGCCATGTAGCTGGCCGAGCGGTCGACCTTGGTGGGGTCCTTGCCCGAGAAGGCGCCGCCGCCGTGGCGGCCGCTGCCGCCGTAGGTGTCGACGATGATCTTGCGGCCGGTCAGGCCGCAGTCACCCTTCGGACCGCCGGTCACGAAGCGGCCGGTGGGGTTGACGTGGAAGATGGTCTGGGCGTCGATCAGCTCGGCGGGCACCGCCGGCCGCACCACGCGCTCGATCACCGCCTCGCGCAGCGCTTCGCCGGTGAAGTCCGGATCGTGCTGGGTCGACACCACCACCGTGTGGACCCGGCGGGGCCGGCCGTCCTCGCCGTACTCGACGGTTACCTGGCTCTTGCCGTCCGGGCGCAGGCCAACGACCTCGCCCGCGCGGCGCACCTCCGCCAGCCGGCGGGTCAGCGCGTGCGCCAGGGTGATCGGCAGCGGCATCAGCTGCTCGGTCTCGTTGGTGGCGAAGCCGAACATCAGGCCCTGGTCGCCGGCGCCGCCGACGTCCACGCCCATCGCGATGTCGGGCGACTGCGGCTCGATGGCGCTGAGCACGGCGCAGGCGTCGTAGTGGAAGCCGTAGTCCGCCTCGGTGTAGCCGATGTCGCGCACCGTGCGGCGGGCGATGTCGATCAGATCGACCGTCGCGGTGGTGGTGATCTCGCCCGCCACCATCACCAGACCGGTGGTCACCATGGTCTCGCACGCCACCCGGCCCGTCGGATCCTGGCGCAGCACCTCGTCGAGGACGGCGTCCGAGATCTGGTCGGCGACCTTGTCGGGATGCCCCTCCGTCACCGACTCCGAGGTGAACAGGTAGGCGTCTCGTTGACTCATGGCGATCTTCCTTGCCGGGGACCGGCGGGCTGGTGAAGCGGGGTGCTGTCGCGGCGTGGATGGGCGCGGCGAACGGCCGCGCGCGGCGCGCCGATGCTAGCACAGCGCAACCGGCCAGGCTGACCTAGCGGCCCGGACGGTCGCGGATCGAGCCGCGCTCGAGCACGCCGTACAGCAGCGTCGACAGCGCGTGCACGGTGGCCTCGGCGGTGGCGCTGCGGCGGGTCTCGAGGCCGCCGCTGAGCGACTGGATCATGCCGCCGCCGCGCCGCGTGCCGGGAACCGCGAACGACAGCTGCCCGCGGTCCAGGCCGTCGAGCAGCCGGCCGGGAATCTCGAGCGAGCCGCTCGCCCCCCACGCCTCCCCCATCTCGCCCATCACCACCACCCAGCAGCGCACGAAGTAGTGCATCGCATCGGCCACCTCGACGGCGTGCAGCCCGCCCTCGGCGGCGACGTAGAAGTGGTAGTTGGAGCCGAGCTCCCGCTGCAGCTCGCCGGCGCGGGCGCGGGCCACCTCGATGGTCTCGGCGTCGCTCAGCTCGAGTCCGGTCGGCCGCTGCGGCTCGGGATGAGGTACCACCGCCACCGGCAGGTTCTGGGCCAGCCCCTCGTACAGGTAACGGCGGAAGCCGTCGCGCACGCCGAGCAGCTTGTCGGGCTGGGCGCTCGCCACCGCCACCTCGACCCCGGTGCGGAAACGACGCCAGAACTCGCTGAGATTCCGAGGCTGCATGGAGCTGGGAGGCGGCCAGGCCGCGCGCGAAGGATAATCGGCCTGGAGCGCCGAGTAAAGGCGGCGTCCGCGAGGCCCCGAGGGTGACCATCACCAGCCGCCAGAACGCCACCCTGCGCCGCCTCGCCCGGCTGCGGCGCCGGCGCGGTGACGCCGCCCTGCTCGAGGGTCCGGACCTGCTGAGCGAGGCGCTCGAAACCGGACTCGAGCTCGAGACCGTGCTCGCCACGCCCGAGTTCCTGGCCAGCGGCGCCGGCCGGGCCCTCGCCGCGCGGCTGGTGCGCCCGCCGCTCGAGGTCGCCGCCGGCCCGCTCGCCACGCTGGCCGATGCCGACTCCCCCGCCGGCGTCGTGGCGCTCGCCCACCTGCCGCGCGGCGGGGTCGAGACCCTGCCGCCACCGCCCGGCGTCTACCTGTTTGTCGACCGACTGCAGACGCCCGCCAACCTGGGTGCCTTGGCACGGGTGGCCGAGGCCGCCGGCGCCGCCGGCCTGGCGCTGGCCGCGGGCTCCGCCCATCCCAACCACCCGCGCGCGCTGCGCGCCTCGGCCGGCAGCCTGCTCCGCCTGCCGGTGGCGGTCGGGGTCTCGGTAGAGACGCTGGCAGGGGCGCTGGCGCCGCCGGCCGCGACCTTCGCGGCGCTGGTGCCGAGCGGCGGCCGCCCGCTGTGGGGCACCGAGCTGCCCGACAACCTCTGCCTGATGCTCGGCGCCGAGGGCCCGGGTCTGTCGCCGTCGGCCCGCCGCCGCGCCGACCTCGAGCTGTCGGTGCCGATGGCGGCGCCCGTCGAGTCGCTCAACGTGGCGGTGGCGGCGGCGGTGGTGCTCTACGAGCTGCGGCGCCGCGCCGGCGGCGGCTGAGCCGGCAGCCGGCTCAGCCGGCCTTGGCCTCGCGCACCGCCGCGGTGAGCGCCGGCACCACCTCGTGCAGGTCGCCGACCACGCCGTAGTCCGCGATCGCGAAGATCGGGGCCCCGGGGTCCTTGTTGATCGCGACCACCACCTGCGACCCCTTCATCCCGACCACGTGCTGGATGGCACCCGAGATGCCCAGCGCCACGTACAGCCTGGGCGCCACCGTCTGGCCGCTCGAGCCGATCTGGCGCTCGCGCTCGAGCCAGCCGCTGTCGATCACCGGGCGGCTGGCGCCGATCTCGGCGCCCAGCGCCTCGGCCAGCTCGCGCACCAGGACCAGGTTCTCCTGCTTGCCGACTCCCCGCCCCACCGCCACGATCACCGGCGCCTGCGACAGGTCGACCTGCTGCTCGGCCGCCTCCTCGACACCGAGGACCTCCCGGTCGGCGGCCGCCGTCGTGGACTGCTCGAGAATCGGGGCCGGCTCGGCAGCGGCCGCCAGCTGATCGGCCGCGAAAGCGCCGGACTGCAGGGTCACCAGCACCGGACCCTCGCCGCGCGCCGCCACCTCGGCCACCAGCTTGCCGCCCAGCACAGGCCGCCGCCACACCAGCCTGCCGTCGCGCTGCTCGAAGGACACCGCCTCGGGGACCAGCGCCGCGCCCAGCGCCTGCGCCAGCCGCGGCACGTACTCCACCGACTGGTAGGTGTGCGGGAACAGCACCACCGCCGGGCGGTCGGCCTCGACCGCCTCGGCCAGCGCGCCGGCGTAGCCTCCCGGGGTGTAGTGGGCGACGCCCTCGCCCGCCACGAAGCGCACCGCGCCGAGCTGCCAGCCGGCGGCCTGGTCGGCAACCGCCCGCGCCTCGGCGCCACCCACCACCACCGCCTCGGCGGTGCCGCCGGTGACGCGGGCCAGCTCCTGGCCGGCCGCCACCGCTTCGAGCGCCATCCGATGGGGCTTGCCCTGCCGGTGCTCCAGGACGATCCAGATAGCGTTGCCCATCACAGCACCTTCGCTTCCCGCTGGAGTCTGGCCACCAGCTCGGCGGCGATCGCCGCCGGCTCTCCCTCCAGCATCTGGGCGCCCTCACCGCTCTCGGGGAACGCCACGTTGAGCAGCTCGAGGCGGGAGGCCGCGGCGCCCGTCTGGCCGGCCTCGAGCCCCAGCTCGGCCGGGCCGGGCGAGGCGATCTCCTTCTTCTTGGCCTGCATGATGCCCTTGAGCGAGGCGTAGCGCGGATGGTTGATGCCGGCCTGGATCTGCAGCACCGCCGGCAACCCGATCCGCGACAGCTCGTTGAGCCCGCTCTCCATCTCGCGCGTCACCTTGACCGACTTGCCGCCGTCCTCGAGCTCGACCCCCATCACCAGCCAGGCGTGCGGCCAGCCCAGCTCGCCGGCGATGATCGTGCCGGTGGCGCCGTAGCCGGCGTCGTCCGACTGCGAGCCGGTGAGCACCAGGTCGAAGCTCTCCCCACGGATGGCGGCCGCCAGGGCGCGGCCGGTGGCCAGCGCGTCGCCGCCCAGAAACGCCTCGTCCTTGAGGTGTACGGCGCGCGCCGCCCCCACCGCCAGCGCCTTGCGCAGCGCCTCGCGCACGCGCTCCGGGCCGAGCGAGAAGACCACCACCTCGCCGCCGGTGGCCTCGGCCAACCGCAGGGCCTCCTCGAGCGCGTACTCGTCGTTCTCGTTGATGACGAACGGCAGGTCCTCCTCGTCGATCCACTGACCGTCCTTGCGCACCCTGAGGCGCGCTTCGGTGTCGGGAACCTGCTTGACGCAGACTGCGATGCGCATCGCAAAGACCCTCCTGCGGGTGAAGGAGCGGCTGACCGTGCCGCCGGGGACGGCCGGCGGGAGCCGCCGTCGCGAGCACCTTATGCAGCCGCCCGCGCTCGGGTCAAGACGCGAGCCACCCGCCGGCGCGGCGCTCGGCCGACCGGGCGGTCCGCTCCCCGCCTGCCGGCCGCCGCCGGCACGGAATGTGCTACCTTTTCCGCCGCCCGCCGCGACCCTGCGATGCCCGCCGCTCCCCTGATCGTCGCCCAGCTCTCCCCCGCCGCCAGGCCGGGGCTGCTGGAGCTCTTCGCCCACGCCGGGGTGATGGCGTGGGTGGTGGCGGGCACCCTGGTGCTGATGTCGATCGTGTCCTGGGCCATCATGATCGGCAAGTACTTCCACTTCAAGCGCGCCGAGCGGCAGTCCCACGACTTCCTCGACGCCTTCCGCAACAGCCAGCGCTTCAGCGACGTCAACGCCTCGGCGGCGCGGCTCCAGGCCTCGCCGCTGGTGGGCGTCTTCCAGGCCGGCTACGTCGAGATCGACGCCCAGGTCAAGGCGATGCGCCAGCAGGCAGGCGACGCCCCGGCCGGCTACCGGATCCGCTCGCTTGCCGCGCTCGAGCGCAGCCTGCGCCGGGCGATGGGAGCCGAGGTCGCGCTGCTGGCGCGCAACTCCGGCTTTCTCGCCACCACTGCCGCGGCCAGCCCGTTCATCGGCCTTTTCGGCACGGTCTGGGGCATCATGACGGCGTTCCAGGACATCGGGGTCACGGGCTCCACCTCGCTGGTGGCGGTCGCTCCCGGTATCGCCGAGGCGCTGGTCAACACGGCGCTCGGGCTGGCGGCCGCCATTCCCGCCCTGATGGGCTACAACTACTTCGCCAACCGCGTGCGCGGCTTCCGCGGCGAGCTCGAGGACTTCGTCCTCGAGATGATCAACCTGGCCGAGCGCAACTTCACCTGAGGCGCCGCACCACCGCCGGCGCCGGCGATCGGCTGGAGGGCCAAGCCATGGCGTTCTCCGGATCCCAGAGCCAGCAAGACGACCCGGTCCTGGCCGACATCAACGTCACGCCGCTGGTGGACGTGATGCTGGTGCTGCTGATCATCTTCATGATCACGGCACCGATGTTGCACCAGGGCATCGAAGTGGCGCTGCCCCAGGCACAGGCCGAAAGCCTGCCCATGCGGGTCGACGATCCGCTGGTGCTGTCGATCAACCTCGACGGCCTGGTCTACGTCCAGGAGCAGCCGGTGCACCCGAGCCAGCTGGTGGAGCGGCTGCTGCCGATCCTCGAGGCGCGCCAGGACAAGGCGGTGTTCCTCAAGGGCGATCGCGAGCTGCCCTACGGCAAGGTGGTCGAGGTGCTCGACCTGCTGCACCGCGGCGGCATCGAGCAGATCGGCATGGTGACCGAGCGGCCGGGCCGGCGGGGCTGAGCCGGGAACGACCATGCAGCGTGCCATCGCCGCCATCCTCGAGCACCGCCGGCGCCAGGTCGCGGCCAGCAGCCGCGTCCGGCTGATCGGTTCGCTGGCGGTGCACCTGCTGCTGGCGGCCACCTTCACCGTGGCACCGCTGCTGGCGGCGCGCAAGGCGGTGGCGCCGCCCGAGTTCGTGCCTGTGTACGTGGTGCCGGCGCAGGCGCTGGGCGTGCGCGAGCCGGTGCCGGCGCCGCGCCGCGAGCGCCGCCCCGAGCCGGAGCCGGTCGTGGTCGAGGAGAGCGCGCCGAAGCCGACGCCGGCGGCGGTGGCGCCACCCGAGCCACGTCCCAAGCAGCCGGCCAAGCCAGCCGAGCCCAGCCGCGAGCGGCCAGCGGCGCCGGAGCCGGCGGCACCCGACGCGGGCGAGCTTGGCCGCCGCCAGGGCTCCCCCACCGGCAGCTCCACCGGCACCTCGGCGTTCGGCGGCGCCAGCATCGACCTGGCGGACCAGAACTTCACCTACGGCTACTACCTGGACCAGATGCTGTCGCTGATCGGCTCTCAGTGGAGCCGGCCACGGCTTGGCGCCACGGTGCGGGCCGCGGTGTTCTTCCGCATCCAGCGCGACGGCAGCGTCTCGGACCTGCGCATCGTCGAGTCCTCCGGATTCAACGTCTTCGACCTCGCCGGCCTGCGCGCGGTGCAGCTGGCCGGCCCGTTCCCGCGGCTGCCCGACAGCTACCCGCAGGGATCGCTGGCGGTCAAGCTCTACCTCGAATGACGAGGAGCAACCCACGACCATGAGATTCCGAACTGCCCCTCTGCTGCCTGCCGCCCTGGCGCTCGCCGCCGGCGCCGCCACGCTGCTGGCTCCCCTGCCGGCCCTCGGCGGGCCGCAGGCCGGCGACGAGAAACCCGACGTCGTCCTCACCCTGCGCGCCGGCGAGCGGCCGATGGTGCGCCTCGCCTTCCCCGCCGCCCGCATGCGGGGCCCGTTCTCGGCCGAGGCCGCGGAGGCGGCGCGAGAGGTCGAAGAGACCCTGCGCAACGACCTCGAGTACAGCCGCATCTTCGTCATCCAGGGGCCCGCCGAGCTGGCGGCCCTGAGCCTGACCGGCGAGGCCGCGCGCGACGCCGAGCTGTACCGCTCGCTGGGCAACGAGGTGGTCCTCGAGACCGACATCGAGCAGCAGGGCGACCGGCTGGTGATCGAGGGGCGGGTTTCCCACCTCGAGAGCGGGCAGAGCGTGCTCGGCAAGCGCTACCGCGGTGAGCTGCGCCTCGCACGGCGGCTCGCCCATACCCTGTCCGACGAGGTGGTGCTGTACTTCGGCCAGCGCAAGGGCATCGCCCTGACCTCCATCGCCTTCGTCTCCGACCGCTCGGCGCCCCACGAGCAGAAGGAGATCTACCTGATGGACTACGACGGCTGGAACCAGCGGCCGGTGACCGCCCACCGCTCGTTGTCGCTGTCGCCCGACTGGAGCCCCGACGGCGGCCTGCTGGCCTACGTCACCTACGTGCGCGGTACGCCGGGAGTGTTCCTCGCCGACCTGGCGACGGGACGCAAGCAGGGGCTGATCACCGACGGCACGCTCAACAGCTCGCCCACCTTCGCCCCCGACGGCCGCCGCTTCGCCTTCGCGCGCTCGGTTTCCGGCAACACCGAGATCTTCGTCGCAAACCGCGATGGCAGCGGGCTTCGGCAGCTCACCTATGCGCCCGGCATCGACACCAACCCGGCGTGGAGCCCGAGCGGTCGCGAGATCGCGTTCACCTCCAGCCGCTCGGGCAGCCCGCAGATCTACATCGTGGACTCGGAGGGCGCCAACCTGCGGCGCATCTCGACCCAGGGCAGCTACAACGACGGCGCCGCCTGGAGCCCCAACGGCACTCGACTGGTCTACGCCAGCCGCCGCGACCGCAGCTTCAACCTGGCGCTCACCGACCTGGTGACCCTCGAGACCAGCTACCTGACCGCCGGCCGCAGCAGCGACGAGACGCCCAGCTTCTCGCCCGACGGCCGCAAGATCGCCTTCGCCTCGACCCGTGCCTACGGCAGCCGGCGCGAAACGCAGATCTACGCCGTCGACGTCGACGGCGCCAACCTCCGCCAGCTCACCCGTGAGGGCAACAACCAGGGCCCCAGCTGGTCGGGCTACACCCCCTGAGCGGCAACGGCCCGGAGGCCCGAACTTTCTGGACCTAAAGGTGTTGTACCCTTCGGGCCCTTCTGCTAGAGTCGCGGCGCTTCCACGGCCCTGGCTCGTGGAGTCAAGTGCTTTCGCGCGCTCCGGGACGGAAGCGCCCTAACGCCAGTGCGATCAAGGAGAGGTCTTATGAGTCGCTTTCGGATGCTGTCGGTCGTCGCAGTCATCGCCGTGTCGCTGGTGGTGCTGGGCTGCCCCAAGAAAAAGCCCCAGGCGCCGCCGCCCGCGCCGCCGCCGGTGACCACCGTCCCACCGCCGCAGGAGGTCGCCCCGCCGCCGCCCCCGCCGGTGGTCGACGAGACGCCCGACCCGTGGGATGCCGAGATCGAGGAGATCAACCGCCGGGCTCGCGAGATGGGTCTGCTGGGCGACGTCTACTTCGACTTCGACAAGTACGACCTGCGGACCGACGCGCGCGAGCGGCTGGCCCGCAACGCGCAGTTCATGCGCGAGCACCCGAACTTCCGGTTCATGGTCGAAGGACACTGCGACGAGCGCGGCACCAACGAGTACAACCTGGCGCTCGGCGACCGGCGCACCTCGGCCGCCATCGACTACCTGGGCTCGCTCGGCATCGACGCCACGCGGATTCGGACGGTCAGCTACGGCGAGGAGCGCCCGGTGTGCACCGACAGCAGCGAGTCCTGCTGGCAGCGCAACCGGCGCGCGCATTTCGTCGTCACCGGCAAGTAGGGCGTTCCGTTGCGCGGTAGATCTCTGCTCGCCAGCGGAGCGGCGCTGGCTCTGGTGGCCGGCGGCTGCGTCAGCGGCCAGGACATCGAGGCCATCCAGAGCCAACTCAACGACATCCAGCGGCAGGTGCTGACGCTGCAGCAGCAGAGCTCCAGCAAGCAGGAGGTCGAGCAGCTGCAAAGCCAGATCTCCTCGCAGACGCAGGCCCTGATCAAGTCCGAAGCCGACGTGCAGGTCGCGCTGGGCCAGCTGTCGGGACAGATCGACCAGCTGCAGGCCAACCTCGAGGACACCAACTTCCGTCTCTCCCAGCTCTCGCAGCAGATCGCCGCCACCAACCAGGAGCTCAACGCCGTGCGCTCGCTGCTCGGCGGTGTCAGCCTGGCGACCAGCGGGGGCGGCGTGCAGTCGCCACCGTCCGACACCGCCGCCGATCCGCAGGCGCTCTATCAGGCCGCCTACAACGACTACCTGCGCGGCAACTACGACCTCGCCACCGCCGGCTTCCGCGAGTACCTCAAGGCGTACCCCGACACCGAGCAGTCGGACAACGCCGCCTACTGGATCGGCGAGAGCTACTTCAGCCAGGGGCGCTACCGGCAGGCGATCGGCGAGTTCGACCAGATGCTCAACCGCTACCCGCGCAGCGACAAGCTGGCCAGCGCGCTGCTCAAGAAAGGCTACGCCTACCTGGAGATCAACCAGCGCGAGCAGGGCATCCTGCAGCTGCAGCACGTGCTGCGCACCTACCCCGGCACCGACGAGGCCAACCTGGCGCGGCAGCGGCTGCGCGAGATCGGGGTTGACGTCCGCTAGCTCAAACCGCTAGCATCCCAACAGGCGCGCCGCTCGGGTTGCGGCGCGCTTTATCTTGCCAACGTAGACGAGAACGATCATGGCCAACAACCCCTCAGCCGAGAAGCGCATCCGCCAGACCGAGAAGCGCCGCGCCCGCAACCGGGCCCAGAAGTCACGCATGCGGACGGCGGTCAAGCGCCTGCGCCAGGCGATCGACGCCCAGGACGGCGAGGCGGCCCGCAAGCTGCTGCCCGAGACGCTCCAGCTGGTGGACGCGACCGCCCAGAAGGGCGCCGTCCACCGCAACGCCGCGGCGCGCACCACCTCCCGCCTGACGCGGGCGGTCGGCAAGCTGTAGCTTCCCGCCCCGCCCACTTCCCTGCCCTGCCTTGCCAGCTCCGCCGGCGGCACCTAGTGCCGCGGCGGTCGGCCGCCGCTGTGCGCGCCCGGCGCGGGTCCGCGCTAGAAGCCTTCGAGCAGGTCGATGATCAGGGTCTCGGCGAACTTCTCCGCGACCTCTTCGATCGCCCGATCGTCACGGTCGAAATAGCCGGCGGCTGACAGCTCGACCTCGTACAGCTCGCGGAACAGGTAGCCCTGGCGGCTCCAGATCGGCTCGTCGGCTCCCGGACGGCCGAACTCCACGTCGGCCGTGATCTGGATCTCGAACTCGGTCGCGCGCCCATCGCTGCCGAAGGTAACCGGCCGCTCGTTGTAGCTGGTCACCGCGCCCGACAGCACGGCGTCGGCCTCGCCGCGGCCGCTCACCAGCTCGAACCGTCGCCGCTTCACGAACTCGGTGGCGATGGCCTGGGTGAGCAGCTGGTCGACCTGCGAACGGGTGGTGCGGTTGACCAGCGGCGAGACGTAGATGTTCGAGATGTCCTCGGGCAGGCTGCTGGTGCGCCCCACCAGCCCGTAGCCGCAGCCGCCCGCCAGCAGCGTCGCCACCACCGCGACCGCCGCCGCCGCCGTCCACCGGCCGCCGGTCATCCCCCCGCCCCCTGCTCGGTCACCAGGTTGATCAGGCGGCCGGGGACCACCACCGCGCGCGACACCCGCCGGTCGCCGATGTGCTGTCGCACCTTGTCGCTGGCCAGCGCCGCCCGCTCGATCTCGCCGCGGTCCGCCTCGGCGTCGAGCTCCAGGCGGTCGCGCAGCTTGCCGTCGATCTGCACCACCACCGTCATCCGGCTGCGACGCAGCTTCTCCTCGTCGTAGACCGGCCAGCTGGCCTCGAGCAGGCTGCCGTCGTAGCCCCGGCGCTCCCACAGCTCCTCGGTCAGGTGCGGGGCGAACGGATGCAGCAGGGTGATCAGCGTGTCGAACGCCTGCTCGCAAGCCGAGCGCGAGACCGTGCGGCCGTCGAGCGCCCTGGTAAGGCCGTTGGTGAGCTCCATCAGCGCCGCCACCGAGGTGTTGAACTTGAACCGGTCGAGGTCGCCGGTGACCCGCTGGATGGTCTCGTGGCGCAGCCGCTCCAGCTGGCGGTCGGCCGAGCCGGTGGGCGGCGCGTCGGGCAGCGCCTCGTGACAGCGCCATACCCGGTTGAGGAACCGCCAGGCGCCGGCCACCGCCTCGTCGTTCCACTCGACCTCCTCCTCGGGCGGTCCCAGGAACAGGGTGTAGACGCGCTCGGTGTCGGCGCCCATGCTCTCGATCAGGGCGTCGGGCGACACCGTGTTGCCTTTCGACTTCGACATCTTCTCGACCCGGCCGCTGTTCTCCGAGAAGTGGGTGATCATGCCCTGGTTGAACAGGTTGGTAAACGGCTCGCGGAACGACACCAGCCCGAGGTCGGCGAGCGCCTTGCAGACAAAGCGGGCGTAGAGCAGATGCAGAATGGCGTGCTCGATGCCGCCGATGTACTGATCGACCGGTGCCCAGCGGTTCGCCAGCTCGCTGTCGAACATCCGGCTCTCGTCGCGCGGCGAGAGGTAGCGCAGGTAGTACCAGGAGCTGTCGACGAAGGTGTCCATGGTGTCGGTCTCGCGCCGTCCGGGCCCGCCGCAGGCCGGACACTCGGCTTCGACGAACGCCGCGCTGCGTGCCAGCGGGTTGCCTTCGCGGCCGGTCAACTCGACGTCGTACGGCAGCTCGACCGGCAGCTGATCGTCGGGCACCGGCACCACGCCGCAGCCGTCGCAGTAGAGCACCGGGATCGGCGTGCCCCAGTAGCGCTGGCGCGAGATCAACCAGTCACGCAGCCGGTAGGTCACCCGGGCCCGGCCCCAACCCTGCTCGGCCGCCCACTCGGTGAACCGGCGGACGGCTTCCTGCCCGTCGCGCAGGCCGTCGAACGGTGGAGCGTTGCGCACCACGCCCTCGTGCAGCACCGGCTCGGTGATGGTGGCGGCGTCCACCTCGCGGTCCTCGGGGTGGTAGACGAGCCGCACCCCGAGCCCGTGCTGCCGGGCGAAATCCAGGTCGCGGGCGTCGTGCGCCGGCACCGCCATGATGGCGCCGGTACCGTACTCGACGAGCACGTAGTTGGCCAGCCAGACCGGGATCCGCTCACCGGTGGCGGGGTTGACCGCCGTGCGGCCGGTGTCCCGGCCCTCCTTCACCAGCCCCTCCTCCTCGCGCTCGATGCGCGGCGTGTTGCGCACCTGCTCGATCCACTCCTCGATCGCGGCCCGCTCGGGATGGTCGGCGATCAGCCGGGCGGTCAGCGGGTGCTCCGGCGCCAGCACCATGAAGGTGGCGCCGTGAACCGTGTCGGGGCGGGTGGTGAAGACGGTCAGGGTCTCGCCGATCTCGGGCAGCTCGAAGTCGAGCTCCGCGCCTTCGGAGCGGCCGATCCAGTTGCGCTGCATCAGCCGCACCCGCTCGGGCCAGCCCTCGAGCTCGTCGAGGCCGGCCAGCAGCTCTTCGGCGTAGTCGGTGATGCGCAGGAACCACTGCTCGAGCTCTCGCTGGCGGACGCTGGTGCCGCAGCGCTCGCACGCCCCCTCCACCACCTGCTCATTGGCCAGCACCGTCTGGCAGCTCGGGCACCAGTTGACCGGCGCCTGCTTCTTGTAGGCCAGCCCCTTCTCCAGCAGGCGGAGGAACAGCCACTGGTTCCAGCGGTAGTAGCCCGGGTGGCAGGAGGCGATCTCGCGCGACCAGTCGTAGAGGATCCCCCAGCGCCGGAACTGCTGCTTCATCACCCGGATGTTGTCGAGCGTCCAGTCGCGCGGGTGGACGCCGCGGGCGATGGCGGCGTTCTCGGCCGGCAGCCCGAAGGCGTCCCAGCCCATCGGGTTGAGGATGTGATCGCCGTTCATCCGCCGGTAGCGGTAGAGCGCGTCGCCCAGGATGTAGTTGCGCCCGTGCCCGACGTGCAGGCGGTCGCCCGACGGATACGGGAACATCATCAGCATGTAGAACGGGCTGGACGGACCCCGCGGCTCGACCTCGGCGAGGCGCCGCCGGGCCCAGCTCTCCTGCCACTTGGCCTCGATGCGCTGATGGTCGTAGCCTGTCACGATCGCGTCTCTCGGGGGGCGGATGCCGCCGGCCAGCCTACTTCAGGCGGCCGGGGAAGGTGTGGGTCTTGAGCAGGCCGTCCAGCAGACCGTTGACGAACGGGCCGGACTGCTCGGAGCCGAACCGCTTGGCGAGCTCGATGGCCTCGTCCAGCACCACCAGCTTCGGCACGTCCTGCTCGTAAAGGAACTCGTAGACCGCCAGGCGGAGGATGTTGCGGTCGACCACCGGCATGCGCTCGAGCCGCCAGTGCTCCGCCTGCCGACCGATGAGCGCGTCGATCTCTTCGCGGTGCTCGAGCGTGCCCTCGACCAGCGACTTGCCGTACTCGTAGGCCGCGGCCAGCTGGCGGTCCTCCGGCGACGGCCGCCCCTCGCCCGGCTCGCGATCCAGCTCAGCCGGCTCGAACGCCTGGAAGATCTGCGGCAGAGGACTGCCCCCGAGATCGCTCTGAAACAGCATCTGCACGGCCATCTCTCGGGCCCGCCTCCGCTTGCTCACCGTTCGGTCCCACCGATTCCAAGTCCCGCCCGCCGAGCGCGCCGGCGGCCGCGGCGGGGGCTCGTCAGTATAGGTTCGGCCTCGGAAAGCTGTCAACGAAGCCGCGGCTGCGGCGAGCCGCTCCCGGGCACGGTTGCGGCAGGCGGCCGCTAGGACCCGCAGGGCAGGTCGAGCCAGGGGTCGTCGCGGCTCGGCGTCGGCTCGAGGCTCAGGCGGTGGCGGGCGCGGCAGACCGCGCTCGGGTTCCTTGACGAGGTGGCCGTGGCAGTGATCCCGAGGGCCTCGACGCCCTCCGCCTCGACCGCGACGTCCAGCCTGGCATCACCGGTGGTGCCCACCCGGACGGGGAAATCCTCACCCGGCAGCTGGATCAGCACGAAAGCCGCCTCTCCCGACTCGGACCTCACCGCCTCGGCCTCGCCCGGCTCGACGAACCGGACTTCGGTGACGCCGAAGTAGCGCAGCAGTCTGGGGCCGACGCGCTCGAAGTCGGTGCCCGGCTTGTCGAGAAAGAACACGTAGGTCCAGCCCTGACGCACGCCGCGCGAGTTGACCTCGCCGCACTCGACCGAGGTGGCCAGGAACTGGTTGATGGCCAGCCAGCGGCGCACGAACCGGGCCACCCTCGGTACCGACGGCATCGGCGAGCAGCCGACGTCGTCGGCCTGGTAGTCGCGGCCCTCGGTGCGGTCGAACGGATCGTGCTGGCGATCCAGCCGGATCTTCGGTGCATCGTCGGCGGCGGCCAGTGCGCTCGTCAGGAGGCTGGCCGCCACCACCAGCGCAGCGATGCCCACGTGCCCGGACGACCGCGGACCGTTCTTCGCCGGAGCGGGTTTCACACCCTCTCGAGAGACTGATCTCGCCGGATTCAAACTTTCGTTAGTATACTAGTTACCTACGGAGATGCCAATTTGAAGTCCATCGGGGTAAACGACCTCGAACAGGTCGTTCTCACCTTGGGTCGGGAGTCCGAGCGGCTGGCCGGCGGAGCCAAGCGGGCCAGGGCCGGCGGCTTCCGCCGGCTCCTGTTCCTGCTGCTCCGCCTGGTGGCGTACTCGATCCCGATCGCCCTGGCGCTGCTGCTGGTGCTTACGCTGTTCGAGCAGCAGCGGGGTGCGCTCGGCGTCATCGGCCTGTTCCTCTACCTGCCGCTGGCCACCACGGCGCTGATCGTACTGCTGCTGCTCAACCTGCCGCTGCTGGTGGCGGCCTGGCGGCAGCGCCGCTCGATCGTGGCGCGCGACCTGGTCGAACCGGCGCTGCCCCAGTGGCAGCGCACGGCTCCCTGGCAGCGCAAGCTCCTGTGGCCGCTGGCGGGGCTGACGCTGGTGGCCGCCTACCTGGCGTTCGTCTCCTTCCCGGACGAGTTCGGTTGGGAGGGCTTCGCGCTCTACGTGATCGGAATACTGCTGCCGTATCTCGTCTCCCTGCTGCGCCTGGCGGAGCGCAACCTCGAGATTCTGGGCAAGGTGGGCAAGCTGCGCGCGCGGCTCGAACACCTGCTCGCGGAGGCCAGACGCGAGGGTCACGAGCAGGTCGAGCTGCCGCACGAGCTGGCGGTCCGGCTCGCCGACATCTCGGCCGGCGTCTCGCGGATTCGGCGCGTACAGGCGATCGACGAAGCCATGCGCGGCGGTGGCGGTGGCTTCGCGGTGTCTCAGTCGGGCGCCTTCCGCCGGCGGCTGGCGGAGCTCGATCCGGCGGTGCGGCTGGCGCTGGCCGATCGCCTCTACCAGCTCGCCGTCGAGCCACGGCCCGAGGGTGCCAGACGGGAGGAGTCGGGGGGCCGTTGGGTCTGGCCGCTCGAGGACCTGTCACTCACGCTCGTCTACGAGATCGTGGACGAGAGCGAGCAGGTCCTGCTGCGCGACGCCCGGGAGATCTGAGCCCGATGCCGCCCAGCGAGCCGGCGGACGGCTTCCCGAAGTACGGCTACGTCGAGGGCTCGTCGGCTCAGCAGGCGCGCCGGCAGCTGGCGCCCGAGATCCAGATCAGCCTGCAGGACATCCTCGCCGAGCTGTGCGTCGACCCCGAGAAGCACCCCGAGCGCATGGCGCCGTTCTCGCGTGACGGCAAGATCCGCGTCTACTCCCACCCCCAGCCGGCGGTCGACGTCACCATCGAGGTCGTCGAGGAGGAGGCCCGGATCTACGTCCTGCAGTACACCCAGCGGGTCGACGTCAAGAAGACGGTGTTCATCAGCTACAGCCACGACGACAAGGAGTGGCTCGACCGGCTGCGCAAATCCCTCAAGCTGCTCGAGCGCAAGGGGCTGATCGACATCTGGGACGACACCGAGATCCAGCCCGGCGACAAGTGGCACGCGGAGATCGACAAGGCGCTGCAGAGCAGCAAGGTGGCCGTGCTGCTGGTGAGCCAGAACTTCGCCGCGTCGGACTTCATCCTCGACGAGGAGCTGCCTTTCATCCTCGAATCGGCCGAGCGCGAGCAGGTTCGGCTGATGTGGGTCGCGGTGTCGAGCGCACCCTACGACGACCTGGGAATCGGCCAGTACCAGGCTCTCAACGACCCCCAGCGCCCGCTCGACAGCCTCGACACCGGCGAGCAGAATAGCGAGCTGACCGCGATCTACGACGCCATCAAGCGCGAGGTGACCGGCACGGGATCGTGAGGCGGCGCGCCACCGTCCTGCTGGTGGCCCTGCTGGCCGCCGCACCTTCCTTGCCGGCAGAGCCGACGGCGGCGCTGTTCGCCGCCGCCCGCGCCGGCGCCGCCGCCGAGGTGGCCCGCCTGCTGGACGCCGGCGTGGCGATCGACGCCATCGACCGGTACGGCTCGACCGCGCTGTCGATGGCCGCCAGCGCGGGGCGGCTCGAGGTCGTGCGCCTGCTCGTCGAGCGCGGCGCCGACGTCAACCACGCCGAGAGCTTCTACGGCGCGCGGCCGCTCGATCTCGCCCTGTTCTTCCGCCGGCACGACGAGGTCGCCGCCTTCCTGCTGCGCCACGGCGCCGAGAGCCGCGACAACGCGCTCGGCCAGGCGCTGCAGGACGGCAACCTCGAGCTGGCCCGCGCCGCCGTCGCCGGCGGTCCGATCACCGCATCGCGCGTCGCCGCCTTCCGGCCGCGCGCCGAAGCGCTGGGACCGGAGTTCAGCCGGCTGCTGGCGGCCGCCGAGACCCGGCCCGATCCGGCGCCTCCGCGCTACGACCTGCCGGCCCTGCACGAGTTCACCGGAAGCTACGAGGGGTGGACCTCGGACACCCGCCTGGAGATCGCGCTGGTTCAGGGCCGCCTGTTGGCGCGGCTCGACGACGGTGAGGCCGCGCCGCTCGCAGCGGTGGCGGAGCGCACCTTCGAGTCACCAGGCGGCCTGCGCGCTGCCTTCAACGGCCGCGCGGGGACCGTCGAGGGGGTCTTCATCGCCGGCGGCGGCCGCATGCCCGAGCTGCTGCGACGGTCGGTGGCCGAGCCCGACCCAGAAGCCGCGGCACGCTTCCGTAGTCTGCGGGCCGAGCCCGGAGATCGGGTGACGGTCCACTGGCCGGCGTTCCGCGGCGCCAACGCCGACGGCATCGGCGACGGCCGCGAGACTCCGGCCGGTTGGGATCCGGCCAGCGGCGCCGGGCTGCTGTGGCAGGCGGAGCTGCCCGGTCTCGGCAACTCCAGCCCGGTGGTCTGGGGCGACCGCGTCTTCGTCACTACGGCGGTGGCCTCGGGCCTCGAGCAGAACGTCCGCACCGGCCTGACCGGCGCCGGCGACGGCGTCGACGAGCCGGTCGAGCACAGCTGGCGGGTGCTGGCGTTCTCCAAGTGGACGGGCGAGAAGCTGTGGGAGACCGAGGTCGGTCGCGGCTTGCCGCTCACCCGCCGCCACTTCAAGGCCAGCCAGGCCAACTCGACCCCGGCCACCGACGGCGAGCGCCTGGTGGTGGTCTTCCCCACTGCCGGGCTGGCGTGCCTCGATCTCGACGGCAGGGTGCTGTGGCGCCACGACCTGGGCGGGTTGAACGCCGGCGCCTTCAACGACCCGACGATCGAGTGGGGCTTCGCCAGCTCGCCGGTGATCTACGGCGACCTGGCAGTGCTGCAGGTGGACGTCCACGGCGGACCGTACCTCGCCGCCTGGCGGCTGGAGGACGGCGAGCTCGCCTGGCGCGTCGAGCGCGACGTCGACCCGTCCTGGGCGACGCCGACCCTGGTGCGCGGGGCCGCCGGCGACGAGCTGGTCACCAACGCCTCAACCATCCACGCCTACGATCCGCGCACCGGCGAGGAGCTGTGGAGCCTGGCACCCAACTCGGCGCTGGTGGTGGCAACGCCGGTGGCCGACGGCGGGGTGGTCTATGTCTCGGCCGGCTACCCGCCGGTCAAGCCGATCTACGCCGTGCGAGCCGGGGCGCGCGGCGCGCTGCGGGTCGAGCCCGGGGAGGCGGGCGGGCCGCTGGTTTGGAGCCACGGCCGTGGCGGCGCCTACATGCCGACTCCCCTGCTCTACCGGGGCCTGCTCTACATCGTCCACCACAACGGCCGCATCGTGGCCTACGACCCGGCCGACGGCAGCGCGCTGTACAAGCAGCGGTTCTCGCGCGGCGGCACCTTCACCGCTTCCCCGGTGGCGGCCAACGGACGGTTGTACGTGGCGACCGAGGAGGGCCTGCTGTACGTGCTCGAGGCCGGCGCCGAGTACAAGGAGCTGGCGGTCGTCGAGCACGGCGAGCCGCTGATGGCCACGCCCGCGATCAGCGAGGGCCTGCTGCTGGTGCGCACGCCGCGCCGGCTGCTGGCCGCCGGCGCGCCTCCCGCCGAAAGCCCGGCCGCCCTGCCGCCGCCGGGCCGAAACAGCGGAGGGTGACCCGGCGGCCAAGGTGTGCTATGGTCCCGCGGACAGGGCGGTTCGAGATCGAGCCGCTCACACAGCGTCGGAGGGCACACAACTGGGACCTGACAACGTGGGTCTCTTTTTTTGTACCCCCGCCGCGAACCTCGAAGCGGTCCGTACCCGCAACAGATCCGGCACTGGGATACGTACGGAGAACCTGCATCCCGGCGCCAGAGTGTAGGAGCAGCAAATGAGTGGCACGCAGACAATCGGAACGGTCAAGTGGTTCAACGACGCTAAGGGCTTCGGCTTCATCACGCCCGAGGACGGCTCGAAGGACTGCTTCGTCCATCACAGCTCGATCGAAGGCAACGGCTTCAAGACCCTGGAAGAGGGCCAGCGCGTGCAGTTCGACCGGGTCGAGGGCCAGAAGGGCCCCGCGGCCGAGAACGTGGTCAAGCTGTAACCGTTCCCGTTCCAACTGACAGACAAAGGGCCGCTCCGAGCGATCGGAGCGGCCCTTTTCGCGTCTGGGAGACCGCCCGCAACCGCTTCCCGAGCTGCCCGGCACCTGCCCGCGGGTCTGGAGTCTCATTTGACGGCCGCCGGCCACCGGAGTATCGTGAGGGCGAGTTTGGAGCGCGCGGGGCGCAGGCTCGGCCCGCCGCGAGGCGCTCGGGAAACGAAGCTCCGGGCCGTGGCCGGGTCCCATAGACCGGTCGGGAGCAGCCAGAACCGGTCCCCACGCGGGGCCTATAGGACAGAGCCTATGGCCAGCAACCAGGCATCGATGGTCCGCCGCCAGCGCGAGCGGGCCCGTCAACAGAAGCGGCGCGAGAAGCAGGCGAAGCGGATGCAGCGTCTCGAGGAGAAGAAGGCCGCCGCCCAGGCCAACCCCGGTGACTCGACCGAGGGCGACGACATGATCGACTGGAGCGCGGCTGTCCGGCATACCCCGCTGGACCCCGAAGAGGTCGACACCTCCGAGATCAGCTCACTCGAGGGTCTCCAGGAGTCGTAGCCGGATCCCGCGGGACCCCGCCGAGAGACGTGGCCGGCTGGCGGTGACCGGCTCCTCTGGAGCCTCATCCGAGCGTCACGACGGTCGTTTGTCCGGAGCGCGGGCGCGCTAGCTCTTCGCGGCTTGCGGCTGCTTGCCTCGCAGCGCGCTGCGGAAGCCCACCAGCTTGCCCACCACGCCGTACCAGAACGGCGCGCCCAGGCTGAGCAGCAGGGCGGTAAGCAGGCTGCCCGGAAAGTGGGGGCCGAAGACGGCCCGTGGGTCCCCGGACTCGCCGAGGGCGGCAAAAACCACCAGCTCGCTCTCGCCGAGCAGGGCTCGTATCTGCTGCGCCGCCTCCCGCCCCTGTTCGAACTCCTCGACCGTAGCCGACTCGCGGTAGAGCTTCATCACCTCGTCGGCCTGCACAACCAACTGGGCACTCTCACCCGGGTCGTGCCAGAGCTGCTTGAGGATCTCGGCGCTGTCCACCTGCAGAAGCACCGCCAGGCTCAGGGCCACCGCGGCGGTGATCCAGCGCGCGTGCAGCTTCAGCCGCTCGGCGGCATGGCTCATTGCGGTGTCGAACCAGTTGTCGATCTGGACCACCACCTCCCTGGCCTCGGCCAGCGCCCCGTCGGCCAGCTTCTGGAGCTTCTCTGCCTGCTCGGGCGCGGCGGCGCGCAGGCTGCCCAGCAGCTCCATGGTGCGGACCAGCTTGGCGTCCTCCGAGGCGGGTCGCTGGAACAGCTCGTCGAGAGCGGCCTTGACGCGTGGCGCCAGCACCTCCCCCTTGCGCAGCCTGTCCATCACCATCAGCAGCTCCCTCGGCTCGAGGTCGACCGTAGCCCGCCGGGCGCCGGCGCGCAGCGCGGGATGGCCGAGGATCTTCGAGGCTAGCGACTCCACCTCGGCCTCGTCGAGCTTCGGCGCCACCGCGCCGACCAGCTGCCGCAGGCCGAACACCAGGTTCTGACCGCGCAGACCGAACAGCGAGATGAACATCTGCACCAGCACGGTGACCAGCAGGCTCAGCAGCAGCATGACCATGGCGAACGCCAGCACGGTGTCGACGGCTTGTAGGAACATCGCACCCTCCTTTCGGTTGTGGCGGAGGCTCCGCCAGAACTAGCAGCGAAAGACCGAGGCCGGTGGGCGGGGTGGCCGGGCCGCAGAAACCGGCTGGCCGCCAAGCGACCCCCCCACGACCGTTTGGAGTTGGTAAACGACGAGCTGCGGTCAAGCTAGCACACCGGCTGTCCGCCGCCGCCCTCGACCCGCCGGCGGTGGTCATCGACGGCGGCATCATCGCCGGCTTCGGCGACAGCGTCGGCACCGTCGAGTTCGAGGACGAGCCGCTCGAGGAGTACGAGCAGAAGAAGCAGCCACGGTAGCCGGATGCAGCCCCACGGCCGAGCGCTCAACCGGTCGCGAGGCGGCTCTCCTCCATCGGCCGGCAGGCAGCTGCGGCGGCGGTGCCAGCCGGCCTCGGGCCGCCGCCGAGACCGCCCGGACGGGTGGGGAGCACCCTGCTCCTCCGGGCGTTGCGGCGGCCGCGGCCCCGAGATAAGCAGCTGCTCAAAGCCCCGCCGACAGGGAGCCGGCCGCATCCGCAGCCGAGAGGCCCAAACGCCCGCTCCTGCCGACGCTGTCAGAGCCTCGCCAGGCCTACGGCTGGCGTAGCGGCTCGAGGAGGAATCCGATGCAATGGAAGGCGTGGTACGGATGGGTGGCGGTCGCCGTCGTGGCGCTGGCGGTGGTCGCTGTCTACCTGGGTCCCTGGGTCGCGATCACCAACCCTCCCCTCAACTCCGCGATCTCCGCTCACGGCAACACCGACTGGCACATCGACACCGCCGAGGAGTTCCTGTTCGGCACCGACATGAACGGCAACCCTTCGGCCGCCAACCACTGCCCGGCCAGCTGGACCAGGACCCACATGCACGTGGGCCTGACGAACGCCAACCACTTCTACTACGACGCCAGCCTGGCGACCCCCGGCGACGACACCGACGCCACCAACGGCATCGACCGGGCGATGCTGTTCTTCTACGCCGGCCACGGCAACCCGACGATCTGGAACACGCTGGGCAACAACGCCTCGACGGGCGACATGCTGCTGGGCGACGATCCGGCCTCGCTGCGCTACTACTGGCAGTGCTCGTGCGAGGTCTTCGCCCACGGCCCGCTCAACTGCGCCGGCTCCTCCCTGGTCTACGCCTGCCCCGGCAACTTCAACGGCGCCAGCGACTCGGTGGCGATGCGCAACGTCTACGAGCGCTGGGGGCCGGCGCTGGCGCCGGCTCTGCGGATGGCCTGCGGAGCCTCGACCGACGCCTGGTGCCACGAATCGAACGTCGATCCGATCTGGGACAACTACAACAACAACGGCATGGACGTGGCCGATTCCTTCATCGACGGCCTCGGCAACAGCCATCCCGGCGTGATCCCGCTGTGCATCACCACCGGCGGGCTGTTTGCCAGCTCGACGCCGCTCTACGACAGCCAGTTCACGAACCAGCCCAACCCGTCGGGCGACTACTACCACATCCAGTACCTCGGCGGCTTCGGCACCACCGCGCCCAAGATCCTGGTAGCGGAGATCCCGGAGCTGCTGCCCAAGCTCGAGCTGATCCCGATTCCGCTGCCGGACCCGTGGCGAGAGTACGAGCTGGTCGAGAAGGCAGACCTGCTGGTGTCGGAGGAGCTGATCGACAACCGCGGGCCCAGGTGGCAGGTCCACCGGGCAAGCGGCGCCATGTACGCGCGAGGAGCGCGCCTCACGGAGACTCGCGGTGAACAGCTCGACGAGCAGGAGTACCTCGACCGCACTCAGAAGCTGGTCGAGGAGCTCGGTTGGCGGGAACCGCTGGCGAGACAGCCGCAGGGCTCCAGCATGAGGCTCGAGAGCCGCCCGCGGAAAGGCGAAGGCGCCGGCCAGATCGAGCGCTCACAGAAGAACGTCATCGTCAGGATCCGCCGCCTGCTCGACATCGACGGCCTGGAGGTGCCGGTTTTCGGGAGCGGCGGCCTGATCACCGTCCAGCTCAACAACGACGGCTCGCTGCTCAACGCCGCCAAGGTCTGGCGGCCGGTCGCCGCCAGTGAGCAGATGGTGGCCACCAAGCCGTACGAACAGGCCGAGGAAGAGGCCTGGCAGGCCCTCGGGGACGCCGCCGCCAACTACCGGCTGGACAGCTGGGACTGGGGCTATAAGGAACAGGCGGGCAACGTGCGGCAGGAGCAGATGCTCATGTTCTACCGCTTCGACTTCCGCCCCCGGACCGAGGAGGAGCTGCTCGAGTACCCGCCCCGCCGGGTCGAGGTGCCGGGCCTGATGGAATAGGCGCGGTCATCGCGAGGCCGAGCTGCATGCAGCTCGATCCCGACCAGAGGGGGCAACCTCGGTCCCCGCATCCCCGTATAGACCGGCAGAAGGCCCTGCCGTGTCACCCCGAGCGTCCGAGCTTCGAACCGTGAGCTGCGAGCGTCGGCGCTCGCCATGGTGAGACGGATCGCCATGCTCGGCACGGCGGCGCGCCGCCACCGGCTCGATACCGTGAGCCGTCTCCGGCGACCGCGGCTCGCCGCGGCTGTCACCTCGCGCGTGGCCCCGACGGTGGGCCTGCTGCTGGCCCTGGTCGCCTGCGCGATGGCTCCGGTGAGCGCCGACGAGTCCGACCGGATCGCCGAGCTGCTCGAGCTGGAGCCCGGCATGCACGCCGCCGACGTCGGCGCCGGCGACGGGGAGCTCGGCGAGGCGATGGCCCGCCGGCTCGGCCTCGACGGGCACCTCTACCTCAACGAGGTCGACGAGGGAGAGCTGGCCAAGCTGCGCCGGCGGCTGGAGCGCTCCGAGCTACGCAACATGAGCCTGGTCGAAGGCGAGCCGGACGACGCCAGGCTGCCCACGGCCTGCTGCCAGGCGATCCTGCTGCGGTTCGTCTACCACCACATGTCCCACCAGGCCGAGATGCGCGCCAGCCTGCGCCGCTCGCTGCGCCCGGGCGGCCTCCTCCTGATCATCGAGATGGACGACGCGGGGCACGGCACACCGTTCGACCGCCTGATCACCGAGTGGACCGGCGACGGCTTCGAGGTGGTCTCACGGCACCCTCGCTGGCAAGGCAACGGGGACGACTACGCCGTCCTGTTAAGGCGCCGCGGCTGAGGCTCGCCCGGCCCGTGACAGGGTGGCTGGGTAGTTGAATTGGTCGGGACGGCGAGATTTGAACTCGCGACCCCCTGAACCCCATTCAGGTGCGCTACCAGGCTGCGCCACGTCCCGACTTGTTTGAGGGAACCGCTTCGCGGCGGGCTGTCTCCCTGGGGTGTTGGTCCCTGGGGG
>JBFGNS010000038.1:0-28656 GCA_041574955.1 Thermoanaerobaculia bacterium | reverse complement strand
GCGGGCGCCGCGGCCGGCTCCGGCAGCAGGTCCGACAGATCACGGGTGGCGGCCTCGTCTGGGGTCTGCAGCGCCTCGGCCAGCGCGGCGGACAGCTTGCCGGCCGTCGCGAACCGGTCGGTGGGGTCTTTGGCGAGGGCGCGGGCGAGCACGTCCTCGACCGCCACCGGCAGCTGGACGCCATGCTCGGCGGGCGGGGTGAACGGTTCGTCGGCCAGCCGCCGGACGACCTCCTCGAGCTGGGGCGCCTCGAACGGCCGCCGGCCGGTGAGCATCTCGTAGACGACGACGCCGAGCGAGAAGACGTCGGCGCGGCGGTCGACGGGTTGTCCCTTGAGCTGCTCGGGAGCTACGTAGTGCGGCGTTCCCAGCCGGTCACCGGCGCGGTCGCCATGGGTGTCGGCGATGCCGAAGTCGGCCAGCTTGACGCGCTCGTCGTCGGTGATCAGGATGTTGCCGGGCTTGACGTCGCGGTGCACGATGCCGCGGCCGTGGGCGTGGTCGAGCGCCGAGGCAACCTGTTCGACCAGCTGCAGGACGAAGTCGTGTGGCAGCGGCTGACGTGGCCGCAGCAGCGCCTTGAGGTCGGTGCCCTGGACGAACTCCATGGCGATGAACGGCCGCTCCCCGGCCGCCGCCACGTCGTACACCGTGACGATGTTGGGGTGGTCGAGCGAGCCGGCGGCGCGGGCCTCCCGCAGGTGGCTCAGGGTCTCGGCTTCGCCGCCGGCGGCGCGGTCGAGGGTCTTGAGCGCGACCAGCCGGCCGAGCGCCGGGTCCTGCGCCAGGTAGACCACGCCGGCGGCGCCGCGGCCCAGAGTCTCGACGATCTCGTACCGTCCGAGAGTTTGCTGCGAGCTCATGCCGGTTCCTCCGCCTGTAACGGTACGCCGCCGCCGGCCGCCGGGCTATGAAGCAGTACACTTTGCTGCGCCACGTGCCGCGGCTGCTATGATCGGCAGCCAGGGCCGGGTGGCGGTAGCCCTGCCGCCCCCAATCCACCATACCGTCGAGCTCGGAGCGCCAGGCCCGTGAGGTCTGCTCCGGTCCTGCGGAAGCGCCGGCCGGCGGGGAGCACACCGATCCAGATGACCACCAGAACCACGCCGCGGGGCATCCCACAGCAGGCCGCCGCCGACCACGTGGCGGACTTCCGCGGCCTCCGCCTGGGCGACGACCTGGTCGAGGCGCTGGCCACGATCGGCTTCATGAGGCCGACGCCGATCCAGGCCGAGGTGATCCCGCCGGCGCTCGACGGCCACGACGTCATCGGCCTCGCCGAGACCGGCTCGGGCAAGACCGGCGCCTTCGGGCTGCCGCTGCTCGAGCGGACCGAGCCCTCGGGCCGCTGCTCGGCGCTGGTGGTGTGCCCGACGCGCGAGATCGCGCTGCAGACCCGGGACTTCCTGGAGTCGCTGGCCCCTACCCGCGGCCTCGCGCTGGCCTGCCTGATCGGCGGCGTCAAGATCCAGCCGCAGATCACCCGGCTACGGCGCGGCGTCGACCTGGTGGTGGCCACGCCCGGCCGTCTGCTCGACCACTACCGGCGACGCAACATCGCGCTCGACGGCGTCCGCCGGCTGGTGCTCGACGAGGCCGACCACATGCTCGATCTGGGCTTCCTGCCCCAGGTTCAGGACATCCTCGAGGCGGTGCCGCGCGAGCGGCAGACGCTGATGTTCTCGGCCACCCTGCCGGCGGCCATCGAGCGGCTGGCCAAGCGGTTCATGCGCCAGCCGGTGCAGGTCGACCTGCTGCCCAGCGGGCGCACCGCCGAGGGCATCGAGCACCGGTTGTACATGGTGGCCGAGGACGACAAGAAGCAGTGCCTGCTGGCGCTGGTGGGGGAGGTCGAAGGCAGCACGCTGGTGTTCATCCGGCGCAAGGTGGACGCCGAGTGGGCCTGCCGCCAGCTCGAGATCCAGGATCTGGCGGTCGAGCGCATGCACTCCGACCGCTCGCAGTCGCAGCGGGTCGAGGCGCTCACCGGCTTCCGCCTCGGCGAGCACCGCATTCTGGTGGCCACCGATGTGGCGGCGCGCGGCATCGACGTGCCGCGCTGCGAGCACATCATCAACTTCGACGTGCCGGCGACGGTCGAGGACTACGTCCACCGCTCCGGCCGTACCGCGCGCGGCGCCCTGGACGGTGTGGTCTCGACCATCGCCACCTGGCGTGACAAGCAGATGATCCGCGACATCGAAGCGGCCATCGGGCAGGAGATGCCGCGCCTGGCGGCCCCCGGCGTCGATCCGTACGAGCCTCCCAAGAAGACCATCCGCGGCCGCCAGCGCATCCGGCGCCGCCTGCTGTAGCCCGGCGATGCCGGCGACCGCTCGCAGGCTGGCGGGGTTGGCAGTGGCCGCCCTCGTCCTGGCGCCGCCGGCGGCGGCGCTGCCCGACGACCCCGAGAGCTGGCTCGAGGTGCGCAGCGCGCACTTCACCCTCTACTCCGACGCGGCTGCCGAGCGGGCGGCAGAGATCGCTGTAGGGCTGGAGCGTCTGCGCGAGGCGTTCGCCAGGCTGGCGCCGGAGATGGCGCTGCGCTCGCCGGTCCCCACCCGCATCGTGGCGTTCCGCGACGACGCCTCGTACGCGCCGTACAAGACCGTCGCCGACCGCGGCAGCCTCAAGATCCTGGGCCAGTTCCTGGCTCACCGCGACGGCAACTTCATCACCCTCGACGCCGACCCACGGCGGCTGGGCAGCCTGGCCACCGTGCAGCACGAGTTCGTCCACGAGCTGGTCCAGCACAACCTGCCGGGCGTGCCGCTGTGGTTCAACGAGGGGCTGGCGGAGTACTACAGCACCTTCGCGGTCGAGGGCGGCTACGCCTTTCTCGGCCGGCCGGTCGAGCGCCACCTGCGCTGGCTGCGCGGCCATCCCGAGTTCTCGCTCGCCGCCGTGCTGGCCGCCACCCGTGAGTCGGCGGCGAACCACGGCGCGGAAGAGGCAGGGCGGCTGTACGCGGTCTCCTGGCTGCTGGTCCACTACCTGCTGTCGGGCGACGAGGCGCGGCTGGCCGGCGCCGCCGAGCTGCTGTTGCGGCTCGACCGCGGCGAGCCGCCGGAGGCGGCGCTCGAGGCGACGCTGGGCTACGGCGTCGGGCCGCTGCGCGAGCGGCTGCGCGGCTATCTGCTGAGCGAGCTGCCGCAGGGCGGCCTGAGGGTCGAGCTGCCGGCACGGGCCGAGCCCGTCGCGGCGCCGGCGGCGCCGGCCGAGGTGCTGGTGGTGCTGGGCGACCTGCAGCTGCGCCAGCGGCGTACCGCCGAGGCCGAGCGGCACTACCACCTGGCCCTGGCCTGGGACGGCTACCACCCCGAGGCCCACTCCGGTCTGGCGGCGGTGCGCGACCTGGAAGGGCGGCTCGAGGAGGCGGCGGTGATGCACGAAGAGGCGATGGCGCTCGGGCCGCGCTCGGCGGAGAGCTGGCTGCGCCACGGCCGGCACCTGGTCGCCCGTTATCAGGCCGGCGCCGGCCGGCCCGAGGAGCTGGCCGAGGCCGCGCGCCGGGCGCTCGCCGAGGCCGCCCGGCTGGATCCCCGGTTTGCCGAGTGCCGCGCCCTGCTGGGGGCGTCGCAGCTGCTCGCCGGCGGCGACGTCGAGCACGGCGTCGAACTGCTCGAGGCCGTGCGGCGCGAGCTACCGCGGCGCGCCGACGTGCTGTACAACCTGGTGCAGCTGTACCTCGCCGCCGAGCGGATCCCGCCGGCGGCCGCGCTGGTGCGCGGCGCCCTGGCGGCGGCCGGCGACGACGAGCTGCTGGCGCGCGCGCGCGAGGCGGTGGAGCGGGCGTCGCTGCTCGACGCGGCGCGCGCCGCGGTGGCCGACGGCGAGCTCGAGGAAGGGCTGCGGCTGCTCGACCTGGCGTTCGAGGCGGCCAACGACCCCGAGGTGAAGGCCTCGCTGGCGGCCCGCCGGACGGCTCTGCGGCGCCAGCTCCGTGCCCGATAGCCGGGCTCGATAGCCGAGCCGGATAGAATCGCCGGCGGAGGTCCCCACAATGCTCGGCTGGTGGTCGTCGCTCGGCACCGCGCTCCAGGTCTTCTACACCATCGCCATAACCACCTCGGCGGTGATGGCGATGCAGCTGGCGCTGATGCTGTTCGGCATGGACGGCGACTCGGACTTCGACGTCGACGACGTCGATCACGGCGGCGGCGGCGTGCTGTCGCTGCGCACCGTCACCGCCTTCTTCGTCGGCTTCGGCTGGACCGGCGTGGTGGCACTCGAGTCCGGCTGGCGGCTGCTGCCGTCGGTGGTGGTCTCGACCGCCGTCGGCGGCGTCTTCATGGGCGGCGTGCTGGTGCTGATGAGGACCCTCTACGGCATGCGCTACTCTGGCACTCTCGATTACAGCAACGCCGTCGGCGTGGTCGGCTCGGTGTACGTCAAGGTGCCGGCGGCGATGGCCGGCAGCGGCCAGGTCGAGGTGCTGGTGCAGGGACAGATACGGATGGCGCAGGCGTTCACCCGCGCCGGCCGTGCGCTCGGTCCCGGTGAGCGGGTGCGGGTGATCGAGCTGATGGCTGCCAACACCCTGGTGGTAGAGCCGCTCGAGCCGGCGGCGTCGCGAAAGGAGAGCTGACCGTGATGGGCATCGGATTCCTGTTCCTGGTTCTCGGCGGCACCCTGGTCGCCTTCCTGGCGGCGATCGCCCTTCTGCGCCGCTACAAGCGTTGTCCGTCGGACAAGATCCTGGTGGTCTACGGCAAGGTCGCCGGCGGCGGCAAGGGCGTGTCGGCGCGCTGCTACCACGGCGGCGCCTCGTTCATCGTGCCGGTGTTCCAGGACTACCGCTTCCTCGAGCTGACCCCGATGACCATCGACATCAAGCTCGAGGGCGCGCTGTCGCTGCAGAACATCCGGGTCAACACACCGTCCACCTTCACGGTCGGCATCTCGACCGAGCCCGGCGTGATGGAGAACGCCGCCGAGCGGCTGCTCCACATGGACATGAAGCAGGTCGCGGAGCTGGCGCGCGACATCATCTTCGGCCAGATGCGCGTGGTGCTGGCCACCATGCCGATCGAAGAGATCAACGCCGACCGCGACAAGCTGATCGAGAACATCTTCTCGGGGGTCGAGGTCGAGCTGCGCAAGGTCGGCCTCAGGCTGATCAACGTCAACATCCAGGACATCACCGACGAGTCGGGCTACATCGACGCGCTCGGCAAAGAGGCGGCGGCCCGCGCCATCAACGAGGCCAAGATCAAGGTCGCCAACGAGGAGCGCGGCGGAGCCATCGGCGCCGCCGAGGCCGACCGCGACAAGCGCATCCGAGTGGCGCAGGCGCAGGCCACCGCGGTCGAGGGCGAGAACGAGTCCAAGATCAAGGTGGCGCAATCCGACGCCAAACGCCGCCAGGCGGAGGCCGAGGCCGAGAAGCTCGCCAGCATCGCCGAGTCGGTCAAGACCGCTCAGGCGCTGGAGGAGGCCTACAGGGCCGAGGAGCTCGCCGAGCGCGAGCGCGCCAAGCGCGAGGAGGCCACCCAGGCGGCCAACGTCGTGGTGCCGGCCGAGATCAAGAAGCGGGAGATCGAGGTGCTGGCCGAGGCCGAGGCCGAGAAGGTGCGCCGGCTGCGCCAGGGCGAGGCCGACGGCCTGCGCGCCGTCATGGAGGCCGAGGCGGCGGGTCTCAAGGCGATCCTGGCGCGCAAGGCCGAGGGTTTCGACAGCCTGGTGCGCGCGGCGCGCGACAACCCCGAGCTGGCGGCGCTGCTGCTGGTCACCGAGCAGCTGCCGAAGCTGGTCCAGGAGCAGGTCAAGGCGATCTCCAATCTGAAGATCGACTCGGTCACCGTCTGGGAGAGCGGCAAGGGCGCCGGCGGTGGCAAGTCGGCAACCGCCGACTTCCTGTCCAGCCTGGTGGGCGCGCTGCCGCCGCTGCACGAGCTGACGCGCAACGTCGGCGTCAGGCTGCCCGAGTACCTGGGACGGCAGGCGGGGCAGGCGGAGGAGCCGCCGGCGGGCGCGGCGCGGCCGAAGCCGCCGGCGGCAGGCGAGTAGCCCCGGACAGCGCCGGCGGCCGCGTCGGCTACCGCCCGGTGGTGGCTCGCGGCGCGGCGCTCGGCTGGCGGTCGAGAAACTCGAGCATCAGGCCGGCCAGCCGGTCGGGAGCCTCCTCGAGCGGGATGTGGCCGGCGCCCTCGATCAGCCGGAACTCGGCGGCCGGCATGCGCTCCGCCGCCTGCCTGCCGTACTCCTGGCCGATCAGTACGTCCTCCGAGCCCCACACCACCAGCGTCGGCACCGCCAGCCGCTCCAGCTCGGGCAGCTCCCGCGGCTCGCGCGTCGGCGCCGACAGGTGGTAGTAGGCGCGGCCGGCGCCGCTCACCTTGACGCGCTCGAAATAGGCGTCGATCAGCTCCTCGGTCACCTGGCCGTCGTCGGCGAACGAGCGCTCGAGCCCCTTCCGCACCGACGAGCGCCGCAGGCCGTAGACGCGGACGAACGCCGAGATCAGCGGCCGCACGGCGGCCAGCGGATAGCGCCGCTCCCACGGGTACTCGGGTCCGGCGCTGTCGATCAGGATCAGCGACCGCACGCGCTCGGGATGGCGCCAGGCGAGGTGCAGCGACAGCGCGCCGCCGTAGGAGTGGCCGGCCAGGTGCGCGCTGTCGATACCGAGCTCGTCGAGCACGGCGAGCACGGTGGCCAGCTGGCCGGCGACGGTGTAGGCTGCCGCCTCCGCCGGCCGCTGGGAGAAGCCGAAGCCGTTCAGGTCGATGGCCACCGTGCGGTAGCGCTCGGCCAGCTCCGGCACCACCAGCCGCCAGGAGTAGGTGGAGGCACCAAAACCGTGCAGCAGCACCAGCGGCTCGCCCTCGCCGCGCTGCACGACGTGCACCGGGCGGCCGTCGACCTCGACCAGGCGGTCGGTGGGCAGCTGCAGGCGGATCTCGCGGTAGGGGGTGAGCGGCACGCAGCCGGCCGCCAGCAGCGTGGCGAGCAGGCTGCCGGTGGCGCGTCGTCGAGCTCGGCGCGGCGACTGCGGCATATGGCGCTGCGTCCTCAGGCGCGGAAGCGCTGGTAGTCTTCGCCGCCGATCTTGCGGCGCGCGCCGAGATCGCGCTCCACGTCCTCCGACCACGCCGCCGCCGCCGCCGCCGGCCCGGCCTCGAGCATCAGCAGCTCGGCGCCGAAGCCGGAGCCATAGGAGAACGCGGCCACCTTCTGACCGGCCTCGAGGCCGCCCAGCGCCCGTGCCACCGAGATCCACAGGCTGGCGGTGTAGGCGTTGCCGCACAGGCTGTTCCACAGCATCGTCGGATCGACCTTGTCGCGGAAGAACGTCTCGATGCGCTCGGCGCTCCAGCCGAACAGCTCGCCCACCCGCTCGACCGCCTTGCGCACCATCTTGGGAAACGGCACGTGGAAGCAGATCGCCGCCAGCTCGGACAGCACCGCCTCGGGGTCGCGCTTGCCGACCAGCGCCTGGAAGCAGCGCTCGGCGGCCCGCTTGTAGCAGTCGAGGCTGAGCGGCCCGTCGACCCGCGGGTAGCTGTCGCCGATCGGCCGCCAGAAGTCGAAGGCGGGCTCGCTGTAGGGGTAGGAGACCGGGTCGATGGCGGCCACCTCCGGCTGGTCGATGACCATCGCCACCGCGCCGGCGCCCTGGGTCGGCTCGCCGGGATCGCCCTGCTCGTACAGCGCCACGTCGGCCGCCACCACCAGCGCGGCACGGTCGCCGGCGGCGCCGGACAGCTTCCACTCCGCCGCCTGGCGCACCGCCAGGGTGCCGCCGTAGCAGGCGTGCTTGACCTCGTAGGAGCGCACCGCGCCGCGCAGCCCGAGCCGCTCGGCCACCCAGGCGCTCAGCGGACGGCTCATGTCGACCCCCGACTCGGTGCCCACCGCCAGCATGCCGATCGCCTCGGGGTCGCCCTGCCAGCGGTCGAGGGCGCGCCGCGCCGCCTCGGTGGCGAGCTCGACCACCCCGTAGCCGGGTGGGCAGAGCGACATCTCCTGGCAGCCGAGGCCGCGGGTGTACTTCTCGGGGTCCTGCTGGCGCAGCGGCGCCAGCTCCGCCACCCGCATGGCGAGCGGCGGGAAGTGGAGCCCGATGGAGGCGATTCCGGTGGTGTTCGAGCGGATTGCGGCAACGGTCATGTCGCCCTCCTTTGCGGGCGCGGTGCCCGCTGGGCCGAAGCCCGGCCGGGGATGAACCGGCGATGTTACACGACCTGGGGGCGGAGCGCGGCGGCTGTTCGGGCGGCGGGGGACCTCGCCGCTCGATCGGGGACCGTCTGGGACCCGTCGTACCGGGCGTAGCGAGAGGCCTCGGCCCCGACTCCGGCATGCCTCACCGTGGGCCGCTGCGCTGCGACGGATCGCCGACACCCGGTCGGCACCTGCGCTGCACGGCACCCGTCGTCCCGAGCCCGGCGAGGGATCTCGGCACCCGCGAGGGCGGGCGTACCCCGGCTCGCCCGCACGCGGACGGCGGCACGGCCGCGGCCGTGGCTCAGCTCCCCGAGTCGGTGTCCAGGATCCGGTCGAGCCGCGTACCGGCGGCGAGCTCCACGGACGGCTGGCCGCGGCGGAACAGCTTGCCCCCGGGCCCGCCCTCGAGGGTCATGCGGCGGCCCTCGACCCGCACCATGGCGCCCTCGCGCAGCGCGACCACCGGTAGTGGGTTCTCCTCGTGGTACTCGTTGAGCCGGGTGTCGCGCGTCTCGCCCATGTGGGTCGAGTCCGGGTCGGGGTCGATGTAGTGGGGGTTGATCTGGAACGGCACCAGCGCCAGCGCGTCGAAGCTCGGCGGGTAGACGATCGGCATGTCGTTGGTGGTGCGGATGCTCGGGCCGGCGAGGTTCGACCCGGCGCTGGCGCCGGAGTACGGCATGCCGCCCGCCACCCGCTCGCGCAGCGGCGCCAGCAGCCGCTCTCGGTACAGCCGGTCGAGCAGCCGGAAGGTGTTGCCGCCGCCGACGAACACCGCCTCGGCGCGCTCGACCGCCGCCGCCGCCGAGTCCGCCTCGTGGATCGAGTCCATCTCCACGCCCATCGCGGCGAACCGCTCCCTGGCGCGCGCGGCGTAGCCGGCCTGGTCGGCCAGCGCGTACGGCACGAACAGCAGCCGGCTGGCGCCGGCCAGCAGCTCGCCGAGCGCCGTCTCGAGGTGGTCGAGGTAGCCGCTGCCGTGGACCCGCGAGCTCGACGCCAGCAGCAAGCGGGGAGCGGTCACCGCCGGCCCACCCCGAAGAACTCGACGAGGCCGTCGGCGACGGCGTCCATCTCGCCGTCCAGGCTGTGGTCGGTGTCGAGGAGGCGCAAGGTGACGTTGGGCCGGCGGTCGGCGAAGCGGACGCTCTGCTGGTAGGGAACGCTCTCGTCCCGGCGGCCATGATAGATCAGGATCGGCATGCCGACCCGCACCGCGTAGCTGTCGTAGCGGCGCAGGTCCTCGACCAGGCCGTAGTGCACCGGGCGGGGGCTGCCGCTCGCCGAGTGGGGCAGCTCCAGAAAGCCGTCGCTGCGCCACCGCTCGAGCCAGTCGCCGTCGAGCTGCCGCTCGCGGCCCTCGCCCAGGTCGAGAGCCGGCGCCAGCAGCGCCATCCGCTCCACCCGGGCGGCGACGCGCGGCCGGCGGTCGGCCAGATGGAGCGCCGCCAGCCCGCCGAAGCTCGACCCGACCAGGGCGAGCGGCCCGTCGCCGGCCGCCGCGAGCTCGGCGGCGGCGCGCTCGATCACCGCGCTCAAGGTGATGCGCTCGAAGCTCGGCACCTCGAGGTCGGGCACCCGGTAGCGCACGCCGAGCGGCTCGAGCCGGCGGGCCAGCGCCAGCGCCTTGGGCGAGCGCGGCGAGGAGCCGAGGCCGTGCAGGTGGACGACGGTGGCGATCACGGCTGGCGTATAGTCGCAGAGCCCGGGCCCCCTCCGCCAGCGAACGGTCCACCGGGGATCGGTCCGCCGGCGACCGGCCGGTCGCACAGCCGCCAGCCTCCATCATGCGCTTCCGATGCCTCGCCGCCGTCTGCCTGCCGGTGGTGGTGGCGTGCGCCGGCGCGGGCCCCGCGGCCACCGTGGAGCCGCCGCCGCCGGCCGCGCCGCTCGAGGCCACCTCGCTGCTCGGTGCGCCGCTGGTGCGCCCGCCGCTGCCGGAGGAGTTCCGCCGGCAGCAGGAGGAGCTGCTGGCCGCTGCCCGCGCCGAGCTCGAGGCCGCGCCGGGCAGCGTCGACGCGCTGATCTGGGTGGCGCGCCGCACCGCCTACCTGGGGCGGTTTCGCGAGGCGGTCGAGCTGTACGGCTCGGTTCTGGCCGCCCATCCCGACGAACCCAGGCTGCTACGCCATCGCGGCCACCGGCATCTGACCCTGCGCCGGCTCGACCTGGCGGTGGCCGACCTGGAGCTGGCGGCGCGGCTGGTGGAAGGCGAGAGCGATCGCGTGGAGCCCGACGGCCTGCCCAATCCGGCCGGCATCCCGACCAGCACGCTCCACTCCAACATCTGGTACCACCTGGGCCTGGCCTACTACCTGCGCGGTGAGCTGGAACGCACCGCCGACGCCTACCAGCGCTGCCAGCAGGCGTCGCGCAGCACCGACATGTTCATCGCCTGCACCTACTGGCGCTACCTGGCGCTGCGGCGGTTGGGACGGGAGGCCGAGGCCGTCAAGGTGCTCGGGCCGGTGCGCCACGAGCTCGAGCTGCTCGAGAACCACGACTACCAGAGGCTGCTGCTGCTGTTCAAAGGCGACCTGTCGCCGGACGAGGAGCTGGCCGCGGCGCGCGAGCGCGGCGGCGTCGGCTTCGCGACGGTGGCCTACGGGGTGGGCGTCTGGCACCTGCTGGCCGGCCAGGCCGACGAGGCGCGCCGTATCTTCGAGGAGATCGTCGCCGCGCCCGACTGGCCGGCGTTCGGGCATCTGGCGGCCGAGGCCGAGCTGGCGCGGTCGGCGGCGCCGCGCTCTCAGGCGCGGTTGCGGTAGAGCGCGGGGTCGACCGCCGCCGCCATGCGGGCGACGTCGAGCCCGCCGCCGACGAAGGCGTCTATGCGCCTCGCCTCGGCCTCCGGCTCGGCCAGCGCGTCGGCGTAGTGCACCGGCAGGACGCGGAACTGCGGACCGTGCTTGAGCAGGTAGCTGGCCCGCCACAGGTCGCTTTCGAACAGCTCCATCATGCGCTCGTCGGCGGTCTCGGAAGCCTCTTCACGCCGCTCCAGCATCTTGGCCTGCGAGGCCAGGATCTCGCGCAGGTCGCGGCGCATGAAGATCACGCGGTAGTTGTGGTTCGGCGGCAGCTCCTTGAGCAGATAGGAGATGATCTTGACGCCCTTGCCGCGCGCCGCCGTCAGCCACGACTTGTCGCTGGTGCGGGCGAGGTTCTTGACCGGTTCGTACTCGAAGTAGCCCTTCGGGTTGTCGTCGTCGGCCTGCCGCAGACCGTCGGTCACCCGCGGCAGGCCGCCGGCCTCGAGCATCTTCATGGCCATCGAGGTGCCCGACCGCGGCAGCCCGGAGACCACCACGATCGGGCGGCCGTAGCGCAGCCGGCGGTAGCCGGCCCTGAGGTCGATCGGCATCTCGGTTCGTTCCAGGGATTCTGATAGGGTCTGGTGGTTGTCCGGCGGCGGCGGGGAACCGGCGCCGCTGTATAGCATAGCGGTTGGGAACGCATCCCGCCCCGCCGGCATGGGCTGGCCAGCAGGGCACACATCACTCCTCAACAGGTCCAGGTGATTCGCATTCGGGGAAGAGCCTCATCCCGTGCCGTCGGCCGTTTGGCGGCGGCCGGGCTGCTGATGGCGACTGTCGCCTCGCCGGCGGCGGCCTACGTCGGGCCGGGCGCCGGCTTCGCGCTGGTGTCGTCGTTCCTGGTCGTCTTCGTGACGATCATCCTGGCGCTGGTGTCGCTGCTGGTCTGGCCGCTGCGCACGCTGTGGCGGCTGCTGCGCCGGCGGCGGCAGTCGAAGCCGGTCATCAAGCGCCTCATCGTGCTCGGCCTGGACGGCCAGGATCCGCGCCTCACCGACCGCTTCATGGCCGAGGGCAAGCTGCCCAACTTCGAGCGGCTGGCGGAGATGGGCGGCTACCGGCGGCTGGCCACGACCTTCCCGTCGGTCTCGCCGGTGGCCTGGTCGTCGTTCGCCACCGGCGCCAACCCCGCCAAGCACAACATCTTCGACTTCCTGGACCGTGACCTGCGGACCTACCTGCCGACCCTGTCGTCGACCCACATCGGCTCGGTGGAGCGGTTCCTGAAGCTCGGCAGGTACCGCATCCCGCTGGGACGCCCCGACCTCCGTCTGCTGCGCCGGTCGAAGCCGTTCTGGACCGTGCTCGGCGAGCACGACATCTGGAGCACGGTTCTGCGGGTGCCGATCACCTTCCCGCCGGACCGCTTCTACGGCGCCCAGCTGAGCGCCATGTGCGTGCCGGATCTGCTCGGCAGCCAGGGGACCTTCCTGCTGTTCACCACCCGCTCGGCGAGCGAGAAGTTCAAGGAGGGCGGCCTCAGGGTGCCGCTCACCGGCAACGGCAACGGCCGCTGGGAGGCGGTGATCGAGGGGCCGGAGAACCTGTTCCTCGAAGGCAGCCCGCCGCTCGAGCTGCCACTGGCGCTCGAGCTCGGCGGCAACGGCCGCGGACCGCGGCTGACGCTTGGCGGCGAAGTGGTGGAGCTCGAGCGCGGCAAGCTCACCGGCTGGGTTCCGCTGTCGTTCAAGGCGGCGCCCGGCATCAAGGTCGCCGGCCTCTGCCGGCTGCAGCTGCTCGAGGCCGGCGAGCCTGCCGCCGACGGCCACGTGTCGCTGTACATGACGCCGATCAGCCTCGACCCCGAGAAGCCGGCGATGCCGGTCTCCCACCCGTCCTACTACGCCACCTACCTGGCCAAGCGCATCGGGCCGTACTCGACCCTCGGCCTGGCCGAGGACACCTGGGCGCTCAACGAGGGCGTGATCGACGACGCGACCTTCCTCGAGATGACCTACGACATCGACCGCGAGCGCGAGGAGATGTTCTTCGCCTCGATGGACCGCCTGCGGTTCGGCTCGCTGGTGTGCGTGTTCGACGCCACCGACCGCATCCAGCACATGTTCTGGCGCTACCTCGAGGACGGCCACCCGGCCGGTAAGGGCCGCGAGCAGGCCGAGCATCGCGACGCGATCGAGCAGCTCTACCGGCACAACGATCGGCTGGTGGGCAAGGCGCTCGACCGGCTGCGCGACGGCGATCTCCTGCTGGTCCTCTCGGACCATGGCTTCACCTCGTTCCGGCGCGGCATCAACTTGAACAGCTGGCTGGCGGCCAACGGCTACCTCAAGCTCAAGCCGGGCGCGGACGGCGGCGCCGAGTGGCTGCGCGACGTCGACTGGACGGCGACACGAGCCTACGCCGTCGGGTTGACCGGGATGTTCTTGAACCTCGCCGGCCGCGAGTCGGAGGGCATCGTCGAGCGCGGTGCCGAGGCCGACGCGCTCAAGGCCGAGATCATCGGTAAGCTCAACGGGCTGGTCGACGAGGAGACCGGCGAGGTGGGCATCACCGAGGTGTTCGACACCGCCGAGATCTACCGCGGCCCCTACAAGGGCAACGCCCCGGACCTGCTGATCGGCTACAACTCCGGCTACCGGACCTCGTGGGACTGCGCCACCGGCGTGGTCGCCGGACCGGTGTTCGAGGACAACGTCAAGGCGTGGAGCGGCGACCACTGCGTCGATCCCCGCCAGGTGCCGGGGGTGATCTTCTCGAACCGCGCCATCGACGCCGACGACCCGGCGCTGATCGACGTCGCGCCCACCGCCCTCAAGCTGTTCGGTATCGAGCCGCCGGCCCACATGGAGGGCAAGCAGCTGTTCGCCGGCGAGCCCGGGGCCGGTGGGGGAGGCGGCCGGTGAGCGGCGTTCGGCTGCGGCGCCTTTTGGCGGCGGCCGGCCTGCCGGTGGTGGCGCTGGCGGCGCTGGCCGGCTGCTCCGCCGGCCGCGGCGAGGCCGGCGGGCGCAGCGTCATCGTGCTCGGCTTCGACGGCATGGACTACCAGATGGTCCGTCACCTGATGGCCGAGGGGCGGCTGCCCAACCTGGCGCGGCTGGCGGAGAGCGGCGGCTTCGCGCCGCTCGAGACCTCGGTGCCGCCGCAGAGCCCGGTCGCCTGGTCGGAGTTCATCACCGGCCTCGACGCCGGCGGCCACGGCATCTTCGACTTCGTCCACCGCGATCCCGCCACCATGACGCCGTACCTGTCGACCAGCCGCGCCGAGGCGGCGGAGAGGTGCGTCGGCGTCGGCCGCTGGAAGTTCCCGGTGGGCGGTAGCGTCGAGCTGCTGCGCCGCGGCCAGCCGTTCTGGGAGGTGCTCGAGGAGCACGGGGTCGAGAGCTGGATCGTGCGGATGCCGGCCAACTTCCCGCCGTCGGGCACCGCCAGCCGCGAGCTCAGCGGCATGGGCACGCCCGACATCCTGGGCTCTCCGGGCGAGTTCGCCTTCTACACCTCCGAGCTGTTCGCCTTCGAGGACGAGTCGATCTCCGGCGGCGAGATCTATCCGCTGGACTACTGGCAGGGCACCGCCGAGGGCACCCTGTACGGGCCGCCGGACCCGTGCCAGCCGGGAGAGCCCCAGCTGTCGACCGAGTTCTCGGTCTACGTCGACGCCGAGCGGCCGGTGGCCAAGCTGGTGGTGGGCGAGGAGCAGAGGATCCTCGAGGTGGGCGAGTGGAGCGACTGGGTCCCGGTGGCCTTCCCGCTGCCGCTCGGCGAGCTGCCGGTGGCGGCGCGCTTCTACCTCAAGGCGGTGCGGCCCGAGCTCGAGCTGTACGTGACGCCGTTCCAGATCGACCCTGCCAGCCCGGCCATGCCGATCTCGACGCCGGACGGGTTCGCCGCCGAGCTGATGACGCCGACCGGCCGCTACTACACCCAGGGGATGCCGGAGGACACCAAGGCGCTCGAGGCGGGCGTGCTCGACCGGGACGAGTTCCTGGCGCAGGCCGAGTTCACCGGCCGCCAGTTCATCGAGCAGTACGAGTGGGTCCTGGACCGCTTCGAGTCGGGCTTCCTGTTCTACTACTTCGGCAACCTCGACCAGGTGTCGCATGTGCTGTGGCAGACCCTCGATCCCGGCCATCCTGCCTACGATGCCGAGCGCGACCCGCGCTACGCCGACGTCATCCCGGGCATCTACGAGCAGCTCGATGCGGTGGTCGGCGCCACCCTCGAGCGGATCGGGGACGACACCACCCTGGTGGTGATGTCGGACCACGGTTTCACCAGCTGGCGGCGGGTGATGCACCTCAACGAGTGGCTGAAGGAGCGTGGCTACCTGGTGCTCGAGGACCCGGACCGGCCCGATCCGGGTTTGTTCCGCAACGTCGACTGGAGCCGCACCCGGGCCTACGGGCTGGGGTTGAACGGTCTCTACCTGAACCTCGCGGGGCGCGAGAGGGACGGCATCGTGCCGCCCGCCGAGCGCCAGGCGCTGCTCGAGCAGATCGCGCGCGAGCTGCTCGCCACCGCCGACCCGGCGACCGGCGAGCCGGCGGTCACCGAGGCGTTCTTCAGCGAGCAGTATCGCGACCGCGGCTACCTCGAGATCGGCCCGGACCTCCAGGTGGGCTACGCCAAGGGCACGCGAGGGTCGGGCAAGTCGGCGCTCGGCGACTTCACCGGCGAGGTGTTCTCGGACAACCTAGAAGACTGGCCGGGCGACCACTGCATGGATCACCGCACGGTTCCCGGGGTGCTGCTCAGCAACCGGCCGCTGTCGCGGCCGGTTGGCCGGCTCACCGACCTGCCGGGAGCCCTGGTGGCCGAGTTCGGTATCGCGCAGTTCCCGCGCGCAGACAAGCTGGCCGCCCGTTGACGACGCCCGGCCGGCGGGAGACGAGACGATGTTTGGAGCGAGAATCAAGTTGGACAAGGAGCTGATCGCCAGGGTGCGGCGCTACTCCGAGATCGCGGGCTACTCCTCGCCCGAGGAGTTCATCACCCACGCGCTCGAGAAGGAGCTGGCCAAGCTCGACGGCGCGGAGAGCGAGGAGGAGATCCGCAAGCGGTTGCGGGGCCTCGGCTACATCTCCTGACCTCTGCCGATGTCGATCCTCAACGCGGTGCTGCGGGCCGCCGTCGACGGCCTGCTCTATCCCTTCCGCGGCCTGTCGCCGTGGGCGGGGCTGGCGGTGGTGTCGCTGGTCACCGCGCTGCCGATGCTGCTGGTGTTCAAAGCGACCTCCAACCAGCAGGCGCTGGCCGAGGTCAAGCGCAAGATCCACGCCGGGCTGTTCGAGATCCGGCTGTACAACGACGACCTGCGCGCCATCCTGCGGGCCCAGCTCGAGATCCTGCGCCACAACCTCGGCTACCTCTGGCTGTCGCTGCCGCCGATGCTGTTCATCGTGCCGCCGCTGGTGCTGCTATTCGCGCAGCTCGAGTTCCACTACGGCTACCGCGGCCTCGAGCCCGGCGAGCCGGCGATCCTCGAGGCCGCCTTCTCCGAGCGGGCGGTCGAGGAGCTGGGCGAGGCGCGCCCCGAGCTCGGGCTGGTGCTGCCCGCGGGGCTCGAGCAGCAGACGCCGCCGGTGTGGATGCCGGGCCAGCGGCGCGCCGCCTGGCGGGTGGCGGCGAGCCAGCCGGGCGACTACGTGGTCGAGCTGCGCTTCGGTGAGGACTCGGTGAGCAAGTCGGTGCACGCCGGCGACGGAGTGGTGCGCCGCTCGCCGCGCCGCGTCGACACCGGCTTGCTCGACCAGCTGCTCTATCCCGCCGAGCCACCGCTGCCGGCCGACGGGCCGTTCACCGAGGTGACCCTGTCGTACCCGGTGCGCACGATCGCACTGCTGGGGCTGGAGCTGCCCTGGTGGGCGATCTACCTGCTGCTGCTGTTCGCCGCCATCCTGGCGCTGCGGCGGGCGGTCGGCGTCACGATCTAACGCGCTCGGCGTCGGCCAGAAGCCGCGCCGCGTCCTCGCCGGTCTGGCCGGCGGCCTCCGCCGGCTCGAGCAGCGCCGTCAGCCACAGACCGTCGGCGACCGCCAGCAGCAGCCGCGCCAGCCGCTCCGCGGTCCACCCCAGCCGTCGGGCCCGCCGCCGCACCGCGTCGCTGGCTGCCAGCTCCTCGAGCGAGGCCCGGCGGCGCGCCGCCAGCATCGAGCCGAGCCCCTCGTCGTCGAGCGCCGCGGCCCGCAGTCCCAGCTCCAGCCGCTCCGCCTCACCCCCCTCCGCCGCCACCCGCAGCAGCCTGGCCGGATCTTCCTCCCCGTCCAGGGCGCCCACCAGCCGATCGGCTGCCAGCGGCGCCTCGGCCGCCACCGCCGCCAGCAGCTCCCGCTTGCCGGCGAAGTACCGGTAGACCGCCCCCGGGCTCAGGTTCGAGGCCCGGAACACCTCCCGCATCCCGGTCCCCGCCACCCCCCGCCGAGCCACGCACCGCGCCGCCGCCCGGACGATTCCCCTCCGGCGAGCCTCCAGACGACGCTGCGAGATCTTCGGCATGAAAGAACGACCGTTCGTTTTATATAGGGATCGGGTCCCTGTGTCAAGGGGGAGCTCAGTCGATGAACCGTGATGCGCTTGCCGGGGTTGGTGCTGAGGTCCTTCGCTGCGCTCAGGATGACTTTCGCTTGCAGCGCCGGGGGTCGGATCCGCGGGTGCTGAGCACCGTGGGCGTCCGACACGGGTGCTCTTCGCCGCTGTCATCCCGAGCGCCAGCGAGGGACCTCAGCACCAACCGCGGCACACGACCACGGTCCGCACGCGCGCCCTCGTCTCACGCCCCGAGGTGCACAACCAGCTTCCGCGCTCGCGGCCGCCGCCGATGCTCCCAAAGGAAGATCCCCTGCCACCGCCCGAGCAGCAGCCGGCCGTCGGCGAACGGGATCGACAGCGAGGTTGCGGTGAGCGCCGCCTTGACGTGCGACGGCATGTCGTCGGGCCCTTCCGCGGTGTGGGTGAACAGCGCGTCGTTCTCCGGCACCAGCCGCTCCAGCCAGGCCTCGAGGTCGCGCCGCGCCGAGGGGTCGGCGTTCTCCTGCACCGTCAGGCTGGCGGAGGTGTGCTGCAGGAACAGTGTGCATACGCCGTCGCGCGGCTCGCCGCGGGCCACCACGGCGGCGACTTCGGCGGTAATCTCGTGCAGGCCGGCGCCCGCCGGCTCGAGGGTCAGGATCTCGTGCGGCATGCCCCTATTGTGGCCTCTTTCGGGCAGATCGCGCTATAGCTATTCGTCTATTCCCTCTTTGACGATCTCCTGACGTACCCTACGTATCCTGACGGTCGATATCGGAGGGCTTCCCGTCGGGTCGAGGAGACTGCTCAACCCGCGGGGCCGTGGCCAGATCCCGGCGGCGCCGCCCGCCACCCCGGTTGGGAGAAACCAAGCTGAACACCGGACCTCGAATACTGCTGGTCGACGAGAACGCGCAGGATCGCGCGCTGGCGGCGACCGTGCTGTCCCGTCACCTGCCGGCGGCGCGTCTCGAGGAGGTGTCGAAGGCGGCCGACTTCGCGCGCGCCCTCGGCACCGGCGGCTTCGACGTGCTGGTGTGCGAGTTCCAGCTCAGCTGGTCGGACGGGCCCGCCCTGCTGGCGGCCGTGCGCGACAGCCATCCCGAGATCCCGGTGCTGTTCTTCACCGCCGGCGCCGAGGTGCCCGACGTCGTCGAGGCGATGAAGGCGGGACTCGCCGACTTCGTCTTCAAGTCCTCGACCGGCTACCTGCGGCTGCCGCAGGCGGTCGAGCAGGCGGTCGATCGGGCCCGTCAGCGGCGGCTGGTGGCGCGCAGCGAGCCGTGGCTGCAGACGCTGCTCGACCGCGCCAACGTCGGCGTTTTCCGCTCGACGCTCGACGAGCGTCTGATCGAGTCGAACCCGGCTCTGCTGCGTCTGCTCGGCGTCAACTCGGTGCAGGAGGCGCTCAAGATCGACCTGCCGGCGCCCCACTTCCGCAAGGAGGGGCGGGAGAGCCTGCTGGAGCGACTGAGCGAGCGCGGCGAGCTGCAGTCGCGCCAGGTCGAGGTGCGGCGGCCCGACGGCTCGAGCGTCTGGCTGAGCCTCACCGAGGTGCTGCTGCTCGACGTCGACGGCGACATCGTGATCGACGTGCTGGTGAGCGACGTCAGCTTCCTCAAGGAGCGCGAGCTGGAGCTCGGAGACGAGGTGGAGCGGCTGCAGTCGACCAACCGGCGGCTCTCCGAGTTCGCTTCGGTCGCCGCGCACGAGCTCCAGGAGCCGCTGCGGATGGTCGAGAAATACGGCGAGCTGCTGGCCGACGGTGGGGCCGAGGTGGCCGGCGAGCAACTCGCCGAGGGCCTCGGCTTCATGCGCGACGGCGCTCGCCGGATGCGTCGACTGGTCGAAGATCTGCTAAAGTTCACGCGACTGGATACAGAAGCTCGTGCCTTCGAGGCTTGCGACTGCAATACCCTTGTAGATGAGGCGGCGAACAACCTGCTTGCCGCCATCGAGGAGAGCGGAGCGAAAATCGAGCGCGGAGGTCTGCCGACCGTTCTCGGGGACCGTGCCCAGCTAGTCCAGATTTTCCAGAACCTGCTCGCCAACGCCATCAAGTTCCGCGGCAGCTCCCCGCCGCAGGTGCGCATCTCCGCCGAGAAGAAAGGAAACGACTGGTTGTTCTCGATCCGGGACAACGGCATCGGTATGCCAGCCGATCAGCTGAAGGAGGTCTTCCGGGCCTTCCGCCGGCTGAACCCCGAGCTGCCCGGCACGGGGCTCGGGCTGAGCCTGTGCCAGCGCATCGTCGAGCGGCACGGCGGCCGGATCTGGGCCGAATCGGAGCCCGGCACGGGAACCACCTTCCGCTTCACGCTGCCGATCGGCGAACCGGCGGAGGGGCAGCCGGCGGTGGCCGTGCGGCCGGCGGGAGCAGGCGGGCGCGGCTGATGGACGAGCGGCCGATCCGAGTTCTGCTCATCGAGGACAACGCGGGCGATGCCCGCCTGGTGGAGATCTACCTCTCCAACACCCGCTCGGCAACCTACGAGGTGACCCGTCGCGACCGGCTCGAGACCGGTCTGGAGAGCCTGGAGAGCCAGGTCTTCGACATCGTCCTGCTCGACCTGACGCTGCCCGATTCGAGCGGCATCGAGACCTTCGAGCGCGCCTACGACAAGCGGCCCGACGTGCCGATCGTGGTGATGACCGGCCACGACGACGCCCTGCTCGCCCTGCGCGCGGTGCGCGAGGGGGCGCAGGACTACCTGGTCAAGAGCCGGGTCGACTCGACGCTGCTCAACCGCTCGATCCGCTACGCCATCGAGCGCAAGAACTACGAAGAGGCGCTGCGCGTCAGCGAGGAGCGGTACGCGCTGGCGATCAGCGGCGCCAACGACGGGCTGTGGGACTGGGATCTCGAAGCCGACGAGATCTACTTCTCGCCGCGCTGGAAAGAGATGCTCGGTTTCACCGAGGACGAGATCACTCTCAGCCCCGAGGAGTGGTTCAGCCGCGTCCACCCCGACGAGGTGGAGCGGCTCAAGCAGGAGATCAGCGACCACCTGGCGGGCCGCACGCGCCACTTCAAGCACGAGCACCGCATGCGCCACCGCGACGGCGGCTACCAGTGGATGCTGAGCCGCGGCATCGCGGTGCGCGGCCCCAACGGCAAGCCATGCCGCATGGCCGGCTCGCTGACCGACGTGCACGCCCGCAAGATGACCGAGAAGCAGCTGCTGCACGACGCCATGCACGATGCTCTGACCGACCTGCCCAACTGGGCGCTGTTCATGGACCGGCTGGGGGTGACCATCGCCCAGACCAAGCGCCGGCCTGAGCACCAGTTCGCGGTGCTGTTCATGGACCTCGACCGGTTCAAGAACGTCAACGACAGCCTGGGACACGCGGTCGGCGATCTGCTGCTGGTGAGCATCGCCCGGCGGTTCCGCTCGTTCCTGCGGCCGGGCGACACCGTGGCGCGGCTCGGCGGCGACGAGTTCGCGGTGCTGGCCGACGGCATCGAGGACCCGAGCGACGCCACCCGCATCGCCGAGCGCATCAACGAGGAGCTCGGGCGGCCGTTCGACCTGCAGGGACACGAAGTGTTCACCAGCGCCTCGATCGGTATCGCGCTCAGCTCCACCGGCTACGATCGGCCGGAGGAGGTGCTGCGCGACGCCGATACCGCGATGTACCGCGCCAAGTCGCTGGGCAAGGCCCGCCACGCCATCTTCGACCAGGAGATGCACCGCCGCGCGGTGGAGCTGCTCAGCCTGGAGACCGACCTGCGGCGCGCCGTCAGCCGCAACGAGTTCCGCGTCCATTACCAGCCGATCGTCGCGCTGTCGAAAGGCCGGCTGGAGGGCTTCGAGGCGCTGGTGCGGTGGCAGCATCCGGAGCGCGGCCTGGTCTACCCCGAGCAGTTCATCCCGGTGGCCGAGGAGACCGGCCTGATCGTGCCGCTCGGCTGGTGCGTGCTGCGTGAGGCCTGCCGCCAGACCGCGGCCTGGCAGCTGGGCTTCCCGGCGGACCACGAGCTGGCGGTGAGCGTCAACCTGTCGGGCAAGCAGTTCCGCCAGGGGGAGCTGGTGAGCCGCATCCGCGCCATCCTCGAGGAGACCGGGCTGGCGCCGGGCCGGCTGCGGCTCGAGATCACCGAGAGCATGATCATGGAGGACGCCGAGTCGGCGGTGGAGAAGATGCGCCAGCTGCGCGAGGTCGGCGTCGAGCTGCACATCGACGACTTCGGCACCGGCTACTCGTCGCTCAGCTACCTGCACCGGCTGCCGACCCACACCATCAAGATCGACCGCTCGTTCGTCAGCCACATGACCGAGCGCAACGGCAAGTCGCACATCGTCGGCACCATAGTGGCGCTGGCCCGCAACCTGGGCATGCGGGTGGCGGCCGAGGGGCTCGAGACGGCCGACCAGCTCGCCAAGCTGCGCGAGATGCGCTGCGAGTTCGGCCAGGGCTTCTACTTCTCGAAGCCGCTGAGCGAAGCCGACGCCGGCAGGCTGATCGCCAGCCAGCCGCGCTGGTAAGAGCTCAGCCGGCGGGCGCCGGCGGCAGGTCGGGAGCCGGCTCGTCGCCGCGCGCGGCTTCGGCGTAGGAGCGCAGCACCTCCGCCTCGCCCTGGTCGTTGATGCGCTGGCGGATCAGCTGTAGCAGCTTGATCCGGCGCGCCGTCAGGGCGCGCAGCTCGTAGACCCCGAGAAACGGGTCGAGCGCGCTGTTCAACCGCTCGTCGCCGACCTCCTGCATGCGCCGCCACAGCCGCCGCGAGACGCGCCGCACGCGGTCGGGATCCGGCAGCTTCTTGATCCGCCCGAAGGCGCGGGTGTGGTCGATCAGGACCAGCTTCCAGCTGCTGTCGTACAGGATGTTGCCCTGGTTGCGATCGATGTTGTTGATCAGGTTGTCGAACACCCACATGTCGTCCCAGGCGAGGCGCCAGTTGCCCGGCGGCACGAAGTCGCGGGCGCGGCGGTCGGCCTCGGTGCTGGCGCTCTCGACCCACAGCTGCACCGAGCCCTTCTGGCCGTCCAGCGTGCGGACCACCGCCGGCGGCACGTTGTGGATCCACAGCAGGCGGCTCAGCTCGTAGGCCGCCACGTTGTTGATGTAGCTGTCGCGGAAGAACATCACCGTCTTGCCGCCCGTAAATCGCTGCCGGTCGCGCTCGACGTGGATGTCGTGGAAGATGGCGCGCGCCCGGACGTCGCCGCGCCTGAGCAGCAGAAGCTCGGGCTGGGTGACGCCGCTGCCGACATCCTCGCGCTCCACCACCTCGGCCTGGCTCAGAAAGGCGACGATCTCGCCGTCCTGCTGAAACGGCAGCGGCTGGCCGTCGACATCCAGCCAGACCGGGCGGTCCCCGGCGCGCCCGCCTTCGTCGGGCGGCGACTCCTCGTCGACCACCCGCACCGGCGGCTGGCTGGCATGGCCGGGCACGCCGTCGGGGCCCACGAACGGCGCCCGCTCGACCGCCGCCGGTCGCGCACCGCCTTCCGCCGGGGGTGCCGCCGGTTCCGCTTCGCCGCTCGGCGCCTCGGCCGGCGCGTTCTCGCCCGTCAGCCGCTCTCGCCGGTCGACGTAGATCGCCACCGCGCTGTCGCCGTCGAGCTCGAGCGCCGCCGGCCGGCCGCCGTACTTCGCGCCGTACGCCATCGCGGTGTCGATCAGGAAGATGCGGCCGTCGAGCAGCGCCTGGATCTTGCCCGGACTCGGCGTGTGCCCCACCACGACCCGCTCGCCGCCGAAAGCGGTCAGGATCTTCTGCAGCTTCTTCTCGTCTTCGCCCTTTGTGTAGCTCGCCATCCCCCGAAACCACACCGGGCCCTCCGGGTCGAACAGCAGCCGCTCCGGCGTGCCCGGCAGCCGGTCGCGCAGCGCCTGCAGCTCTTCGCGCCGCAGGGCGCTGGAGCCCCTGGCGTCCTCCAGCCGGACCAGGTCCTTCTGCAGCGCGCAGTAGATCTCGCCGAGGTTGGCGAACGGTGGGATCACCCCGTCGGCGATGAGCTGGGCGCGGTCGCGGTCGAACTGCTCCAGCTCCTGGCGGGCGCGGGCGTTGATCTCGTCGATCGAGGAGATGCCGTTCTTGAGCAGCTTGGGACTCAGCCCACCGTGCAGGAAGATGGTGCCGTCGACGTTGGCCACCACGGGCCGCGAGCGCAGCCAGCTGCCGTAACGACCCTTGGGGGACATCGCCTCCACGTACTCGAGGTAGCCGAGCGGGCGCTGCGCCATCCAGGTCGAGCGCGACGACGTGCCGCACTGGCGGTAGTTGCGCAGCCAGCGCAGCCACTGCCGAAATGCCTGCCGGCGGCGACGCTCGGACTCTTCGTCGGCGAACGCGCTCCAGATCTGGTGATACACCTCGACCGGCGTCGAATCGGTGTCGAAGAAGATCGAGAGGTTGTAGATCTCGTGGTTGCCGAGCAGCGAAACGACACGGCCGCCCTGCGCGGGAGCCTGCTCGTCTAGCGCCATCATCAGGTCGAGCACCTGCCGCACCTGGGAGCCGCGATCGGTCAGGTCGCCGGTCTGCACCAGCACCGTGTCGCCACCCGCCCAGCGGCCGTCCTCGCCCAGCACGCCGGCGGCGCGCAACACCTCGGTGAACCCCCCGATCTCGCCGTGGACGTCGCCCACCGCGACTACTCTCGGCGCGTCCGCTGCCGGCGCGACGAGCGGCACGAGCAGCGCGATCAGCGCGAGCGCCAGCGGTTTGAACGGCTTCATGCTCCGACCTTTCCGGCCAGCTCCTCTGGGCGCTTGAGCAGCTGCCGGAAGAGGGCCTTGACGATTTCGATGTTGTTGGCCAGCAGGTCGAAGAAGTCCTCGGCGTCGATCGCCAGCACCAGGCTGTCCTGCTGGGCAACCGCTTCTTCGGCCCGCAGCCTGCCGCTGAGGATCTCGATCACGCCGAAGGTCTGCCGCGGACCTATGGGGCGGTTCCCCACCTGCACCTCGCCGGAGACCAGGCAGTAGAGCCGCTCGGCCGGCTCCCCGGGGGCGTAGATCCGTTCGCCGGCCGCCAGCCGGTCCTGGCGGGCGATCGCCGAGATGCGCAGGATCTGCTCGGCGGTGCAGGACGAGAAGAAGTCCACGCCGTGCAGGAAGACCACCGTTTCTATGCGCGTCAGCCGGGTCATCGGGCAGGCCTCTCGACCTCCGTGGCCAGCCGCGCGCTCACCCATCCGGCGGTCTCCTGGACGAACGGATCGGTGGCTTCGGCGGCCAGCCGCTCGACCTCAGGATACAGTGCCGACCTCCGTTCCGTGTAGATCCGGTAGAGCGCCGCGGCGGTCAGGAACTCGCCGTCGGGGCCGGGCGACCGCGCGGAGTCGAGGCAGCTGCGCAGCACCTCGATCCCGTCCCGGCGCTGCACGCCGAGAGTGCGCTCGGCTGCGACCAGCTTGTCGACCAGCGGCCGGTCCTCGATCACCGCCAGCACCGTCTTGCGCAGCTCCCCGCCGAGCGTGTTGTCCAGGTACTCCAGAGCGTCGGTGCGGGTCGGCGCGCCGGAGGCTACGCTCAGGTGCGCCGCCCGGATCGGCTCGGGCGGGAAGAGCAGGGCGAGCAGCCCGAACATGTTCCGCAGGTGGTCGTCGAGCCGCTCGTGCAGCAGGCGCGACAGCAGGTCGCGCTGCTCGCCCTGGTCATCGCCCAGGCCGTCGAGGTCGGCCAGCGTCTGCAGGTAGGCGACCGCCTCGACCCGCGCCTCGGCGGTCACCGGCCGGTCGATCGGCGCCAGCGGGTCGCGGCCGCGGGCCGAGCCCAGCGCCTCGATCATCTTGCGGCGCAGAAACGGATCAGGCTGGTCGCCCAGGTTCTCTACCAGCGCGCGGGTGGCGGCCGGCGTATCGAGCCGGGCCAGGGTCTTGGGAATGGCGCGGCGCACCCAGACGTGCTCCTCGGGCTCGTTGAGGAAATGCAGCAGGGCCGGGATCACCGGCTCGCCGAAGGCGAGCAGAGCCTCGCGCACGTCGTGCTTGAGCCGCCGGTCCCGCAACAGGGAGATCAGCGTCGGCAGGTACAGCGAGTGGACTCCGTCGCGCGCCAGCCGTCGGTGCACCGAGCCGATCGCCTCCCGCACCACCGAGGTGTCGCGGTCGTAGAGCAGCTTGAGCAGCTCGTCGCGGAAGGCGGGCTCGGGAATGGCGCCGAGGCAGCGCGCCGCCTCGCGCCGGATCTCGGGCCGGGCGTCCGACAGCATGTCGCGCAGCGCCTCACCGGCACGCTCCACCATCGACGGGTCGCCGAGCTTGCCGACGCAAGCGATGGCGGCGGCGCGGATGGCGGCGTTGGGCTCGTCGAGCCGCGGCAGCATCAGCGAGCAGGCGTCGACGTGACGCAGGCTGGCCAGCACGCGAATCGCCGCCGCCCGCACCTCCGGATCCTGATCGCTGAGCCGGCGCTCGACGAGCGGCATGGCGTCGTCCCGCCGGGTCTCGCCGAGCACCCGCAGGGTGGCCCGCCGCACCCTCGCGTCGTCGTGGTAGAGCAGCAGGGGAGGCACCAGGTGGCCGCGGCCGTGGGCCGCCAGCAGCTCGAGGCTGTGCAGCACCTGCCGGCTGTCGGAGCTGCCGAGGGTCTGGATCAGCACCTCGAGGGTGCGCACGTCGTTGAGGTCGATCGGCATGCCCTCGTCGGCCGACTCCTCGCGCAGCTTCTCGCGGTAGGCACGCACGTACTCGCGATAGACCGCCGGCACCAGCGCCAGCCAGACGGCGATCAGCAGCAGGCTGGCCCAGCCGGCGGAAATCGGCGACAGCCAGCCGAACGCCACCGGCAGCAGCAGCAGCGCCGCCAGCCCCTTGGCGCCGCGCTGCACCACGACGTCGATCAGCGCCTTCGCCCGGGCGCGCAGCTTGCGCGCCACCGGCAGCAGCAGCAGCTCCCGCGCCACCTGGTCGAGGGAGTAGCGGATGCCGTTCTCGCCGACCTTGAGCGCCAGACCGGAGGCCAGCAGCAGCGCGGGGAAGAAGCCGGCCGCCAGCAGCAGGCCGGTGGTGCCGACGATCAGCGTCACCGGCAGCACGCGCAGGGCAAAGCCGACACCCAGCCCGCGGTGGATGCGCGAGGTGAAGGCGAGCTGGAAGACGACCGCCGCCAGGCCGGTGATGGTGTAGAAGTTGCCGAAGAAGGCGGTGCGGTCGGCCAGTCCGGTGGTGGCCTGCTCGACCACCCAGTTGAACTGCAGGTCGACGATCTGGGCCACCACGATCGACAGGGTGAACATCCCGGCGACGAGGCGCAGATGGCGGGAGCGACGGAGCTGGTCGAGGTCGCCGGCCGCCGGCCGCTCGGCCTGCGCGGCGCGCTCCTCGGGCTGCTGGCGGCGGTGCCTGGCGGACACCAGGCCGCCGGCCACCAGCAGCAGGCCGGCGCCGACCAGCAGGGCGGCGCGGGTGTCGGCCAGCTCGCTCGACAGCCGCGCCACCTGGCCGCCGGCGGCGCCTCCCAGCAGAGCGCCGGCGCCGACGAAGCCGAACAGCCGCTTGGCCTGACGTGAGTCGAACAGCGTCGCCGCGTAGGCCCAGAACTGGCTCAGGGTGAGGGCCAGGGCGACGGTGATCCAGAGGTAGAAGACGAACGGCACCCAGCGCCACGGCTCGCCGTACAGCCGCCAGAACACCACCAGCCCGCCAGCGGTGAGACCGCAGGTCAGCAGCACCAGCCGGGCGGGGTCCAGGCGGTCGGAGAGCCGGCCGTACAGCCTCACCAGCGGGTAGGTGAGCAGCGCCACCAGCAGGTAGACCACCGGCAGCTGGACGGCGCCGAAGCTGTCGACGAACGTGGCCTGGCGCACCGACTTGGCGGCGTACTGGAAGCTCAGGCAGAAGAACATGGCGGCGAACAGCCGCAGCGCCGCGGGCGCTTCGCCGGGATGGAACTCGATGCCCGCCCGGCCGAGGAGCCGGCGCAGCGCGCCCGGGCTCGCCTGGGATCGGGTCATGATGCTGGCCTGCGCAAGAGTTCGCTTGCGATTATAGGCGCAGCGCAGCGCCGCCGGCTGGCGCGGGCGAAAACAAAAAAGCCCCGCCGGGAGGGCGGGGCGTCGAGCCACTGCCGGGGCAGGTGAGGCTCAGCTGATCGCGATCTTGCGCGGCTTGGCCTGCTCGGCCTTGGGCACGGTCACGGTCAGCAGCCCATCCTTGAACTCGGCCTTGACCCGCTCGGCGTCGACGTGCGCCGGCAGGGTGAACGAACGGCTGAAGCTGCCGTAGGCGCGCTCGATGCGCCGGTAGTTCTTCTCGTCGGCCGAGTCACTGAAGGTGCGCTCACCGCTCAGGGTCAGGACGTTGTCCTCGAGGGTGATGTTGACGTCCTTCTTGCCCAGACCGGGCAGCTCGGCGGTGAACAGGTAGGAGTCGTCGGTCTCGCGGACGTCGACCGCCGGCCGCCAGACGTTCTGGCCGATCTCCTCGTTCCAGCGGGTCATCAGGCCGAACGGACGGAACATGTCGTCGCTGAACAGGCGCTCGAAGCTGCGGAAGAACGGGTCGCTGCTCAGCGAGGGGTTCTCACGACGGACCAGGGAACGGATCATGGGCGTTTTCCTCCTTGACTCTCTGGGTTGACTCTCTTGCGCCGGGCCCGCCGGGTTTCCGGGGACCTGGCGCCCGCATTCATGAGTCGATAACACGCAGATCGTCGGAGTTATTCCAGATTCCCTGGAATCTTAGTCTGTCACTATCAGATCGGAGGCTCAGAGGTCCCACCGCCGAGGCCCTCGAGGTGGCCGGTAGGGCTTCTCCGGCCCCTCCAGGCGGATCACCCTCGGGGCCGGAGGCCGCGGCGGCGGCCGCCGGGCCAGGAACAGGCGCAGCAGCACCACGCCGGCGACGAAGCCCCCGACGTGGGCCCACCAGGCCACCCCGCCGGCGCCGGCTGCGCCCGAGGCGAGGGCGGAGGCGCCGCTCAGCACCTGGGTCACGAACCAGATTGCCAGGTACCAGAAGGCCGGGATCTCGAAGAACAGCGGCCAGAAGAACAGCGGCACCAGGGTCAGCACCCGGGAGCCGGGGTAGAGGATCAGGTAGGCCCCGAGCACCCCGGCGATCGCCCCCGAGGCGCCGATCGTGGGCACCGTCGACTGCAGGTTGGTCAGCCAGTGGACGGCGCCCGCCACCAGCCCGCAGGAGAGGTAGAACGCCACGAACCGCAGCCGGCCCATCCGGTCCTCGACGTTGTCGCCGAAGATCCACAGCGTCCACAGGTTCGAGACCAGGTGGAAGAAGCCGCCGTGCAGGAACAT
>JBFGNS010000037.1:0-28922 GCA_041574955.1 Thermoanaerobaculia bacterium | reverse complement strand
TGCCGGCTCCCCCTGCCAGCCGTCGAGCAGCTCGCCGGCCAGCGCTTCCAGGGCGGTGGGCTCGAACTCGCCGGCGGCCAGCAGGACGGCGCCCCGCGGCACCACGTGGCGGCGTGCGAAGGCCACGATCTGCTCGCGCTCCAGCTCGGCGATCGCCGCCGGCCGGCCGAGCAGCGAGCCGCCGTACGGCCGGTCGCCGTAGAGGGCGCGCGCCAAGGTGATGGCGGCTACGAACGCCGGCTGGGCGGTGCGCCGCTGGAGCTCGGCGAGCCGCTGGCGGCGGAGCCGCTCCACCTCGGCGGGTGGGAAGCTGGCTTCGCGCGCCAGCTCGGCGAGCAGCCGCAGCCCGGCTTCGAGGTGGCCGGCGAGCAGGCTCACCGACAGGTAGGCCGCGTCCCAGTCGGCGCTGGTCGACAGCGAGCCGCCCAGGCTCTCGATACGCCGCGCGATCTCGAGGGCGTCGCTGCCGGCGGTGCCCTCGTCGAGCAGCGAGGCGGCGAGCGTCGCCAGGCCGGCCTGGTCGGCGCGCTCGTGCTCGGCGCCGGCGGGGCAGACCAGCTCGACCTGGACCAGGCCGCAGCCCGGCCGCGGCGCCAGCAGCAAGCGTGGCCCAGCGGCCAGCCGGCCGGTCAGGGGGGACGGGAAGCGGAACGGCCGACTGGCGCCACCGCGCGGCGGCCGGCTGCGGTCGACGCTGGGCGGCGCGCTCATCGGTGATCGCCGCCCGGCACGACGCACAGGCTGACTCGCTGCTCGGCCCCCAGGTGGCCTGCGGCGAAGTCGCGCAGCTGCTGCGGTGACAGCGCCCGGTAGCGGTCCATCTCGTCGCCCAGGCGCTCGGGCCGGTCGAACAGGGTGGTGAACTGCGACAGCAGGTCGGCCCGCAGGTCGAAGCGCTGAAGCTGCTCGCGGTAGAGCGTCACGGTGCGGTTGAGGGCGCGCTCGAAAAGCTCGCGGCCGGGCGCGGCGTCGGCTGCCGCCGCCACCAGCTCGAGGGTAGCCTGCTCGAGCCGGTCGATCGGCACCTCCGGGCGCGCCGTGGCCACCACCAGAAAGGTGGCGCACAGCTCGCTGGGCTGGACGTAGGCGCCGACGTCCTGCGCCAGCTGGCGCTCGTACACCAGCGAGCGGTAGAGCGGCGAGCTCTTGCCGTCCGCCAGCACCGAGGCGAGCAGGTCGGCGGCGTACCAGCTCGGCTCGCCGAACGCCGGCGTCACCCAGGCCAGGTAGACGCGCGGCAGCTCGACCCGGTCCTCGAGGGTCTCGCGCACGGCGCGAACGGCCGGCGGCGGGGCGGCCACCGGCGGCGGCGGCGGGGTGGCGGGCAGCCCGCCGAAGTAGCGCTCGACCGCCGCCAGGGCGACGTCTGGCGGGCAGTCGCCGACCAGCGACAGCACGGCGTTGGCCGGCGTGTAGAAGGTGCGAAAGAAGTCGACGACGTCGTCCAGGTCGGCCTGGGCCAGGTCGTCGGGGTAGCCGAGCACCGGCCAGTGGTAGGGGTGCGGTTCGGGGAACAGCAGCTCGTACAGCCGCTCGCCGGCGCGACCGTACGGCTGGTTGTCGACCGTCTGGCGTCGCTCGTTGAGCACCACCTCGCGCTGGCGGTCGAGCTTCTCCTGATCGAGGGCCGGCAGCAGGTGGCCCATACGGTCCGACTCCAGCCACAGCGCCAGCTCGAGCTGGCCGGACGGCAGCGTCTCGTAGTAGTTGGTGCGGTCGAACCAGGTCGAGCCGTTGGCCACGCCGCCTGCCTGCTGGACGTGCCGGAAGTGGTCGTTGGTGCCGACGTTCTCGCTGCCCTGAAACAGCATGTGCTCGAACAGGTGGGCGAAGCCGGTGCGGCCGGGACGCTCGTTCTTGGAGCCGACGTGATACCAGAGGTTGAGAGCCACCAGCGGCAGCGAGGAGTCGTGCTGCACCACCACCCGCAGGCCGTTGGCCAGCCGGTGACGGTGCAGCTCGAGGCCGGCCGGCGAGGTCATCGCGGAGCCGCGCCCGGCGCCGCCCGGCCGGGTAGCGCGCGGCGAGTGAAGACGTACTCCTGGATGCCGTTGCGCAGCAGATAGGTGGTCTCGACCGAGAACGACGGCAGCAGCCGCTCGAGCTGTGCCTCGATGTAGCGCGGTGGGGGGTGCTCGCCGGTCGCCGACGACCGGTAGTCGAGGTTCCCGGCGTCGCGGATCGAGAAAGCGAGCGGCCGGTCCGCGATGCGGTCGCGGGTGGCGATGAGCGCCAGCATCTGGCCTCCCGGACGGCACAGGGAGCCGAGCCGGTGACCGAGCACCTCGAGCCGTGGCGGGTCGAAGTAGTTGATCAGGTCCCAGGCGAGGATCAGGTCGAACGGCCCGGTGGCGGGCTGTGGCAGCTGTTCGTCGAGCGCCCTGTCGAGCCGCGGTGGATCCGGGGGCAGCCGCCCTTCGCCGGCCAGCGATCGGTAGAGGTCGGCGATGTAGAGGCTACAGCCGTGGCCGGCGAAGAACTCGACGTTGGCACCTGCCGCCCGGCCGAGGTCCAGCACCCGCGGCCGGCGGCGGTGCGCCAGCCGGTCGAGTATCGAGCGCAGCGCCAGACTCTGGTGCCCGGCCGGCGGCGGCTGCAGCTCGACGCGCGGCTGTGGCGGCGAGCGCAACTGGCGGCTCAGCCGTTGCGCGGCTCGCCGGCGATCGCCGCCTGCGCCACCTTGGGCGTCGGGCCGGGTGGCGTCGCGGCCGGCTTGCGCTCGGCCGGCGGCTGCGGTTTGGTGCCGGCTTCCATGTCGATGCTGCCGCGGAACTTCGAGCCGTTCTCGAGCGTAACGCGCGGCGCCACCAGATTCCCCTGCACGCGGCCGGAGGCGCGGATCACGATCTCCTGCTGGCCGAACAGGTTGCCGCGCACCTCGCCCTCCACGCGGATGTTCTTGCCGTGGATGTCGGCTTGGACGCGGCCGTTCTGGCCGACCGTCACGTCGTTGCTCTTGAGGCTGATCTTGCCTTCGATCTGGCCCTGCACGAGCAGATCCTCGTCGCCGGTGAGATCGCCCTTGATGCGTATCGAGGAGCCGATGGTGGCCAGATCGCGCTGCCGCGCGGGCGGTGGGCTGGCTGCCGGCTGGGCAGCCGGCCGCGGCTCGGGGTCGGCTTCGGTTCGTTTCCACACGATGGTTGTCTACCTCCCGGGGGGCACAAGGGGTTGGAACCCTCAAGGTAGTGAAGGGTCCGGAGGATGTCAAGGAGCGGCGCTACAGCCGGCAGCCGCTTGACTTACGCTTGGTTTGCGCTTAGGATCGCGAGGTGCCCGCGTTCCTCACCCGCCGCCAGCGGCAGATCCTCGATTTCATCCGCGACTACCGGCGCCGCCACCGGATCTCGCCAACCCACCGCGAGATCCGCGAGCGGTTCGGGTACTCCTCCTACGGCACCGTCCACAAGCACCTGAAGCTGCTCGAAGAGAAGGGGTACCTGCGTCGCAGCTGGAACCAGAAGCGGGGTGTGGAGCTGACCGAGGACGGGGCGGAAGGCGAGGGCGCGGCGCGGCGGATTCCGTACTTCGGCTCGATCGCTGCCGGCCGGCCGATCGAAGCGATCGCCGGCGACGAGCAGGTCACCGTGCCCGAGCAGCTGCTGGCCGGTCAGGCGGCCGGGCACTACGTGCTCAAGGTGGTCGGCGACTCGATGGTGGAGGAAGGCATCCACGACGGCGACTTCGTGGTCGTCCAGCGCCAGGAGGCGGCGCGGCCGGGGGAGATGGTCGTGGCCCTGATCGGCGACGACGTCACGCTCAAGCGCTATTTCCCCGAGGGCGAGACCGTCCGCCTGCAGCCCGCCAACCCGCGCATGGAGCCGATTTTCGTGCCGGCGCGCGAGCTCCGGCTGCAGGGCCGGGTGGTGGGCCTGATGCGGCGTTTCTGAAGCCGGCCGCTCGGCGGTTCGGCCGCGCGGCGGAGCGGCGGAGCTCCGGCAGTGGAGTCGGTCACTTCGCTGCGCGCGGGCTTGTGTAGAATCCGGCCGGCGTCATGCAGTTGAACACCCTCTTGCGCCTGATGACCGACAAGGGCGCTTCCGACCTTCATCTCAAGCCCAAGCGGCCGCCGTTGCTGCGCATCCATGGCCGGCTGATGCCGCTCGAGGCCGAGCCGTTGGCGCCGGCCGAGATCGAGGAGATGGTCCAGGCGATCCTGACGCCGCCCCAGAAGACGCGGCTGGAGAGCTCGATGGCGCTCGATCTGGGCCACGGCGTGCCCGGTCTGGCGCGGTTCCGGGGCAACGTCTACCGGCAGCGCGGCACGTTGGCGGCGGCGTTTCGCCGCATCCCGTACGAGGTCCAGGATCTCGAGACTCTCGACCTGCCGGACTCGCTCGCCGACCTGTGCGATCTGCCGATGGGCCTGGTGCTGGTCACCGGCCCGACCGGCAGCGGCAAGTCGACCACGCTGGCGGCGTTCATCCACCAGATCGCCAGCCAGCGCTCGGTTCACGTCATCACCATCGAGGACCCGATCGAGTACCTGTTCACCGACGACGTGGCGTCGATCTCGCAGCGTGAGATCGGCACCGACACGACCTCGTTCGCCGAGGCGCTGCGCAACGCCATGCGGCAGGACCCCGACGTCATCATGGTCGGTGAGATGCGCGATCCGGAGACGGTGTCGACGGTCATCACCGCCGCCGAGACCGGTCACCTGGTGTTCTCCACGCTGCACACCAACTCCGCCACCCAGACGGTCGACCGCATCCTCGACAGCTTCCCCAGCGATCAGCAGAAGCAGGTCCGAATGCAGCTCGCGCAGACGTTGCGCGCCGCGGTGTCGATGAAGCTGGTCGAGCGCACCGACGGCAAGGGGCTGGTGGCCGCGCTCGAGATCCTGCGCTCCACGCCGCGCGTCGTCGAGCTGGTCGAGAAGGGCGAGACCGGCGATCTGCACGAGGAGATCGAGAGCTCGGTGGCCTATCACCGGATGCAGTCGATGAACCAGTCGCTGCTGGCGCTGCTGGCCCACGGCACGATCAGCTATCAGGAGGCGATGCGCCAGTCGCCGGATCCCGAGGACCTGTCGCTCAAGCTGCGCAAGATGTTCCCGGCGATCGAAGAGCGAGGAGGAGACATGAGCCCCGCCCCGTCCGATTTCTCGCAGATCCTCGAGCTGCAGCAGTTCCGCAAGCTGTACGAAGAGCAGGAGGAGAAGACCAAGATCCAGCTCGCCGAGAAGGAGACGCAGCTGGCCGGTATCGAGGAAGACCTGCGGGAGCGCGAGCAGCGGATCCAGCAGCTCACCGCCCAGCTGCAGGACTCCACCCAAGAGCTGGAGAAGATGCGCGGCGAGTACAACCGGCTGCGGCGGGAGGCGCAGGAGAAGATCGACAAGCTGGCCGAGCGGATCAAGGAGCTCAATCAGCGCCTGATGAAAGGCGCTTGAGCAGCGCCTCGGCCTCGCGGCGGTCGCGCACCCGTCCCTCGACCTGGGCCACCAGCAGGCGGCGCGCCAGCCGGCCGAGCCGCGGACTCGGGGCGAGGCCCGTCAGGCGCTGGATCTGGTGGCCGTCGAGCAGCGGCCGCGGCGCGAACAGCTCCTGACCGTGCACCGCGGCCAGCGTCGTCAGCCGCGTCACCAGCCGCCGCCAGTCGGCCGCCGCCGGCGGCGGCTCGCCGGCCGCACCGAGGTAGACCGTGGCGGTGGTCCAGAGCTCCCCCCAGCGGTGGAGGAACCGCCGCTCGGCGGGCTCGCCGGACGGCAGGCGTTCGAGGGCGAGCAGCCGGTGGCACACCGTCGCCGGCCCGGCCGCCAGGTAGCCGGCGCGCCGGTAGGCCGCCAGCAGCGCGCTCGCGTCGGCGCCGCCGGCCGAGCGGAAGAGCACCGCCAGACGGGCCACGACCCGATCCGTCGGCGGAGCCGTGTCGCCCTCGGCCAGCAGCTCCTCGAGCCGGGCGACGGCGCCGCCGGCGCCGCCGTCGGCAGCCGGCGCGCCCGGGCGGGCGAGAAGCAGGCCGGGGTAGAGGTTGAGCCCGGCCATCAGCTCGAAGCCGGCGGCGAAATCCGGTGCCGCCAGCACCTTCGCCATCTCCTCGCGCACCCGCTCGGCGGCGACCGCCACCAGGCCGGGAGCGGCGGCCTGCGCCAGGGCGACGGTCTCGGCGTCGGGCCGGAAGCCGTCGAGCGTCGCCGCGAACCGCACCAGCCGCACCACCCGCAGCGGGTCTTCGGCGAGCACCCGCGGGGTGGTGGCGCGCAGCCGGCGACGCCGGCAGTCACCGACGCCGTCGAACGGGTCGGCCAGCCGACCGCTGCCGGCGTCGACGGCGAAGGCGTTGACCGTGAAGTCGCGCCGCGCCAGGTCGGCGTCGAGCGAGGCACTGCCGCGGTCCCACAGGTCGAGCGTGAAGGCGGAGCCCACCAGCCGGAAGGCGGCGAACCGGTCGCCGCCGAGCCGCACCAGCCTGGCCGGCAGCTCGGCAGCCAGCCGCCGGGCGACGCCCTCGCCGCTGCCCGCCACCACCGCATCGAGGTCGTAGCCGTGCCTGCCCAGCAGGCGGTCGCGCAGCGCGCCCCCCACCAGGTGACACGGCGCGGGCGCCGCGGCGCGCGCCAGTGCGCGCACCACCGGGTGGCGGAGCAGCGAGTCGAACCGTGGCTCCGCCGTGGGCATGCTCGCCGCCAGCGTAGGGGGGCCGCCGCTCGGCTGTCAAACGAACGGGCGGGCCGGCCGGGTGTTGCCGTGGGCTCGCAAAGCCCCTAAAATGCCACTTTAAGTAATGCGCGTAAGTGCCGATCAGTCAAGAAGATTGACAGCCCTCGGCTGGCTGGTCGTATGGCTCCTGCCCGCCGCAGGGCTGGCCGCCGCCCACAGCGAGCGACTGCCCGGCGGCACGCGCGCGGTGCTCGGCGAGGACAGCGAGCTGTACCTCGAGGCTCAGCCTCGCCGGGGCGAGGGGTTGCTGGGCTTCGCAGAGCGGCTGTGCGGCTCGATCAAGCTCGCCGACCGGGTGGCCTCGCTCAACGGCACCGATCGCCTGCTGCTCGGCCGTCGCTACCGTGTGCCGTTCGCGCTGCTGGCTCCCGACCACCAGCTGGCGGTGGTGCGCGGCCTGTTTCCGGACGACCGGCCGGTGGCCGACGGCTGGCAGCACCGGGTGGAGCGGGAGAGCCTGTGGCAGGTGGCGCAGTGGTTCACCGGCCGCGGCGACAACTACCGCATCATCCGCGAGCTCAACGGTCTCGACGACGACCACCTGGAGCCCGGCCAGCGCCTGCTGGTACCGGCCCGGCTGCTCAGCCCCGCCTTCCGCTCCGCCCTGCCGGCCTCGTCGCCCTACTATCTGGAGTACGCCCGCGACGGCGACGGCCGCTACGCGGTCTACCGGCTCAAGTCGGGCGAGGCGCTCTACTCGAGCGTCGTGGTGCGGTTCACCGGCCGCATCTACGCCGACGACGTCAACGCGCTGGCCACCGAGCTGGCCGAGCGCAGCGCGATCCGCGACGTCACCCGCATCCCGGTGGGCTTCGAGGTCAAGATCCCGCTCGACCTGCTGCTGCCCGAGTTCCTGCCGGCGGGCGATCCGCGGCGCCGGCAGTACGAGGAGGGGCTGATCGAGAGCGCCCAGTTCGCCAGCCCGGTGCAAGCGGCCCGGCTGCAGGGAGTGACGGTCATCCTGGATGCCGGCCACGGCGGGCAGGATGTCGGCGCGTCGGTCGACGGCACCTGGGAGAGCCTCTACGTCTACGACATCATGGTGCGCACCAAGCAGCTGCTGGAGAGTTCGACCGCGGCGCGGGTGGTGGCGACCACCCGCGACGGCGGCGGGTTCGCGGTGCGCGACCAGGACCGGCTGCCGTATTCGCGCGGCCACCGCGTGCTCACGACACCGACCTACGCGATCGCGGACTCGCGGGTCGGCGTCCACCTGCGCTGGTACCTGGCCAACAGCGTCTTCGCGGGCGCGCTGGCCGGGGGCGCCAGCCCGGAGAAGGTGGTCTTCATCTCGATCCACGCCGACTCGCTGCACCCGTCGCTGCGCGGCGCGATGGTCTACATCCCCGGCGCCCGTCTGCGTGGCGGCAGCTACGGCAAGAGCGGCAACGTCTACGCGGAGCGCCGCGAGTTCCGCGAGCGGCCGACGGTGAGCTTCAGCCGGCGCGAGCTGCTCAAGGCGGAGGGCCAGTCACGCGAGCTCGCCAACCAGCTGGTGGCGGCCTTCGGCGAGGCGTCGTTGCCGGTGCACGACGACAAGCCGGTGCGCGAGCAGATCGTCCGCCGCCGGCGGCCCTGGGTGCCGGCGGTGCTGCGCTACAACGCCGTGCCGACCGCGGTGCTGCTGGAGGTGTGCAACCTGGCCAACGAGGACGACCGCCGCCAGATCCAGTCGCGCGAATTCCGCCAGCGGGTGGCGGCGGCGATCGCCCGCGGCGTGCTGGACTACTTCGGCTTCGAGGCCGACGGCCCCGATCTGCTGGCGGCGGCCGGCTGAGCGCGGCCGGCGCCGGAACTTTGGCGCCCGGCCGGCGTCTCAACCGGTAGCGGGGCAACGCTCCGGCGGGCGCCGCCGAGCGATTGGAGAGAGAATGGCCGTAGCCTTGGCCGAAGCCAACCCAGCCGCCGACGACCGCGATCTCGCTCTGCGGCACCGGTACGGCGACGCCACGGCTTTCGACGAGGTCTATCAGAGGTACGGCGAGATGGTGTTCAACATCGCGCTGCGGCTCGCCGGCGACCGCGAGGAGGCTGCCGACCTGACCCAAGAGACGTTCCTGCGGATCTACCGGCACCTGGCGGGTTTTCGGGGTCGCTCGTCGCTCAAGACCTGGATCTACCGCATCGCGGTGAACTGCTGTCGCAGCCGGCTGCGCCGACGCGACTGGAACGTGCGCCGGGAGCCGCCCGAGCGTCTGGCCGAGCTGGTCGACGGCCGTGCGGGCCCCGAGTCGCGCGCCGCCACCCGGGAGCTGCGCGAGCAGCTCGAGGGGGCGGTGCGCCGGCTGCCGGTGCCGTTCCGCGAGGCGGTCGTGCTGCGCGACGTGCAGGGTTTGTCCTACGACGAGATCGCGCGCGTGCTGGGCGTGCGGATCGGTACCGTGCGCTCGCGCATCGCGCGCGGCAGGGAGCGGCTGCGGCTGCTGCTCGAGGGCGAGCTATGAGCGGTCACGCCTCCATCGAACGGCTGTCGCTGTACGTCGACGCAGCGCTCGCACCGGCCGAGCGGCGGCGCGTCGAGAGCCATCTCGAGGGCTGCGCGGACTGCCGCCACCGGTTGGACGGGCTGCGCCGGGTGGTGGCGCGACTCGAGGAGCTGCCGGCGGCGACGCCGCCGGCGGACATGGCGGTCCGGATCCGCCGCAGCGCCGGTGTGCTCGGCGAGCGCCGCGAATGGCACCAGCCCGCCGGTCTGCCGTGGCGCGGGCTGCTGGCGGGTCCGCCGCTGGTGCACGTCTTCGCCGTGGTGCTGGCGCTCGGCGCCATCGTCTACCTGTTCGCCTTCGGAGTGTCCGGGCAGCGCCAGGGCTCTACGCGCATCGTCCTGCCGGCGGCGGCGCCGGCGGAGGCGCCGGCGCGGCGGATCGCCGAGGCGCCGCCGCCGGCGGCGGCCGAGCCGCTGACCGCCGAGCGGGCGACGCTCGCGTCGGCGGCAAAGGACGCGGGCAGCCCGAGCCGGCGGCTGCTGGGCGGGGTCTTCTACCGCCAGGACGGAGTGTGGGTCGAGCAAGGCTTGACGGCGCGGCTCCCGGACGAGCGCTTGGAGCTCTCCAGGACCGGCGCCGGCGAGCTGGGTGACGGCGAGCTGGCGGAGCTCGCCGGGCTCGATGCCCCGCTGCGGCTGCGGGTCGGCGACAGGGTGGTCGAGATCGCCTTCGTGCCGCCGGCCGATTGAGCGGCCGGCCGGGCGATCAGCCTCCCCCAGGCTCGGCGGGAGCGATCCCGACCACCTGGTGGTCGCCGTCGCTCAGCGTCACGCGCTCGCCGACCGCGGCGCCGACCAGCTGCTGCGCCAGCTCGGACTCGTAGGAGACCACCGAGCGGTCGGGGTCGCTCTCCCACGGGCCGAGGATGGTCAGCCACCGCCGCCCCGCCGGGCCGTCGAGCTCGACCTTGCAGCCCAGCCGCACCGTGTCGGCGTCGTCTGCCGCCAGCTCGATGGGGCGCACCCGCCGCAGGTCGCGCTCGAGCGCTTCGGCCCGTGCCGCCAGGTACTCGTGCCGCTGGCGCGCGGACTTGTACTCGAAGTTCTCTCGCAGATCACCCATCTCCCGCGCCTCCTCGATGGCGCGGCGGTTGGCCGGGATCTCCTCCTCGAGCAGCGTCTTGAGCTCCTCGCGCTTGGCGGCGATCGACTCCGGCAGGGCGTACAGCGGCGTCTCGCCGGCCTGGCGCAGCGCCGGGAAGCGCAGCTCGAGAGCCTCGCTGAGCGACCCCCGCACCGCGTCGTCGAGCGACGCGCGGCGGATCGCGTCGGCCGCCGCCGCGGCCTGCCGCTCGCCCAGACGGGCGAACAGCGCCGGGAACGGACCTCCCGCTTCGTACAGCTGACGCAGCCGGCTGCGGAAGGGCGCGAACTCCTCGTACCGGCCGGCGATCAGCAGCCGCTGCAGCAGCTTGAGCGCCTGGCGGTCGCTGAGCGTGAGCTCGCCGGCGGCCCGCTCGCCCAACCAGGCCAGGGCGGCGGGTAGCTTGCGCGGCTGGCTCAGCACGCGGTTCACGAACGCCGCCAGCCGCTCCGGCTGCTCGCTGGCCACAGCTTCCGCCAGCCGGTCGAGGATGCGCGGATCGGGCTCCTCCGCGATCAGCTCGAAGAACAGCTCGAGCCAGTCGGCGCGCAGCTCGCGCAGCCAGCCGATGGCCTGCTCGCGCAGGGTGCGGTCGCGGATGCCGCGCACCAGGGCGGCGGGACGTGGTGAGCCGGCCAGGATCTTCTGTGGCGACCACGGCACGTCGCCAGGAGCCGCCTGGCGGCGATCCAGCTCGGCCCAGACGGCTATGGCGGCGGCGTCGTCGCCGCCGACGGCGCCAGCGGCGAGCGCGGCCAGCTCGCTCTCCATGAGCTCGCGCAGCCGCGGATCGCGGTCGGCGTCCTTGCGGTAGATCGCCAGCTTCTGGGACAGCGGGGCCTGGCGGAACGCCTGCTCGACGGCGTCGTGAGCGGCGTCGGCGCTCGCCGCCCAGCGGTACCGCTGGCGCACTCCCTTGCCCGAAGACACCAGCTGCGGATGGCGGCGGGCGGCGTTCCAGAACGCCGTCCAGTCGCCTTCGCTTACCAGGTCGCCCAGCACCTCGCGGATGCGCCCCGCGGTCAGCGGCTCGTCGTAGCTCGCCAGCAGGCGGCGCAGCAGCTCCGGCGGATCCTCGTCCTTCAGCCGTCGCAGCGTGTCGGGCTCGAGCACCCGGCGCGCCAGGAAGTGGTCCGCGGCAACCGGCTCGAGCAGCTTGGCGGCGCCGCCGAAGCCCACCGTCAGACCGGCGTGACCGTCGAAGTCGATGCGGAAACTACCCAGATCGAGGTTGACGTCGGTCACCTGGCCGGCGCCGTTGCCTTTCATCCACACCACGCTGCCGACGTCGTAGGCCAGCAGGGCGCGCAGCCGGTCCACCTTGGTCCAGATCTTGGGGATGTCGTCGACCGCCCGGAACAGGCCGACGTGCTCGGCCAGACCGGCGTAGGACGGACTGTCGGCGTACAGGCGTTCGAGGGTGGCGACGATCTCCGGATGCAGGCGGTCGCCGGCGAGCCACAGCGGGCCCGCCCGCCGCAACAGCCGCAGCCGGTTGTCGAGGTCGCCGGCGGCGAGGTAGTGCTCGTCGGCCATCTCCAGCAGCATCGCGGCGCGCTCGCCCTCGCCGGCCGCGGCGAGCAGCTCGGCGCGGCCGGCGAACGCCTCCACGTCTCCGGGAGCGCTGTCCAGACGTGCCAGCCACTCGTCTTCGATCTCCTCCAGCTGGGAGGGGGTGAGCTCGAGCTCGGAGTCGGTGGGGGTGCTCATCGCAGGTCGCTGATTCTACCGGACGCGGTAATCTCGAGCCGACAAGCGCCGCGACGCGGCGGTGACGCCAGCGATGAGCCCCGAGACCTCGAGCGACGAGCTGCGCCGGCGCCTGGACGAGGTCGACGAAGCCGGGCTGGTGCGGTTTGTCAAGCGGCACTTGGACTCTCTCGACGTCACCGTGCTGCGGCAGCTGCTGCGCCATCCGTTCCTGTCCGCCGAGGTCATCCAGCTGCTGCTCGACGACAGCCCGCTGGCGTCGTCGTACGAGCTGCGCCGCGAGCTGGCAGGGCACCCGCGCACGCCCGAGGCGCGCGCTCTGCAGCTCGTCACCTCGCTCTACTGGCGCGACCTGATGCGGCTCGGCGCCGAGGCGCGCGCCCGGCCGACCGTGCGCCGTGCCGCCGACCGGCGGCTGGGCGAGCGCCTGCCGGGGCTGGCCAGCGGCGAGAAGGTGGCGATCGCGCGCCGCTGCGGCGCCGGTCTGCTGCCGCGGCTGGCAGAGGATCCGAACCCGCGGGTCTTCGCGGCGCTGCTCGACAATCCGCGGCTCACCGAGGGGCTGCTGCTGCGGCTACTGTCGCGCGAGAGCCTGCGTCCCGAGATCCTGGCGCTGGTGGCGCGCAGCCGGCGCTGGGGCCTGCGCTACCGGACCAAGCTGCCGATCTGCCGGCATCCGAACACCCCGGTGGCGGTGTCGCTCGGCCTGCTCCCCGGGCTCAAGAAGCAGGACCTCAAGCTGATCAGCGGCGACCCGCGGCTGCCGCGCGCGGTGCGGCGACGCGCCGACCTGCTGCTGGGCAAGCTGGCGTGAGCCGGCGCCCGCGGTTTGACCCGGACGAAGAGGCGAGAATAGAGTAACCAGCGAAGTCCTAGCGTTCTCCCTTGCCGGCTCCCGCCCCCCGCCGGCGTCTGGCAGCGCAGCTTAGACATGCCCGGAGCCGAGAAGAGTCAGAGTCGCCAGCCCCCGTGGGAAGGGGGCGCGGAGGCCGAGCCGATCCCGTTCGGCGGCTGGCTGCGCCGCCAGCGCGAGCTGCGCCAGGTGAGCCTGCGCGAGATCGCCGACGTCACCAAGATCAGCATCCGCTACCTCGAGGCGCTCGAGGAAGATCGGTTCGACGTCCTGCCGGCGCCGGTGTTCGCGCGCGGCTTTCTGCGCGAGTACGCGCGCTACGTCGGTCTGGACCCGGACGAGGTGGTCAACACCTATCTCACCGCCCAGCGCGAGCGCGCGCCGGAAGACGAGCCGGAGCCGTGGACCGCCGGCCAGCGGCGGCCGGGGTTGGAGTGGACCTCGGGGCTGCTGCTGGCGCTGGCGGTTGTGGTGGTGCTGGCGGTGGTGGCGCTGATCGCCTTCTATGCCGAGCGCTCGCGCGAGGCGCCACCGCCACCGGCCATCGCCGCGCCGCCGGCGGAGCCGCTGCCGCCGCCGGTGCCCGAGCCGGCGGCGGCCGTGCCGGCGGCGCCGCTGGTGGTCACCATGGACTTCGCCGAGGACTGCTGGGTGGAGGCGACGGTCGACGGCCGGCGGCGCCTGAGCGAGCTGCACGTGCAGGGTGAGTCGCTGCAGCTCGAGGCGGAGCAGAGGGTGCGGCTGACTCTCGGCAACGCCCGCGCCGTCAGCCTCGAGGTCAACGGCCGTCCGTTCACGCTCGAGCCGAGCTCGGGCCGCATCGCCCGCGATGTGGTCATCGACCTGGAGACGGCTCGTCGGCTCGGCGAAGACGCCGATGGCAGTTGATTCGTCTGCAGTCCGGTCGCTGAGCGAACAGGTCCGCGCCGGCGGCAGCCCGGAGCTGCGGCTGCTGGCGGCCCAGGGGCTGCTGCCGGTGCCGCTCAGCGAGCTGGTGTCGCTGCAGGTGTTTCTCGCCGGCCTCGACGACAGCGAGGTCTCGCCGGTGGCCATCGCCTCGCTCCGCCAGCTCGAACCGGCCAAGGCGGCGGTGGTGGTCACGGAGGCCGAGCCCGAGGTGGCGGCCGGTCTGGCCGAGTACCATCGCCATCCGGAGGTGCTGGAGCGGGTGCTGCAGCTGCGCCACGTACCGCGCGATCTGCTGCTGCGCCTGGCGCCGGAGCTGTCGGACGAGCTGCAGGAGATCCTGCTGCTGCGTCAGGACGCCATCGTCGAGCAGCCCGAGATCCTCGAAGCCCTCGAGGCGAACCCGCGGTTGAGCGCCTTTGCCAGACGCCGCATCTCCGAGTACCGTCAGCACCTGCTGCCGAGCCCGTCGACGCCGGCGCCGGTGTCCCCGCCGCCGGCCGAAGCCGCCGAGGTGATCGAGGAGCCGCCGGTGGCGGAAGTGGTGCCGGCGGCCGACGCCGCCGCGGTGCCGCCGGTGCAGGAGTTCGCGGAGGAGCCGGCCGGGCTGAGCGAGATGCAGGTGCGGCAGTTGTCGACCTCCGAGCGCATGCAGCTCAGCCGCGGCGCGCCGCGCAACCTGCGCCAGATCCTGATCCGCGACACCAACGCCCAGATCGCGCTGTCGGTACTCAACAACAACGCCATCCCGGAGGGCGAGCTGGAGCAGATCGCCGCCAACCGCGCGGTGTTGGAGGAGGTGCTCGATGCGATCGGCCGGAACTCCAAGTGGATGCGCAAGTACAAGGTGGTGCGGGCGCTGGTGTGCAACCCTCGTACGCCGGTGGGTCTGGCGGTGCGGCTGACCGGGCGGCTGGCGGTCCGCGACCTGCGCAGCATCTCGCGCGACCGCAACGTGCCCGACGCGGTGCGCTCGACCGCGCTCAGGTTGTATAGAATCAAGCTCAAGTAGTCCGGATCTCACAGTCGTGGCCAAGAATTACTACGTCATCCTCGGGCTGCCGCAGAACGCGACCACCCGCCAGGTGAGGGAGCGGTTTCTGCAGCTGGCGCGCGAGCACCACCCCGACCGCTACAACGGCGAGGACAAGCCCGAGGCGGAGCGGCAGTTTCAGGAGATCACCCAGGCGTTCAACGTGCTGAGCGATCCGACCCGCCGGCGCGAGCACGACCTCGAGCTGGTGCGGCCCGAGTCCCAGCAGCAGGACGCGGCGCAGGCCGCCAGGGTCTACCTGCAGCGCGGCGTCAAGGCCTACCGCGAGGGGCAGTACGCCGAGGCGGCGCAGAACTTCGACCGCGCCACCCAGGAGCACCCCGCCAGCGCCCAGGCCTGGCACTATCTGGCGCTGGCCTGCCGCGGCAAGCGCAAGTGGCTGCCGCGCGCGCGCGAGTCGATCATCAAGGCGTGCGAGCTGGACCCGATGAACGCCACCTACCTCAAGCTGGCCGGCCAGATCTTCGCCGACAGCGGCATGACCCAGCGCGCCGAGGCCTACTACCAGAAGGCGCTCACCTGGGGAGGCGAGGACCCTGATGTGCGGTCTGCCCTGGAGCAGTTGGCCGGCGGCGGCCGCGCCGGCCTGTTCGGACGTCGATCCTGATGGCCCGAACCCACGCCTACGGCCTGTCGGACGTCGGGAGGTCCCGCAACCGCAACGAGGACCACTTCAGCATCGAAGACGACGGCCGGCTGAGCATCGTGGCCGACGGCATGGGCGGGCACGGCCACGGCGAGCTGGCCTCGCGGCTGGCGGTCAAGGCCATCCTGAGTTTCCTCGAGGCGCCGCCGGCGGGCGGCGCCCGCGCCGCGGAGCAGCGCTCGAGGCTGCTCGAGACGGCCTTTCTGGCGGCCCACGAGCGGCTGCTCGAGGAGGTGGCCGGCAACAGCTCGCTGCTCGGCATGGGGACCACCGCGGTGGTGCTGGCGGTCGACGGAGACGCCGCCACGGTGGCGCACGTCGGCGACAGCCGCGCCTACCGCTGGCGTGACGGCCGGCTCGAGCTGCTGACCGAGGACCACAGCTGGGTGAACGAACAGGTGCGTGCCGGGTTCCTGTCCGAGGACCAGGCGCGCTCGCATCCGCTCAAGAACGTCGTCACCCGGGCGCTCGGCGGCGATGCCGAGATCCAGGTCGACCTCAGCGAGTTCGACAGCCGGCCCGACGACGTGTACCTGCTGTGCTCCGACGGGCTCACCACCATGCTGCGCGACGAAGAGATCGCCGAGCGGCTGGTGGAGGTGGCCGACCGGCCGCTAGAGGAGGCGTGCGCGCGCCTGGTCAAGGACGCCAACGATCGCGGCGGCCTCGACAACATCACCGTCGTCCTGGTGGCGATCGAAGAGTAGCGTTCGGCAGGTGATGAGGATCGCTGTGGTCGGCGGCGGCCCCGGCGGCGGCGCAGCGGCCCTGGCGCTGGCGCGCGGCGGGGCCGACGTCACCCTTCACCTGCCGTCAGTGGCTGGCGAGAAGCCGTGTGGTGGCGCGCTGCCGGGCTCGCTCGTGGCGGAGCTGCCTGGCTTCGATCCGAGCGCCTTGCCGGTATGCCGCATCGGGCGGGCGACGATCGAGAACGCCGCCGGCGGCCAGCTCACGGTGGCGCTCGAGGGGCTCGAAATCTACCGCCGCCGGGAGCTCGACGCCGCGCTGGTGGAGGCCGCGGCGGCCGCCGGCGCCCGGCTCGAACACGGCAAGGTGCGGCGGCTCGAACCGTCGCCGGACGGCGTGCGGCTCGGCGGCGCGGCGGGCGTCGAGCGATACGACTGGCTGATCGCCGCCGACGGCGCGCGTGGCCTCAGCCGGCGGCGGCTGGGCTTGGCGCCGGCGGGCGAGAGCCTCGGACTCGGCGCCTCGCTCGAGCTCGACGGCGACGCCGAGCTGGTGCTGTCGTTTCCCGACGTGGCCGACGCCTACCTGTGGATCTTCCCGCGGCCCGGGGGCGTCTCGGTGGGGATTGCCTACGGCGCCGAGCAGCTGTCGAGCGGCGCCGCGGGCGCTCTGCTCGACGGGTTCCTCGCCCGGCACCTGCCGGCGGCGGCGGCCGCCGGAGGGCGCTACCGCTATCCGATCCCGGTCTTCACGCCGCGGTCGCTGGCCGATCTGGAGCTCGCGGCGGCGCGGCGGACGCTGCTGGTGGGCGACGCCGCGGCGCTCGCCGACCCGCTCACCCGTGAAGGCATCCGGCCGGCGGTGCGCTCGGGGCTGTGGGCGGCCGCCAGCCTCCTCGCCGGCCGGCCGCAAGACTACCCGCGCACGGTGGCCAGCCGGCTGGCGGGCGAGATGGAGCGCGCCCGGCGCGCCGCGGCCTTGTTCTACGAAGACCGCCTCGGACAGTGGATGGTGCCGGTCAGCCGCGGCCTGCCGGGCGTAGCGCGGGTGCTCGCCGACCTGTTGGCCTGCCGCCAGCCATACGGCGGTCTGCGCCGCCGCCTGCTGCGCGCCGCCGTCAGCTTCCGAACTGGTAGCCGTTCCGCGCCCTCACCTGGAAGTCGGGGTTGGTCGTCCGGACCCTGACCTCGCGGTAGCCGGAGTTGCCCGCCGGGTACTCGGCGGAGTAGCTCAGCAGGTAGTAGCCGCCGTTCTCCTCGGTGACCTGCTCCAGCGGCGTGTCGAAGCTGATGAAGTTCGAGTAGTAGACGCCGCCGGTGTCGCTGGCCAGCTTGCTGAGCGAGCCCGACAGCGCCCGCACCACCGGCGGCTCCTGGATCTGCCGTTCGACCAGCGAGATGGTGTAGACGGCGACGTTGCTGTCGTTGAGGGTCTGCATCATGCGCGGGTAGTAGCGCACGTCGGGGTCCCACGTTCCGAAGGTGTTGATCTCGCCGAAGCCGATGCTGAAGAACAGCAGGTTCTTGCGCCCGGTGGTGTGGCCGGCGGCTTCGGCCAGCAGCCGCAGGCCGTCCTGGATCCGGGTTGTGGCCTTGCGCAGCGCCTTGCCCTGCGGCAGGTGGCGCATCAGCGACGGCGCGTCGCCGAGCTGTGCTTTGACCGGCCAGGTGGAGCTCGGCGCCTTGCCGCTCTGCACCTCGTCGAGCGCAGCCAGGATCTCGTCGCGGTTCGTTGTGAAGTCCTGGTAGACGCGCAGCTTGACGTTGTAGCCCGCCACCGCGACCCAGTCTTTGTCGCCCAGCTTCTCCTCGACCCAGCGGCGGGCCAGGCGCGCCGCCTGCATCTGCTGACCGCGCAGCTGGGGCAGGATGAAGTGGGCGTCGTGGAAGAACAGGATGAAGTAGCGGTCCACCGGCAGCGCGCTGCCGCTGGCCTGGAGCCGGCTGGCAAGCGCCGGAGACTCCAGGATCTGGCGGCTGCCGTAGAAGGTGGCGGCGGTCAGCGACACCGGCTGGTTGCCCTCCTCGACGATGAAGTCTTCCTTGTCGAGACCGACGATGACGTTGCCGCGCCGGTCGGTGACCAGCACGTCGAGCAGGACCTCGGTGACCTGGATGCGCTCGCGGAACTGGGCGGCGGGCTCCTGCTGGGGAGCTGCCGGCGCGGCTCCCAGCAGGCAGGCGGCCAGCGTCAGGACGGTGGTGAGGAGGGTGCTCAGTGGCAGGGCGGTGGGCTCGGAGTCGAGGACGGCGGCGTCGGCGGGCAGGGCTCGGGGCATGGTGTGGTGGCTCCTTCTGTGAGGTGTCGCGGGTCTCGAGTTCACCCTAGCAAAACCCGGACCGGACCGGCGCCGCCGCCGCGGCGGCACTCCGCCGTGCCGGGTGTCCTCCAGCGGCTGCGTCGGCGGCCGGTCCGCCGGACGGTGCGGCGCCTCGCGAAGCGGCGGCCCGGGCTAGCCGCCGTAGAAGCCGCCGCTCTCGGCCCGCCGCCTGAGCGCCGCCGACGGCGCGAACCGTGCTGCCACCTGCCCGCGCAGCCGCTCGAGCGTCTCGACCACCCGCGCCAGACCCTGCGCGTCGGCCCACCGCAGCAGGCCGCCGCGGAACGGCGGGAAGCCCGAGCCCATGATCATTGCCAGGTCGAGCGCGCCGGCGTCGGCGACCACCCCCTCCTCGAGGCAGCGCGCCGCCTCGTTGACCATCGGCAGCACCAGGCGGTCGGCCACCGCCTCGGCGTCGGTCTCGGCGCCGGGCCGGCTGCCGATGATCTCGTAGACCGCCGGATCGACCCCCTGCCGTTTGCCGTCGGCGTAGCGGTACAGCCCCTTGCCGGCCTTGGCGCCCAGCCGTCCGTCGGCGGTCAGGCCGTCGAGCCAGTCCGGCAGCTCGACGCGGTCGCCGAACGCCTCGGCGATGATGTGAGCGACGTGCACCGCGACGTCGATGCCGACCTCGTCGGTGACCGTCATCGGCCCCATCGGCATGCCCCACTCCTGCATCACGCGGTCGATCTCGTCGATGGTGTGCCCCTCGTCCAGCAGCCACAGCGCCTCCGCCATCGACACCATCAGCAGGCGGTTGACCAGGAACCCGGGCCCGTCCTTGACCACCACCGGGGTCTTGCCCAGGCCGCGGCAGAACGCCGCCACGGTGGCCGCGGTGCTGTCGGAGGTGCGCTGGCCGCTGATCACCTCCACCAGCGGCATCTTGTGCACCGGGTTGAAGAAGTGCATGCCGACCACGCGCTCGGGGTGGGGCGTGTCGCGGCCGATCAGATCGATCGACAGCGACGAGGTGTTCGAGGCCAGGATGGCGTCGTCGGCGACCCGTTGGGCCAGCTCGGCGAACACCTTCTGCTTGACCTCGAGCTTCTCGACCACCGCCTCGATCACGTAGTCGACGCCGGCGAAGCCGCTGTAGTCGAGCGTCGGCCGCACCAGGGCGAGTTTGCGCCGCGCCTCGGGCCGGGACAGCCGGTGCCGCTTGACCAGCTTGGCGAACAGACCGGCGGCGTGCGCCATGCCGCCCTCGAGCGGCTCGACGGCGATGTCCTTGAGGCGGACCGGCAGATCGGCCTTGGCGGCGATCAGCTGGGCGATGCCGCCGCCCATCACGCCGGCGCCGAGCACCGCCGCGGAGCGCACCGGGCGCGGCTCGCCGGCGCCGTCGTGCTTGGTCCCTTCCATCAGCCGGAAGACGTGCACCAGGTTCTTGCAGATCGGCGACACCGCCAGCTCGGCGGCGGCGCGCGCCTCGGCCGCCAGCCCGGCCTCGAGGCCCTTGTCGACGCCGACCCTGATCACCTCGATGGCGCGCAGCGGCGCCGGGTAGTGCCCCCGGGTCTGCTTCATCACCTGCTTGCGGGCCTGGTCGAACACCAGCTTGCGGCCCACCGGGTTCTTCTCCAGCAGCAGCTCCTTGAGGTCGCTGCCGCGACCCGCCGGCTTGTCGCCGGCGGCCAGACGCAGGGCAAACTCGCGCACCTGGTGGCCGAAGGCGGCGTCCGGGATGAGGGCGTCGGCGAGGCCGATCTTGTTGGCCTTGTACGGCACCACGGTCTTGCCGGCGAGGATGATGTCGAGCGCCGCCGCCAGCCCGATCCGCGCCGGCAGACGGCTGCAGCCGCCCCACGCCGGCAGGATTCCCAGCCGCACCTCGGGCAGGCCGATGCGGATGTCGGGCCGGTCGCTCAGCAGGATGTGGTCGCAGGCCAGCGCCAGCTCCAGCCCGCCGCCGACGCAGGTGCCGCGTACCGCCGCCACGGTGGGGAACGGCAGCGCCGCCCACGAGCTGAACAGCCGCTGGCCGATGCGCACGCCGGCCTCGGCCTCGGCGACGTCGGTGACGCCGGCGATCTCTTCGATGTCGGCACCGGCGATGAACGTCCTGGGCTTGCCCGACATCAGAACCAGGCAGCGGATGTCCTGGCGCGTTCCGAGCTGGTCGATCCAGTTGTCGAGCTCGGCCAGCACCGGCCGGCAGAAGACGTTGACCTTGCGGTCCGGGTCGTCGAAGGTCAGGGTGGCGAGGCCGTCGGCGACGACATCCAGGCGAAAGGCACGCGACACGGTGGGACCTCCTCTCAGATTGAACGGGCGGCGGCGCGAAGCCGGGCAGCTGGCTAGCCGGAGCCGGCTTGCCGGTAGAGCGACTCGATCAGCTCGCCGTACTTCTGCGAGATGATGCGGCGCTTGATCTTCTGGGTCGGGGTGAGCTCGCCGGTCTCGATGGTGAACTCGTCGGGCATCAGCTGCCACAGATGGATCTGCTCGTAGCGGGCCAGCTCCCGGTTGACCGCCTCCACCTCGGCGGTGAACAGCTCCCGGACGCGCGGCTCGTCGAGCAGCGCCCGGCGGTCGGCACCGTCGACACCCTCGCGCCGGGCCCACCCCTCGAGCGTCTCGAAGTCGGGTACCAGCAGCGCCGCCAGCATCTTCCGGCGGTCGCCGATCACCACCGCCTGGCCGATGAAGCGGCTGGCCTTGAGGGCGTTCTCGATCGGCGCCGGGGCGACGTTCTTGCCGTAGGCGTTGACGATGATCTCCTTCTTGCGGTCGGTGATCTGGAGGAAGCCGTCCTCGTCGAGCTCGCCGATGTCGCCGGTGTGGAACCAGCCGTCGGCGTCGATCGCCTCGGCCGTCTCCTCGGGCAGGTTGTGGTAGCCGCGCATGATGTTGGGGCCGCGCGCCAGGATCTCGCCGTCCTCGGCGATCTCGAGCTCGACCCCCGGTATCGCCTGACCGACCGTGCCGAGCTTGGTCTGGCCACGCCGGTTGACGGTCAGCACCGGCGACGTCTCCGACAGCCCGTAGCCCTCGTAGATCTCGAGGCCGGCGCCCCAGAAGAAACGCGCGATCTCGGGTGCCAGCGGCGCGCCGCCCGACATCGCGAACTGGAACCGGTTGCCCAGCCGCTGCTGGATCTTGCCGAACACCAGCTTGTCGGCGAGAGCCACCTTGACCGCCAGCAGACCCGGCGGCTTGACGCGGCGCAGCCGGTAGGGCAGCGCCTCGCGCGCCACCCGCTCCGCCCAGTGGAAGATCTTCTGCTTGGCCGGCGGACTGGCGGCGATGCTCTCGTTGACCTTGGCGATCACCTTCTCGTAGACGCGCGGTACCGAGACGAAGACGTGGGGGTTGACCTCGAGCAGGTTCTGGCCGACGGTCTGGATCGACTCGGCGTAGGCGATGCTGCAGCCGCGGTAGAAGTAGATGTAGTCGATGGTGCGCTCGAACGAGTGCGACAACGGCAGGAAAGAGAGCGCGGTGAAGCCGCCCTCGATGTCCATGCACTCGAGCGAGGCCAGCACGTTGGAGGTGACGTTGCCGTGGGTCAGCATCACCCCCTTGGGGTTGCCGGTGGTGCCCGAGGTGTAGATGAAGGTCGCCAGGTCGTCGGGTTTCACCGCTCGCGCGCGCCGCTCCAGCTCGTCGAGCGGCATCGGCGGCGAGTCGGTCAGCAGGCTGCCGAACGACAGCGCCTCGTCACCCTGCGGCTCGTCGCCGATCACCACGAAGCGGCGCACGCGCGGCATGTCGGCGCGCTCGCCGAGCAGGCCGGCGAGCCGCTCGGTGCCCTCGACCAGCACCACCTCCGCGCCGCAGTCGTTGGCGACGTACGCCGCCTGGTCGGGCGTCAGGGTCGGGTAGATCGGCACCAGCACCGCACCCAGCGACAGGGTGGCGAAGTCCACCACCGGCCAGTGCGGACCGTTCTCGGCCATCAGGGCGACCCGCTCGCCGGGCGCCACGCCGAGTCCTTCGAGCGCGGTAGCCAGCCGGCGCACGCGGTCGACCAGTTCGGCGGTAGAGATCTTGGCGTAGCTGCCGCCGGTCTTGTACTGCAGGCAATCGGCCTGGCTGCGGCCTGCCACGACCAGGAACAGCTCGCTCAGGGTCTCGATCGACATCGCGCTCCTCGGGCGCCCGAGCTTATCGCAGCCGCCGGCGGGTCCGGGCCGCCACCCGCCCGCCGGAGCGGGGTCGCTTGACCACCCCCAGACCCGGCGGTATTCTTCCGCGCCGGCCTCCGGAGGGCCTTCCCGAGGCCGCTCCCGGAGACTTGTCGCGGTCGGGGCGTAGCTCAGCCTGGTAGAGCGCACGGTTCGGGACCGTGAGGCCGGAGGTTCAAATCCTCTCGCCCCGACCATTTCCAGAAGCGGGCGCGGCGGCGGGCGCGGCCCACCACGCCGGCGGCTTGTGTAGGATGTCGGCCGCCCTTCGCCGATGAGCCCGAGCCGCGAGCCGCGCCACCAGCCGTACGTGCCCGCCGAGGCGCGGCTGCCCGAGCTGACCTGGAAGGCGCTGCTGCTGGGCCTGGTGATGGCGGTGGTGCTGGGTGCCGCCAACGCCTACCTGGGGCTCAAGGCCGGGCTCACGGTGTCGGCCACCTTCCCAGCGGCGGTGGTGGCGATCGCCGCCTTCCGGCTGCCGTTCTTCCGCGGCAACGTGCTGGAGCAGAACCTCGCCCGCACCACCGCCTCGGTGGGCGAAGCGCTGGTCGCGGGCGCCATCTTCACCCTGCCGGCCCTGCTCATCGCGCGGGTCGACGGCCAGCCGGTGTGGAGCGAGCTGGACTACTGGTCGAGCACCTGGATCATGCTGGTGGGCGGCGTGCTGGGCGTGCTGTTCGTGATCCTGCTGCGCCGCACGCTGGTGGAGGACGCCGAGCTGCCTTTCCCGGAGTCGGCGGCCTGCGCCGAGCTGGTCAAGGCCGGCCAGAAGGGCGAAAGCGGCGCCCGTTTCGTGTTCGGCGCGATCGGACTGAGCGCCGCGCTCGAGCTGTTCAAGAACTCGCGCGGCGTCGAGCTGATCGCCGGCTACCGGGAGTGGTTCTTCGGTCTGCCGCGCTCGCTGGTCGACCACGGCAGCCCGGAGGCGCCGCTCGGCCAGGTGGCGCACGGCGGCGGGGTCTTTCTCGCCACGCCGGCGGCCTCGCCGGCGCTGGTTGCGGTGGGCTACATCATCGGGCCGCGACTGTCGGCGGTGGCGTTCTCGGGTGCCGCCTTCGGCTGGCTGTTCCTGGTGCCGCTGCTGCTGTTCGCCGACCCCGACCTGGGCCGCCGGGCGGGCGGTGCCGGCGGTCTGGAGCTGGCCGACTCGGTGTGGCGCAACCACGTGCGGCCGATCGCGGTGGGCGCCATGCTGGTGGGCGCGGTGCACACCCTCGCCGGGCTGCGTGGCTCGCTGGCGCAGGCGTTCTCGCGCGTGGCGCGCGATTTCCGCTCGCCGTCACCGGTCGCCTCGACCGAAGCTCGGGGCTCGCGGCTCGAGATCGACCTGTCGCTCAAGTGGATCAGCTGGGGTGTCGCGATCACCGCGCTGCCGATGACGCTGCTGTACTGGCGGTTCACCGGCAGCCTGGGCGGTGCGCTGGTGGCGGCGGCGGTGATGCTGGTGACCGGCTTCCTGTTCGCCGCGGTGGGCGGCTATCTGGTGGGGCTGATCGGCGGCTCCAACCAGCCGATCAGCGGCCTGGCGCTGTCGACCCTGATCGTGGCGGCGCTGCTGATGGTGGCGGTCGGCGTCACCGGTGCCGGCGGCGTGGCGGCGGTGCTGGGCGTGGCGGCGGTGGTGTGCTGTGCCTCGGCGGTGGCCGGCGACATGATCCAGGACCTCAAGGTCGGGCACCTGCTGGGCGGCACTCCGTGGCGGATGGAGGTGGCCGAGCTGGTGTCCACCGTGCTGGTGTCGTTCGTGCTGGTCTGGCCGATGGTGTTCCTGCATGCCGGCGTGCCGGGCGGCATCGGCGGCGAGCAGCTGGCGGCGCCGCAGGCCGGACTGATGGCACAGCTCGCCACCGGCATCGTCGGCGGCAGCATGCCGTGGGCGCTGATCGGCATCGGTATCGCCTTCGGGCTGGCGCTGGTGCTGATCGACTCGCCGTCGCCGATGCTCATCGCCGTCGGCATGTACCTGCACTTCGACACCACCGCGGCGATCTTCCTGGGCGGCGTGCTGGCCTGGCTGGTGACCCGCGCCCGCCGGCGCCGCGGCTGGGGGGAGAACCGCCGGCTGGCCTCCGAGAACCGCGGCACCCTGCTGGCCTCGGGCCTGATCGCCGGAGAGGCGCTGATGGCGGTGGCGCTGGCGGCGCTCTACTTCCTGCTGCCGCCGGATCCACCGGGAGGGGTCAGCTCGATCGCCGTCTCCTGGCTCAACCTCGACCCCGGCGGACTGCGCGCGGCGTGGGGCGGCTGGCTGTCGCTGGCGCTGTTCGCCGTGGTGGGCTGGCTGCTGGTGCGGCTGCCGCTCGCCGTGGCCGGTGGCCGGGCGGGCGAATAACCGCCCGCCGCGAGCTGTTGTGACCAGCAGGGGTGAGCCCTCCAGAGCGGCCGTGCCACCGATGCCGAGAGTGCGCCCGCCGGCCGTCGCCGGCACCTTCTATCCCGCCGACCCCGGTGAGCTGCGGCGGCAGGTCGAGGCGCACCTGGCCGCCGCCGCGCCGGCCGGTCCGGGGAAGCGGCGGGTCAAGGCGGTGATCGCGCCGCACGCCGGCTACGTCTACTCGGGGCCGATCGCGGGCAGCGCGTTCGCCGGTTTGAGCGCCGACCGCGACCGCATCAGCCGCGTGGTGCTGCTGGGTCCGGCCCACCGCGTGCCGCTCAGGGGGCTCGGGCTGCCGGCCGCCGACGGCTTCGCCACGCCGCTCGGCGAAGTGCCGGTGGCGGCGGAGGCCGCGGCGGCCGTGCGGCGGCTGCCGGCGGTTTGCGAGAGCCTGGCGGCGCACGCGCCGGAGCACTCGCTGGAGGTGGAGCTGCCGTTCCTGCAGGTGGTGCTGGACGAGTTCGATCTGCTGCCGCTGGTGGTCGGCGACGCCGACGGCGAGGAGGTGGCGGCGGTGCTCGACGCGGTGTGGGGCGGCGACGAGACCCGCATCGTGATCAGCTCGGACCTGTCGCACTACCTGCCGTACGAGGCGGCGCGGGCCACCGACCGGGAGACGGCGCGCGCCATCGTCGACCTCGAGTCGCCGCTCCGCCGGGGCCGGGCGTGCGGCGGGGTCCCGATCGACGGCCTGCTGACCGCCGCGCGGCGGCGCGGCCTCGAGGCCCGGCTGCTCGATCTGCGCAACTCGGGCGACACCGCCGGCGACCGTCAGCGGGTGGTGGGCTACGGCGCCTTCGATTTCCTCGAGGTGGCGTGAGCGGCGGCGAGACCGGCGGCGGTGGGCCTGGCAGCGGTGGAACCGGCAGCGCGCCGGCGGCCGGTCCGCGGCGCGGCGCCGAGCTGCCGGCGCTGGCCCGCGCCACCCTGGCCGCGGATCTGGGGCTGCCGGCGGCGGCGCCGTCCGCCGGTGCGTGGCTGGAGCGGCCCGGTGCCTGCTTCGTCACGCTCGAGATCGACGGCCGGCTGCGCGGCTGTATCGGCTCGCTTACGCCCCACCGCCGGCTGGCCGACGACGTGCGCGAGAACGCCCGCGCCGCCGCCTTTCGCGATCCGCGGTTCCCGGCCCTGACCGCCGAGGAGCTGCCCCGCGTGCAGATCGAGGTCTCGGTTCTCGGCCCGCTCGAGCGGCTCGACTGGCGCGACGAGGAGGAGCTGCTCGCGCGGTTGCGCCCGGGCGTCGACGGCCTGTTGATCGAGCACGGCGAGCGGCGCGGCACCTTCCTGCCGGCGGTGTGGCGGCACTACCCCGAGCCGCGCGACTTCCTGCGCCAGCTGCAGCGCAAGGCGCGGCTGCCGGACGGCCGGCTCGAGCCCGAGGTGGCGGTCTACCGCTACCGGGTCGAGCACTGGCGCGAGGCCGAGGCCTAGCCCGACCTCGTCACCGAGCCGCTGCGGCGCGTCCGGATGCACCTGGAGCTGCCCGACTTGCGTTGTTCGGACATCCTCGACGTACTTCGAGTACGCCTGCGGTGCCCTGGGGCTGCGAGTCGCGGATCTTCAGGCGCCTGCGGCCGCTCGCCGAGCGGCTCGGTGAGAAGGTCAGGCTGGCGCGCCGCTACTCGGCGCGCAGTGACTCCACCGGGTCGAGCGCCGCGGCGCGGCGCGCCGGCAGCACGCCGGAGGCCAGGCCGGTGAACAGGCTGACGGCGACCGCGGCGAAGACGAACGCCACCGGCGTGTACACCGTCAGCCCCGCCACCGTCGCCTCGAGCAGCGCCGCCAGTCCCAGGCCGGCGCCCACCCCGGCCATGCCACCGAGCGTCGACAGCGTCGCCGCCTCGATCAGGAACACCCACTGAACCTGGCGGCGGGTGGCGCCGAGCGCCCGCACCAGGCCGATCTCGTGGGTGCGCTCGCCGACCGCGATCCACATCATGGTCAGGATGCCGATCGCGCCCACCACCAGCGACACGCCGGCGATGGCGCCGACCGCCAGGGTGACGATATCCATGACGTTCCCGAACACCTCGAGCATGCCGGCCTGGGAGGTGATGGTGAAGTCCTCCTTGCCGCCGTGGCGCTCGATGAGCGTGCGGCGGATGCTGGCCTCGACCGGCGCCAGCAGCCTGGCGTGGCTGAACAGCAGGTCGATCTCGTGCAGCTCGTCGAGGTTGAACAGCTTCATCGCCGAGGCGACCGGGACGTACGCCGCGTCGTCGAGGTCGAAGCCGAGCAGCGTGCCCTTGGGCTCCATCAGCCCGATCACCCGGAACCGGCCGCCACCGATGCGGACGAACTGGCCGAGCGCGTTGGCCTCGCCGAACAGCTCCCGCTTGAGCTTGGGTCCGAGGACCGCCAGCTGCGACCCGCGCCGCGGGTCACCGGACGGCCAGAACGAGCCCACCCGCACCCCCCACTTCCATACCTCGGGCACCTCCGGCGTCACGCCGTAGACGTAGACGCTGCGGCCGCGTCCCGCGGCCTCTACCCGCGCGGTGCCGAAGGTCAGCGGCACCACCTCCTCGATGCCGGGTAGCCGCGCCAGCGCCTCGGCGTCGTCGATGGTCAGCTTGTGGGTGCTGCCGCCGAGCGCACCGGGCACACCCAGCGTCTCGGCCTTGCCCGGGTTGATGGCGATGATGTTGGTGCCGAACTGGGTGAACTGGTTGACGATGTAGCGGCGGGTACCCTCGCCGATCGAGGTCAGCAGCACCACCGAGGCGATGCCGATGGCGATGCCCAGCATCGACAGCGCCGAGCGCAGCCGGTAGGCGAGGATCGCCTTGAGTCCGAGCAGCACGAGATCGCGCATCTTCCTCCGCCAGTCTAACGCCGGCGGGCGTCGGGTCGGGTCCAGGATGCCGGCGGGCCCGGTTCGCAGTACTCTTTGGCGGGATGAACGATCGACGCCTCGCTTCCTCGGGCCGCTGGTGGCGGCGCCTGGCGTGGGCGTTCGTTGCGCTGGCGCTGGTGGTGCTGGCGGCCGGTCTGGCGCTTCGCCTGCCGTCGGTGCGCCACGCGCTGCTGGAGCGCGCCGCGCTGGCGCTCGAGCAGCGCACCGGCGTCCGGCTGACCGCCGACGAGCTGCGGCTGCGGCCGCTGGCCGGCGAGCTCGAGCTGCTGGCGCCCAGCCTGGCGGCGAGCGGCGCGGAGCCGTTCCTCACTGCCGAGCGGCTGGTGTTGGCGGTGCGGCTGGGCTCGCTGGTGCGCGCCCCGCTGGTGGTGCGCAGGGTCGAGCTCGAGGCGCCGGTGGTGGACCTGTCGCGGCCGCTGCCGGCGGCGACGCAGGAGAGCGGTGGCGACGGTGAGCCGCCTGCCCTCGAGCTGCTGGCGCTGACGGTGACGCGCGGCGCGGTGCGGGGCCTGGCGCTGCCGCCGGAGCTGGCCGCTGGCGGCAGCGTGGAGGAGATCGAGGCCCGCGCCGCGCTGATCGGCGGAGTGGCCGAGCTGGAGCTCGCGGGAGCGCTGGTGGAGCTGACCGATGCGGCCGGCAGACGGCACCGCGAGCGGCTGCGCGGCCGCCTGTCGGGTCCGCTGTCGGGCCCGCTCGAGCTCGCCGAGCTGGAGCTCGAGGGCGAGCTGGCCAGCGGCCGCGCCAGCGGCATCGTCGGTCTCGGCGACGGGCAGCCGAGCCGGATCCGCTTCGAGCTCGCCGGCGATCCGGCGGCGCTGCTGGCGGCGCGGCCGGGGCAGCCGGTGCGGGCGACGGGCGAGCTGGACCTGGCGGAGCGCCGAGGGCGCGTCGACCTGGCGGCTCCCGGGCTGCCGGCGGAGCTGCTCCAACCGTGGCTCGAGCCCGCGCTGTACGAGCAGCTGGCGCTCGCCGGCACCGACCTCGCGCTCGAGGCGTCGCTCGAGCTGACGGCTTCCGCGGTCGGCGGCACGGCCTCCGTCGAGTGGCGCGACGCCGCCGGCCGGACGCTGGCAGCCGCCGAGCTGGCGGGGGTCGAGGGCGCGCCGGCGCCGGCGGTCGACTTCAGCGCGGACCTGCTGCCGGCGGCGGCC
>JBFGNS010000036.1:0-28975 GCA_041574955.1 Thermoanaerobaculia bacterium | reverse complement strand
GTCTCGGCGACCGGGTTGCTCATCGACGGTTCCATCAGCTCTCCTCGCGACGGCCGTGGGGCCGCCTGCCGGGGTCTACGCGCAGCGTGTTCCAGACGTCCATCAGAACTGCACCTGGCCCATCAGCCCGAACAGCGGCAGGTAGATCGACACCAGCAGCAGCGCCACGATCAGACCCATGAAGACCAGCATCACCGGCTCGATCAGGCTGAGCAGGCGCTGCATGCGCGTCTCCACCTCCTCGTCGAAGAAGTCCGACACGCTGGTCAGCATGCTGTCCAGCGAACCGGTGGTCTCGCCCACCTTGACCATGTCGATCGCCAGGTCGGGCACCACCCCGGTCTCCTCCAGGGCGCTGTGCAGCGCGGCGCCTTCCCTCACCCGGCCGACCACCGGCCGCAGGCGGCCGCGCACGTGGGCGTTGCCCACCGCCGCCACCGATACGTCGAGCGCCGAGATCACCGGCAGGCCGCCGCCGAGCAGGGTCGCCAGCGAACGGCAGAACTCCGACAGGGCCAGACGGTGGAAGACCCGGCCGACCAGAGGCACGGCCAGCTTCCAGCGCGCCATGGTGGTGGCTCCGCGCGGGCTCCGCCGCCACTGCAGCAGCGCCACCACCGCCGCCGCCACCGCCACGCCGAGCAGCAGGGCGTGCTGCTGCATGAACGCCGACAGCCCCATCGTGATGCGGGTCAGCAGCGGCAGCTCGGCGTTGAGGCCGACGAAGAAGTCGCGGAACTTGGGAACCACGTAGACCGTCATCACCCCGATCAGACCGACCGACAGGGCGATCAGAACCATCGGGTAGACCAGCGCCGAGACGATCCGCTTGCGCGCCTCCATCAGCAGCTGCTGATAGCGGACGAACCGGCGGATGACGGTCTCGAGATCGCCGCTGCGCTCACCGGCCTTGAGCGTCGGCGCGTACAGCGGCGGAAACAGGTCGCCGAACCCCGCCACCGCGTCCGACAGGCTCACGCCGCCGCGCACCTGCTGGCGGATCTCGTCGAGCACTTTCTTGAAAAGCGGGTCGCGCTGGCGCTCCACCAGCAGGTCGAGCGTCTGCAGCACCGGCAGGCCGGAGCGCAGCAGCGCCGCCATCTCCTGGTTGTGGATCAGCAGGCTGCGCAGCGGGATCGTGTTGCGGCGCAGCTCCGGCAGCCGCAGCTTGGACAGCAGGCCGCGCCGCCGCACCTCGAAGATGTGGAACCCCTGGCTCTTGAGCTCGTCGCGCAGATCCCCCTCGTCGCGCGCCTCGCGCAGCTCCACGGCCACCCGGCCATCCGGCGTTCCGACCCTGCAAACGAACTGCATTTCCGATCGTCGCGGCTACCCGGCCGTCACGGCGCGGCGCCGGCTCCAAGTGTACAGGTGAGCACCAGCAGCAGCGCGCGGCGGCTGGACTCGTCGTTGGCCAGGCCGAGGGTCAGCGGCCGGCCCAGCGAGAGGTTGAGGTGGGTGCGCAGCAGCGGGCCGCCCTGCTCGCCCTCGGCCCGTCGGCTGACCTCGAAGCCGCGCAGCTTGATCCGCTCGCCGGCCATCAGGGTGCCGAGCTTGAACGCCACCCGGTACTCGTCGCCCAGCTGGTAGCTCACCTGCTCGCCCTCGCGCGCTTCGAAGGCGGCGTCCGACAGCAGACGGTAGCTGTCGAAGCGCAGCAGCTCGGCGAGGCGACGCTCCAGCTCCGGATCGAGCCGGTCGTCGGCGTCCTCGCCGGCACCGGCGAGCACCACCTGGATGCGCACCGCGAGCAGCCGCGGCGGATGGTCGAACTCGGCCAGCAGGCGGCCGACCAGCTCCAGCACCGGCCGCGTGTCGCGCACCACCAGGGTGTTGCCGGCCTGCTGCAGCTGGACGCTGCCCCGCGGGGACAGCAGCGGCTGGATCAGTGCCAGCGCCTCGCTGGCGGGCTGATGCCGGAAGGTGTGGACCCTGACCTCGAGCTCCGCCTGGGCCGGCTGCGACGGCTGCGCCGCCGCCGGCGGCAGCCCCGGTAGCCAGCCGAGCACCAGCCCGAGCAGCAGCAGCCGCCCGCCGGCGGCGACGGCCCGTACGACAGTCGGAGTCATCGGCGACCGCTCCCGGCAGCTGCTCGAACGCCGGCCAGGGCACTCAGAAGTCCAGCGTCTCGTCGACGATCAGGACCACCGGCAGCTCGTCGCCGCCGAACTGGTAGACGCGCGCTCCGGCCGGCTGCAGCTCCTCGACCGGCGGCGACGCCGCCGGCTCGACGGTGGCGACGGCCGGCGGCCGCCCGGCCGGCGCCTCGCCGCGTTCCGACCAGCGCAGGGCGGCAGGAGCGGCGAGCAGCCCGGCCACGACGGCCGCCGCGATCAGCGCGGCGCGAGCCGTCCGCCTCGCCGGCGGCCGCCCGAGCGCCTCGGCGCGCCGCAGGGCGCGCACCGCGGTGACCACATCCGCGACCTCGGCGTCGCTCACCTCGGCCGGCGGGGTGGCGGCGAGCAGCAGGGTCGGGTCCCAGGCCGCCACTTGCAGGCGGCAGTCGCGGCAGCGCGCCAGGTGCTCGAGCGCGCCGCTCCAGCCCGCCGGTGCCGGCCGGTCGTCGTCGCGCCAGGCGGCGAGGCGCCGCCAGTCGGGGCAGCTCACCCACCCTCCTCGCCGCCCAGCCGGCCGGCGTACTCCGGATAGCGGCGCACCAGCTCACGGCGCAGCACCTGCCGTGCGGCGAACAGGTGGTTGCGCACCGTCGAGCTCTTGCACCCGAGGATCCGAGCCACCTCGGGGGAGGCCAGCCCTTCGACCTCCCGCAGCACGAACACCGCCCGCTGGCGCTCGCTGAGCTCGCCGGCCAGCTCCTCGAGGATGCGCTGCACCTCGCCGGCCGTGAGCCGGCCGAGACGGCGCCTGCCAGCGGCGTCGGCGAGGCGCACCAGATGGCCGCGCACCTGATCGGCGGCCCGCTCCCGGCTGCGCCGTGCGCGCAGCTGGTCGATCGCCAGGTTGGTGGCGATCCGGTACAGCCAGGTGTTGGGGCTCCAGCGCGGGTTGAAGCTGGCGCGGTGGTTCCAGGCCCTGAGAAAGGTGACCTGCACCACGTCTCGCGCCTCCTCGCGGTCTCCCAGCATGCGGCAGGCGAGCTGCAGCAGCGGCCGGGTCTTGCGGCGCACCAGGACGTCGAAGGCGGCTTCGTCGCCGCGCCGCACCGCCAGCAGCAGCTCGCGATCGGTGGCCTCGTCCCAGCTGGCGGCCGTTCGGCGGCTGTAGGCAAGATGCGGCATCTCGACGAACCCACGGGGTATACGTGACGCTACCGCGAGCCGTCCAGTGCGGACCCGGCGCCCGGCGGGCAGCGGCCCGAAGCGATTATACTTTCGGGCGCTTCCGCGCCGGTGTCCACGGCCCGACCCGACCGGCCGTACCGGCTCGCTCTGTGACCGCGCGCGGCCTGGCGCGTCCCCCATGTGGCTGCTCTACCAACTGGCGACGGCGGCGGTCCTGGCGCTGGCCGGTCCGTTCCTGCTGCTCGGCCGGGCCCGTCACTACCTTCCCACGCTGCGCGGCCGCCTGGGCCGCGGGCTGCCGCCGCCATCCGGGCCCGCGCCGCTGTGGATCCACGCCGTCTCGGTGGGCGAGGTGGGGGTTGCCGCCACCCTGGTCCGCGCGCTGCCCGCCGGCCTGCCGCTGGTGGTGACGACGGTGACCCCTACCGGCCAGGCGCGCGCCCGTGCCGCCTTCGGCGAGCGCGCCACGGTGACCTATCTGCCGTTCGAGCTGGCCGGCCCGGTGCGCCGCTTCTACCGCCGCTACTCGCCGCGCGCCCTGGTGCTGGTGGAAGGCGACCTGTGGCCGCTGGTGCTGCGTGAGGCGCGGCGGCGGCGGCTGACGGTGATGGTGGTCAACGGGCGCATCAGCGACCGCTCGTACCGCCGGCTGCGGCTGCTGCGGCGCTGGCTGTCGCCGCTGCTCGACCCGGTGACCCGGTTCGCCGTGCAGGGCGCCACCGACCGCCGGCGGCTGGAGCGGCTGGGGGTGGCGCCGGAGCGCATCGTCGAGACCGGCAACCTCAAGTTCGAGTCGCCGGAGCCGCCGCGCCAGCCGGAGGTCGAGGAGCTCGTCGAACGGCTGGCCGGCGGCCGGCCGGTGCTGGTGGCCGGCTCGACGATGGCGGGCGAGGACGAGCAGGTAGTGGCGGCGCACGCCGCCGCCGGCGGCGGCGCCGACGCGCTGCTGGTGCTGGCGCCCCGCCATCCTGAGCGCTGGAGCGAGGTGGCCGAGCTGCTCACCCGGCTGGGCGTCGACGCGGCCCGCCGCAGCGAACGGCCCGACGGCCGGCCGGCGGTGCTGCTGCTCGACAGCCTGGGCGAGCTGGCCGGCATCTACCGACTGGCGTTCGGCGCCTTCATCGGCGGCACGCTGGTCGCCACCGGCGGCCACAACCCGCTCGAGCCGGCGCGCTTCGGGGTGCCGGTGGCGGTCGGCCGGTCGATGGAGAACTTCGCCGACATCGCCGCCGGCTTCGACGCCGACGGCGCCTGGCGGCGGGTGGACAGCGGTGGCGAGCTGGGCGCGGTGTGGCGCGACTGGCTGGCACAGCCCGCGGCGGCGGCGGCGCTCGGCGAGCGCGGCCGGCGGCTGGTGGCCGCCAACCGCGGCGCGCTCGAGCGCACCTTGCGGGTTGTCGACGCCGTCGCCCGGCCGCCGGAGGCCGCCGCCGGATGACCGCCGGCAGCTGGCGCCCGCCGCCCCCGCCCCGCTCGCCCTGGCAGCACTTGTACGCCGCCGCGCACCGCCTGCGTGCGGCCTGGCACCGCGGCCGGCGGCGCACCCTGCCGGCGCCGGTGGTGAGCATCGGCAACCTGCACTGGGGCGGCACCGGCAAGACGCCGCTGGTGGCGGCCGCCGCCGGCCACCTGCGCGACCGCGGCCTGACGGTGGCCGTGCTGTCGCGTGGCTACCGACGCCGCTCGCGCGGCGTCAAGGTAGTGAGCGTCGGCGACGGTCCGCTGCTCGGGCCGCTGCTGGCGGGTGACGAGCCGGTGCTGCTGGCCGGCCAGCTGCCAGGGGTGGCGGTGGTGGTCGGCGCCGACCGCTTCGAGGCCGGCCGGCACGCCCTCGAGCGGCTGGCCCCACCGCCCGAGCTGTTCCTGCTCGACGACGGCTTCTCCCACCTGGCGCTGGCCCGCCAGCTCGACATCGTGGCGCTGCCGGCGGCCGACCCGTTCGGCGGCGGGCGGCTGCCGCCGTCGGGACGGCTGCGCGAGCCGCTCGCGTCCCTGGCGCGCGCCGACGCGGTGGTGGTGACCGACTGCGAGGGCAGCGCCGCCGGGCTGGCGGAGGCGCTGGCACCGTACGGCTTCGCCGGCGCCGCCTTCGCCAGCCGTACCCTCCTGCTGCCGCCACGGCTGCTCTCCGGCCAGCCGCTACCGCCGGACGAGCGGGTGCTGGCGGTGGCGGCGATCGCCCGCCCCGAGCGGTTCTTCGCGGCGGTGGCGGCGGCGCGCGTCGAGACGGTCGACCGGATCCGCCTGCCCGACCATCACGACTACGACCGGCGCACCGTCGAGCGCATCGAGCGCGCGGCCCGCGAGCACGGCGCCGGGACCGTCCTGACCACCGCCAAGGACGCCGTCAAGCTGCTCGGCCGGATCGAGCTGCCGTTGGCCGAGCTGCCGATCCGCGCCGAGCCCGAAGCCGCGTTCTGGCGCTGGCTCGACCGCCGGCTGGCGGCGCTGGCGGAGGCGGCGAGATGAGCGGCCGCCGGCTGCGCTTCGCCCTCGAGCACGCGCTGTTCATGACGCTGCTGGGCAGCGTGCGCGCCCTGCCGCACCGCTGGGCGCGCACCGTCGGCGGCTGGCTGGGTGCGCTCGCCCACCTGCTCGACCGCCGCCACCGCGAGGTGGCGCGGCGCAACCTCGCCGGCGCCCTGCCCGAGCTCGACCGCCGGGCGCGCCGGGCGCTGGTCCGGCGCTGCTTCCGCCACTACGGCGGCGTCGCGCTCGACATCCTGTCGCTCACCCGCTTCGGGCCGGCCGAGGTCTGCCGGCGGATCTCGCTCGTCGGCTGGGAGCATCTGATCCGCGCCGAACAGCAGGGCCGCGGCGTGCTGCTGCTCACCGGGCACATCGGCAACTTCGAGATCCTCGCCTACCCGGTGGCGCTGTACCGCGGCGTTGCAGACCTGATCGTCCGGCCGGCCGACAACCCCAAGCTGGACCGGCGGCTGCGCTGGCTGCGCGAGCGGCCCGGCAACCGCTCCATCCCCCGCCGGGGAGCCGCGCGTGCGACGCTGCGCTCCCTCTCTGCGGGTGGCCGGGTGTTCCTGCTCGCCGACCAGCGGGTGGCGCCGCATGAAGGGATCGAGCTGCCGTTTCTCGGTCGGCCGGCGACCACCAGCACGCTGGCGGCCCGCCTGTCGCTGCGCTGCCGCACGCCGGTGGTCCCGATCTACTGCTACCCCGAGCCGGGCGGGCGCTTCCGGGTCGAGGTGCTGCCGGCCATCCAGCCGCACGGCAGCGGTCGCGCGGCGATGGCGGAGCTCACCCGGCAGTACATGGCGGTGACCGAGGAGCAGATCCGGCGGCACCCGGCGATGTGGCTGTGGATGCACGACCGCTGGCGGCACCGTCCACAGCCGGCGGCGGAGGCGGACTGAGGTGGCCGGCGACACCCTGGTGATCGCGCCCAACTGGGTCGGCGACACGGTGATGGCACTGCCGGTGCTCGACGCCCTGGCGGCGAGCGGCCGCCGCTGCCGGGTGCTGGCGCGGCCTCACCTGGAACCGTTGCTCGCCCTGTCGCCGTCGGTCGCGACGACGGTCACCAGGCAGGACGACCGCGCCACCGTCGACGAGCTGCGACGCCACCGGTTCGGCGAGGCGGTGGTGCTGCCCAACTCGTTCCGCGCCGCCTGGCTGGCCCGCCGCGCCGGCATCCCCGAGCGCTGGGGCTACCGCGGCGATCTGCGCGCCTGGCTGCTGGCGCCGGCGCTGCCCCGTCCCGCCGGCCGGCGGCGGCGGCCGCAGATCGAGGACTACCGCGAGCTGCTGGCGGCGATGCGGGTGGCGCCACCCGGCGACTGGCGGCCGCGGCTGGCGGTCGACGAGGCCGGACGCCGCGCCGGCCGGCGGCTCGTCGAGCGCGCCGGCGTCGAGCCGCGCTCGCCGCTCGTCGGGCTGTTCCCCGGCGCCGAGTTCGGCCCCAGCAAGCGGTGGCCGGGCGAGCGGTTCGCCGAACTGGCGCGCGAGCTCCGCCGGCGGCGGCCGGCGGTCCGCATGCTGATCGTGGCCGGGCCGAGCGAGGTGTGGCTGGGCGTACGGGTACACGAGCAGAGCGGGCACCTCCACCCGCTGATCGGTCCCGACCTGGACCTGGCGCAGCTGGCGCAGGTGCTCGCCAGCCTCGACCTGCTGGTGACCAACGACTCGGGGCCGATGCATCTGGCGGCCGCGGTGGGCACCCGCTGCGTGGCCCTGTTCGGCCCCACCGATCCGCGCCGCACGGCGCCGGCGGGCGACGGCCACGAGGTGCTCTACACCGACCGCTGGTGCTCGCCCTGCTTCCGCCGGCGCTGCCCGCTGCTGCACCACCGCTGTCTGCGGGACATCGGCGTCGACCGCACCCTGGCGGCAACGCTGGCGGCGCTGCCGGCGCCGACTGACCCCGCCGGCTAGGCGGTGTCGCCGGCCTTGAGCAGCATCAGCTCGTAGCGCTTGACGCGACGGAAGACCTCGGCATCCCACAGCAGCCGGGCGTCGTCCACCTTGCGCTGCAGGCCGCGGCCGAACAGCCGCCGGGCCAGCCCGAACAGGAACGGGTGGCGGGAGGCGGCGCTGTCGGCGACGATCCGCCAGCCGGGCGTGACGTAGCGGTCGTGCCACAGCGACGCCAGCTCGAGGGTTGGAGCGGTCTGCTCGGTGACGTCCTCGCGGCGCAGCAGCTCGAAGCCGTACCGCCCGGCGCGCTCGAGGAAGGCGTCGAGCGGGTGGCCGCTCTCGGCGGCGCGGCCGCCGTTGGTGTCGACCACGAAGTAGTCGGCCAGCAGCAGATGGCCATCCGGCGCCACCCGCCGCACCAGCGGAAACACCCAGTCGAGCCAGATGTACTGCACCGATTCGCTCATCAGCACCAGGTCGTAGGCGCGCTCGGGCCGGAAATCCTGGAAGCGGGCGAGGTGGAACGGCAGCCCGGTTCGCTCGACGAAGATCTCGCGCAGGTACGGATCGGGCGCCAGCCCCTCGACCTGGTAGCCCTGCTCGCGCAGCTTGAGCGCTGTCGAGCCGGTGCCGCATCCCACGTCCAGCACGGTGCGCACGCCGTCCGGGATCCAGCTGCACAGGTAGTCCGCGTAGCGCTCCTGCGCCCGGCGCAGGCCGTCGATGTCGAGCGGCTCGCCCTGCCACAGGCCGAAGTGCAGGTGCTCGAGGCCGAGCACCTCGTGCATCATGCGCAGCGAGGTGTTGACCTTGACCTTCTTCGGCTTCCGGCGCGGCAGCCAGCGGCGGCGCTTGCGCTGTGGCGGCTTGAGGCCGGCCTCGGGCGGCGACGGGGTGGTGTCGGTCATGGGGCTAGGCTGGCGCGCGGCGCGCGCGGCTACTCCAGCTCGAAGAGCGGATCGCCGCCCTCCACGGCCTCGCCGAGGCTAACAAAGATCCGCTTCACCACGCCGTCGCGCTCGGCCTGGATCTCGTTCTCCATCTTCATCGCTTCGAGCACCAGCACGCCACTGCCGGCGGTCACCGACTCGCCCTCCTCGACCAGCACCGCGGCCACCCGGCCCGGCATGTAGGCGGCCACCACCGCCACCCCCGCCGCGCCGGTGCTGGCGTGCGCCTGGCTGGCGAGATGGGCCAGCGGGTCCTGCACCGTCAGCTCCTCGAGCCAGCCGCCGCGGCTGACCTCGTAGCGGCCGCCACCGAGCCGCACGACGTCGACCTCGAACTGGCGGCCGTCCACCACCAGGCTATGGGCGGTGCCGCCGACCCGCACCGCGTCGACGCGGTAGTCGACCTCGCCGACCCGCACGCGCCACAGCTCGCCGTCGCGCTCCACCTCCACCTCGTCGGTCCGGCCCTGGTGCTCGACCACCAGCTTCATCGCAGCGCCTCGCGGCGAGCCGCCTGCCGCCAGTGGTCGCGCCGCGCCGGCGGCGCCGAGGCCGCCCGCCCGGTGCGCTCGACGTGCTCGATGACCGCCGCCAGCACGCCCAGCTCGGCCAGTTCGACCGGCCGCTCGGGCCGCAGCTCGCCGGCCGCCAGCTTGCGGTCGAGCATCTCGATGTCCAGCTCGCCGGCGCGGAAGTCGGGGTCGTCGAGCAGCGCCTGGAACAGCGGCACGGTGGTCCGCACGCCCTCCAGCCGCAGCTCGGTGAGCGCCCGCTCCAGCCGCTCGAGGGCGAGCTCACGGCTGGCCGCCCACACGGTCAGCTTGGCGAGCAGCGGATCGTAGTGGATCGTCACCTCGGATCCCTCGTAGATCCCGGCGTCGGTGCGCACTCCCGGGCCGTCCGGCCAGCGCAGCCGCCGCACCGTGCCCGGCGAGGGGGCGAAGTTGCGGTACGGGTCCTCGGCGTAGATCCGCACCTCGACCGCGTGACCGCGCGGCACCACGCGGTGCCAGTCGTCTCCCAGCACCGCGCCCCGGGCGACGTCGATCTGGGCGCGCACCAGGTCGCGGCCGGTGACCCACTCGGTCACCGGATGCTCGACCTGCAGCCGGGTGTTCATCTCCAGGAAGTAGAACTCGCCCGAGCGGTCGAGCAGGAACTCCACGGTGCCGGCGTTGGTGTAGCCGACCGCGCGTGCCGCCTGCACCGCCGCCTCGCCCAGGCGCGCGCGCAACCGCTCGTCGACCACCGGCGACGGCGCCTCCTCGACCACCTTCTGATGCCGGCGCTGCAGCGAGCACTCGCGCTCGCCGAGCGAAACCACGTTGCCGTGCTCGTCGCCCAGCACCTGGATCTCGATGTGGCGCGGCCGCTCGAGGTACTTCTCGATGTAGACCCGGTCGTCGCCGAAGCTGGCGCGCGCCTCGGAGCGGGCGGCGCGAAACGCCGCCGCCAGCTCGCCGGCGGCCCGCACCCGGCGCAGCCCCTTGCCGCCGCCGCCCGCCGCCGCCTTGAGCATCACCGGGTAGCCGACCTCGGCGGCGAAGCTCTCCGCCGCCGCCAGGCTGTCGAGCGCCTCGTCGCCACCGGGCACCACCGGCACCCCCGCCTGGCGCATCAACCGGCGGCTCTCGATCTTCGAGCCCATCGCCGCGATGGCGTCGGGCGGCGGACCGATGAACACCACGCCGGCCTCGGCGCACTGCCGGGCGAAGCCGGCGTTCTCGGCCAGGAAGCCGTAGCCGGGATGGATGGCGTCGGCGCCGATCCGCCGCGCCAGCGCGACGATCGCCTCACCCCTGAGGTAGCTGTCGGCCGACGGCGCCGGGCCGATGCGATGGGCCTCGTCGGCCAGCACCACCGGCAGACCGTGGCGGTCGGGATCGGAGTAGACGACCGCGGTGGCGATCCCCGCCTCGCGCAGAGCGCGCAACACCCGCACGGCGATCTCGCCGCGGTTCGCCACCAGGACCTTGCCGAGCGGCCGGCGGCCGGCGGCCGGCATCAGCGCGCGGCCCGGGCCGTGGGGCGGCAGACGGCGTGGGCAGTCATGGTCGCGGAGCCCGCGGACGGGCCGGCGGAGTGTATCAACCGCCGCGGCCGTAACGGCCGGCAGCGAGGCGCCGGCCGGCGTTTGTCCTTACAATAGCCGCCGATGCTCTCCGCGCTGTTGCGCTCGCTGCGGCCCCGGCAGTGGGCCAAGAACGTCTTCGTGCTGGCGCCGGTGGCGTTCGCGCGCGAGCTGACCAGCGAGGTCGCGGTCGGCCGCGCGCTCATCGCCTTCGCCGCCTTCTGCCTGCTGGCCAGCGCGATCTACCTGTTCAACGACATCCGCGACCGCGCCGAGGACCGCAACCACCCGCGCAAGCAGCTGCGGCCGATCGCCAGCGGCGAGCTGCCGGTGGCGGTGGCGGCGGCGAGCGCGGCGCTGCTGGCGGCCGGCGCCGCGGCGCTCGGCGCGCTGCTCAACCCGGCGTTCCTGGCGACGCTGGCTGCCTACCTCGCCGCCAACCTGGCCTACTCGCTCGGGCTCAAGCGGGTGGTGATCCTCGACGTCATGCTGCTCAGCTTCGGCTTCGTGCTGAGAGTGCTGGCGGGCGGCTTCGCGGTGCGGGTGGAGGTGTCGGCCTGGCTGATCCTGTGCACCAGCTTCCTGGCGCTGTTCCTGGCGTTCTCCAAGCGCCGCCACGAACTCATCCTGCTGGGGGACGACGCCGCCGAGCAGCGCGGCGTGCTGAGCCAGTACAGCCCGGAGTTCCTCGATCAGATGATCAACGTCGTCACCGCCAGCACGGTGGTCGGTTACGCGGTCTACGCGGTGTCGCCGGAGACGGCGGAGAAGTTCCACACCCGCGATCTGATCTGGACCATGCCGTTCGTGCTGTTCGGCATCTTCCGCTACCTCTACCTGATCTACCAGCGGCACAGCGAGCGCAACCCGACCGAGGCGATCCTCGGCGACCTGCCGTTCCTGGTCAATATGGTGCTGTGGGTGAGCGGGGTGCTGTGGCTGGTGTACCGCGGGTGAGCGCGTCGCGAGGCGACGGCGGCGCGTCCGGCGGGCGGCGGCTGCCGCTCTACCCGTTCGAGCTCGCCGCCTGGATCAGCCTGGCGGCAGCCGTCGGCTTTCTGCGCTGGCGCGGCCTGCGCATCGACTGGAACACCGTCGTCTACACCATCCCGCCGCTGGTCAAGCCGACCGCCCAGGTGCTGGTGAGCGGCCCGTTGCTCTACCTGCTCTACCTGCTGCTCCGCCGCCGGCCGCTCAAGCCGTATCTCACCGGCCTGCTGCGGCCGGCCTGGCTGGTGTTGTGGCTGCGTCTGTGGCTGACCTGCTTCGTCTTCACCTACGCCTACTTCTGGCTCAAGGTCTCGGTGCCGCTGGTCAACGAGCGGCTGTGGGACGGCGAGCTGTGGGCCGTCGATCGGCTGCTGCACTTCGGCCTGTCGCCGTCGGTCTTCCTGGTGCGGCTGGTCGAGGGCACCGCGCTCGTCGGTCCGCTCGAGCTGTGGTACGCCTGGTGGCTGCCGACGATGATGTTCGGGCTGGCCTTCTTCTGCGCCTTCCCCGACGCCGGCACCCGACGCCGCTTCATGCTCAGCACGGTCCTGATCTGGACTCTGGGACCGTGGATCTACCTCGCCTTACCGGCGCTCGGGCCGGTGTACGCCTTCCACCAGACGTTCGAGGAGATCGCGCCCGAGCTGCCCAACGCGCGCTCCGCCCAGCAGATGCTGTGGCAGAACTACCAGCGGGTAGTGGCGGGGCGCACCGGCGGCCTCAAGCGGTTCAACCCGACGCGCGGCATCGCCGCCATGCCGAGCCTGCACGTCGGCGGCCACTGGCTGCTGCTGCTGTGGATCCGGCGCAAGGCCAGGCCGCTGCTGGTGCCGGCGGCCGTCGGCACCCTGCTGACCTTCCTGGGCTCGATCGTCACCGGCTGGCACTACGCCCTCGACGGCTACGCCGGGGTCGCGATCGCCAGCCTCTCGTACTGGGCGGCCTGGCGGCTCGATCCGGCGCCGCCGGAGCCCGCCGCGGCGGCCGCGGACGGCGCGGCGGCGAGCGCGGCTTGAGCGCTCCGGCCATCCGGCTGCGGCTAGCCGCGCTGGCGGCGCTGGCGGCGGCGCACCTGGTGGTGTCGCTGGTGGCGGTGACCCCCGGCTATCTCAGCATCGACGAGGCGACCTACCACCTGATGGCCAAGAACCTCGCCGAGCGCGGCGACCTCGAGGTGTGGAACGGCTACCGCGAGCTGCCCTCGCCCGAGCTGGTCGCGGCCTCGATCGTCGCCCACGACGGCCGGCTGGTGGGGCGGCCGCCGGTGCTCTACCCGGCGCTCGCCGTGCCGTTCTACCTGGCCTGGGGCTACCGCGGCCTGTTCGCCTTGAACGCCGCAGCCTTCGCCGGAGTCGTGGTACTGACCTTCGCGCTGGCCCGGCGGCTGTTCGGCGACCGGGCGCTGGCGCTCGATTCGTGCCTGGTGCTGGTGGCGGCGAGCTTCGCCTGGGAGTACTCGCAGGCGGCGTGGACCCATGCCACGGCGCTGCTGTTCAACCTCGGGGCGGTAACCCTGGCGGTGGCCGCGATCGACCAGCCCGGGCGGGCGCGGCGACGCTGGCTGGCGCTCGCCGCCGGCATGGCGGCGGGCCTCGGGATCGGTGTGCGGCTCGACCTGGTGCTGGTGCTGGCCGCGGTCGTCGGGCTGTACGTCTTCCGCAGCCCGTGGCAGCCGGACCGAGCGCTGGCGGCGGTAGCCGGCGCGCTGCCGCCGCTCGCGGTCTGGTCGCTCGTCAACCTCGAGCGCTTCGGCATCTTCTCGCCGCTGTCGATGGGCCTCGGCACCGGCCTGCCCGAGCTGGCCCGCTACCTGCCGTTCCTGGCGGTCGCGGCAGGGCTCGCCGCCGGCGTCTGGACGCTCACCCGCCAGCCGGTGCGGCACCGGCTCGCCGGCCGGCGCCGCGCCGTGTGGCTGGCTGTCGGGCTGGCCGGGCTGCTGGCTCTGGCGCTGCCCCAGGGGCGGCGGCTGGCGCTCCAGCAGGCCCGCGGCGGCTGGACGCTCGGCGTCGACCTTCGGGCGCTCGACCGCGACCGCCGCGAGCCGGCGATGCGGCGCGGCACGGCCGGCGAGGTGGTCTACGCCGGCGGCCTCAAGAAGGCGCTGCTGCAGAGCTGTCCCTACCTGGTCGTGCTGCTGTGGCCGGCCCGGCGGCTGGTGCGTGGCGGCCGCGAGCGCCAGCGGCTAGCGCTGGCGCTGGTGGTGCCGGCGGCCTTCTTCGCCTTCTACGCACAGTTCTCGTGGCACGGCGGGCTGGCTCTGAACCTGCGCTACCTGACCGCGCTGCTGCCGTACGCCGCCATCCTCACCGCCTGGGCGCTCCACCGTCTGGCGCGGCGGGCCGCGGGCGGGGTCTGGCCGGCGCTGACGGCGGGCGGCGGCGCCGCCGTGGCCGCCTATCTGCTGGCCGCGGGCGACGACGCCGGGCGTCTGCTGACGCTGCCGCTGGTGCTAGCCGGAGCCCTGGCGGCGGCGCTGGTGGCGGCCGCGCGCGGTGGGCGCCGGGCGACGCGCGCGGCGATCGGGCTGGCTGCCGCGGGGCTCGCCTGGGCGGCGTTGACGGCGTTCACCTACGACTACCCGCGCGCCCGCGCGCTGCGCCGCGCCAACCTCGAGACCGCGGCCGGCGTGGCGCCGCTGGTGGCCCGCGACGCGCTCTTCTTCGCCGACTTCGTCGACCCGTTCTTCGCCCTGATCGAGCACGGCCGGGTGCGCATCGCCCGGCCTTCGCGCGACGGCTACCGCGACATGCCGCGCCTCGCCGCCTACCACCTGGCCGCCGGCCGCCCGGTGTACGGCGCGCTCGACCGGCGTCTGTGGCAGCGGCTGGAGCGCGGACCGCTCGCCGGCTTCGAGCGCCGCACCCTGTGGGACGACGGGCGGTTCGTGCTCGCCGAGCTCAGCGCCGACGGCGCGATTGACACTCCCCGCCGCGGGCACTAGCCTGACGATCTCGCCGATGAGCTACCGCGCAGCCACCCCGGACGGCGGCGATGCGCCCGCGCTCGCGCACGCCGACGGCCCGCCCGCGACGGCGGCTCGCCGCAAGCTGGTGGTGATGCTGCCGTGCCTCAACGAGGAGCGCACGGTGGCCGAGGTGGTGCGCGGGGTGCCGCGGCGGCTGCCCGGAATCGACGCGGTGGAGGTGCTGGTGCTCGACGACGGCTCCACCGACCGCACTGCCGAGCTGGCGCGCGAGGCCGGGGCGCGGGTGTCGAGCCATCGCGTCAACCTGGGTCTCGGGCGCACCTTCCGCAACGGCGTCAGGACGGCGCTCGCCATGGGGGCCGACGTGGTGGTGAACATCGACGGCGACGGCCAGTTCGACCCCGCCGACATCGCCCAGCTGGTGGCGCCGATCGTCGCCGGCGAGGCCCACATGGTCACCGCCTCGCGCTTCCTGCGGCGCGAGCTGGTGCCGCGCATGCCGGTGATCAAGCGCTGGGGCAACCGCTGGGTGGCGCGCATCGTCTGGCTGCTGAGCGGCGAGCGGTTCCACGACGTGTCGTGCGGCTTCCGCGCCTTCTCGCGCGAGGCGCTGCTGCGCATGAACCTGTTCGGCGGCTTCACCTACACCCAGGAGACCTTCCTGGACCTGATCTTCAAGGGGCTCGGCATCGTCGAGGTGCCGGTGCGCGTCGAGGGCGTCCGCCGCTTCGGTAGCTCGCGCATCGCGTCGAGCATCCCGCGCTACGCCGCCCGCTCGCTGCAGATCATGCTGCGCGCCTTCATCAGCTACCGGCCGTTCTCGTTCTTTGCCGGGCTGGCGGCGCTGTTCGCGGCGGTGGGGGCGGCGCTGCTCGGTTTTCTGCTGATCCACTACCTGCGCAGCGGGGCGTTCTCGCCGCACATCTGGGCCGGCTTCATCGGCGGCTCGTTCGCCTTCCTGGCCCTGATCACGCTGGTGATCGCGCTGGTCGGAGACATGATGGTGCGGCTGCGCCTCAACCAGGAGGAGGTGCTCTACTTCCTCAAGCGCGACCTCTACGAGCGCCGGCCGCGGCCCGCCGTTTCCGACCCCGAGCGGTGAGCGGCCGGCCCGAGCCCGGACGCGGCAGGCTCGAGCGCGCCGCCCAGCGGGCCTTTGCCCAGGCGCCGGCGCTGGCGCTGGCCACCGCCGTCCAGGCGGCGCTGCTCTTCCACCTGCTGCTGACCGAGGTGCCGGCGCGCGTGGTGCCGCTCGCACCGCGCCTGGCGGTGGCGGCCGCGATCGTCTGCCTGGTGCTCGTGGAGCTGGCGCTGCTGGTCTGGCTCGACCTGCTGCTGGAGCTGGCCGCCGGCCGCCTGGGCGGCCGCTGGCTGGATCTGGCGAAGGCGGCGACGCTGGCCGCGCTGCTGGCACTGTCGACCGCGTCGGTGGTCAAGTACCGGGCCACCGGCGTCCACCTGCGGGCGGCCGACCTGTGGTTCGGCTGGCACTCGCGCCGCCAGATCGTGGCCGAATCGCTGGCCGGCGAGAAGACCGCCCTGCTGCTGCTGGCAGGCGCCACGCTGCTGCTGGCGGCGGCGGTCTACGCCCTGCTGCGCCGACGCCGCGCGCCGCGGCCGGGAGCCGCCGCCTGGCTGGCGATCACCCTCGTCGCGGCGGCGGGCGGCGGCGGGCTGTACAGCTCGTCGCCGGTCGTCGAGCGGTTCGCCGATCAGCTGGCGCCCGAGGGCCGCTGGCTGGCGCGCCGGCTGGCGGCACGAGCGGAGCCATCCAGAGCCGCACCGCCGGCCGGCGAGCCGCCGGGCCCGCCGATCGTCGACTACGCGCCGGCGCCGTCACCGGAGCGGCTGAACCTGGTGCTGGTGATGCTCGAGTCGGTGCCCTGGCAGCGTTCGCCGTTCGCCGACGGCTCGCCGGCGCTGGCTCCCAACCTCGAGCGGCTGGCCGCCGAGTCGCTGGTGTTCAGCCGCGCCTACACCACCTCGCCGCACTCCGACTACGCGCAGATGGCGGTGCTGTCGTCGCTGCACCCGCGCAAGTTCGCGCACCACGACTATTACACCCGGCTCGAGTACCCGCGCACGCTGATCTGGGATCCGCTGGCGGCGGCCGGCTACGCCACTGCCATGTTCTCCTGCCAGAACGAGCGCTGGGGCAACATGCTCGCCTACCTGGACACCCCGGGGCTCGGCCTGCTGCGCCACTCGCTCGACTGGCCCGGCGCGCGCCGCCGCGGCGAGGGCACCGAATCCAAGGTGTTCGAGGAGACGCCGGTCGCCGCCTGGCGGCGCTGGCTCGGCGGCCTCGGGCGGCGGCCGTTCTTCACCTACCTCAACTTCCAGGCCAACCACTTCCCCTACCAGGCACCGCCCGAAGCGCCGCGGCCGTTCGCGCCATGGCGGATCGACTTCCCCGCCTCGTTCTTCAGCTATCCGCCGGACCGCGTGCCGGTGATGCTCAACCGGTTCTACAACGCCCTGGCTTACGCCGACCACCACCTCGGCCTGGTGATCGCCGAGCTCGAACGTCTCGACGAGTGGCGTCGCACCGTTCTGGTGGTGGTGTCGGACCACGGCGAGGCGTTCTACGAGCACGAGCAGCCGACCCACGGAACCACCCTGTACGAAGAGCAGCTGCGCTCGCTGATGCTGGTCCGCCTGCCGGGCACGCCGGGCCGCCGGATCGACGAACCGGTGAGCCTGCTCGACCTGGCACCGGCGCTGCTCGCCGGCCTCGAGCTGCCGCCCCACGGCAACTTCCAGGGCCGCGGCGACATCTTCGACCCCGGCTATTCTGCCGCCGGGCGCCGCCTGTTCTTCACCATCCAGGGGGTGACGGAAGAGGACGGCGTGCTGGCCGACGGCTGGAAGTACCTGCTCAACTGGGAGCGCGGCGAGAGCCGGCTGTTCCACCTGCCGACGGACCCCGGCGAGCTGCGGCCGCGGCAGGACGCGGCCGAGCGGGCCGCCGAGCTCGACGGCGCGCTGCGCGAGTTTCTCGGCCGCCAGCTGACCTACTACCAGAACGCGCAGTGGCGGCGAGGCTACTACCCGCCGCCGCTGCCGTGACGACCGGCAGTATGATGCCGCCGGCCGCCGGCCTCGAGCACACCGTGGTCTCCGCACTCCGCTTTTACGGCATCGTCACCGCCACCGGTGCGGTGATCATGGCGCTCGAGATCCTGTCGAGCCGGGTGCTGGCGCCGTTCTTCGGCAACAGCGTCTACGTGTGGGGCTCGATCATCAGCGTCTTCCTGGCGGCGCTGTCGCTCGGCTACTACTGGGGCGGCCGGCTGGCCGACCGCCAGCCGCGGCTGGCCGTGCTCGGCCGGCTGCTGGCGCTGGCCGCCGCCTGCCTGGTGCTGCTGCTGTTCGCCGGCCGCCGGCTGGCCGGCGCGGTCGGCGCCGCCACCGGCTACTCGCCGGCCGGCACGCTGCTCGCCACCACCCTGCTGTTCGGACCGCCGAGCGTGCTGCTGGCCACCGTCTCGCCGTTCGCCATCCGGCTTGCGACGCGCGACCTGGCGCTGCTGGGAGACACCGCCGGCCGGCTGTTCGCGCTGTCCACCGCCGGCAGCCTGTTCGGCACGCTGGCGGCGACCTTCGCGATGATCCCCTATCTGGGCCTGCGCCAGATCTTCAGCCTCCTGCTGCTGGCGACCGCCGGAGTCGCGGCGATGGCGCTGGCCGGCGATCTGCGCCGCGAGAAGGCGGCCACGACCGCCACGCTGCTGGCGGCGCTGGTCGCGCTGCCGGCGCTCCTGGCGCCCGCCCCCACCACCGGCGGTGCGCTGTACGAGCGGGTCACCGCCTACCAGTCGCTCGAGGTGCTGGAGCGCGACGGCGCACGCTACCTGCGCGGCGACCGGGCGCTGCAGTCGGCGGTCGAGATCGATGACCGTGAGCCGGCGCTGCCCTACCTGCGCTGGTCGGCGACGGCGCTGCTGCTCAACCCCGACATCGAGCATCTGCTGGTGCTGGGCATGGGCGGCGGCACGATCGACCGCTACCTGCGCCGCGCCCTGCCCGCTTTGTCGGCCGACTACGTCGACATCGACCCGGCGATCCCGGAGATCGCCGAGCGGTTCTTCTTCTTCGAGCCCGGGCCGCTGGCGCGGGTGCACGTCGGCGACGCGCGGCGCTTCCTGACCCGCAGCGACCGGCAGTGGGACTACATCTACTGCGACACCTACATCGGGTTGGCGGTGCCGTTCCACCTCACCACCGAGGAGTTCTTCCGCGAGGTGCGCGCCCACCTGCGCCCGGGCGGCCTGTTCGGCGTCAACCTGGCTGCCGACATGAGGGCGCCGTTCGCACGCGCCATCTACCACACCATCCGCGAGTCGTTCGGCACCGCCCTGGTGTTCGGCGTCAAGGGCTCGAACAACACGCTGGTGCTGGCCAGCAGCTCGCCAACCCTGATGCCGCGCGAGCGGCTGATCGAGCGCGGCCGAGAGCTCGATCGCCGCTGGCGGTTCGAGCCGTCGCTGGCGACGCTGGCCGCCAGCCGGCTCGAGGTCGAGCTCGACGCCGGCGACGCGGTGCGGCTCACCGACGCCTACGCCCCCGCCAACCACCTGGTGCTGCTGGGCGAGGCCGAACCGCCGCAGGCGGTGGCTGGCGAACAGCGCTGACGAAACGACGATGACGAAAAGGGCGGCGCGAAACGGCGGTGACAGGATACTCGGGGCACCACTGTCTCAAAGCAGCAGCACGATAAGCCCGAGTATCCTGTCACCGTTGTTTGTCACCGTTGTTGCCCACGTAGCGGGTACCGCGTCCAGGGCGTGGAGTAGACCGCCAGCACGTCGCCGCCCATGGTGATGTTGTTCGGGATCTCGACGGCGTGGACCGGCTCGAAGCCGCCGCCGGGCGCCAGCAGCTCGGGAAACCAGGACGGGAAGACCACCAGGTAGTCGGGCCGGCGCTCGGCCAGGAACCGGCGGATGCCCTCGGCGCGGCCGGGCGCTTCCGCGATGTAGCCGGCCAGCTCGGGGTTGGCGATGCCGGCCAGATCGACCAGCCGGTTGGGCAGGAAGTAGCCGAGGGCGCCGATGTCGTTGACCGCCAGCACCGCCTCGGCGGGCAGCCGGCCGGCCAGCCAGCGGGCCATCCGCACGTCGCTCGAAGCGACGTTGTCGACGCTCTGGGCGTAACGGCCGGCGGTCTCGATCAGCGACCGCGCGCTCGGTGCCGCGAGCACCGCGACCAGCAACGCAACCAGGACGCGCCGCCGGCCTCCGGCGCCGGCCGTCGCCGCCAGCCGCTCGCCGAGCGGCGCCAGCGCCACCACGCCGAGAACCGCGAGGAAAGGAAACAGCGGGAAGAAGTAGCGCCCGAAGTTGCCGGCGACCAGGTCGCCGGGCGGGCTGATGGCGGCGTACGCCAGCGGCAGGCCGAACAGCCATAGCGCAGGCAGCAGACCGCCGCGCCGCTCGCCACCGGCGCGACGCATCAGCTCGAGCGCGCCGCCCGCCGCCAGCAGCACCAGCCAGGGCTGGACACGAAAGAAGATGCCGAGCGCGGTGTAGAGGCCGCGCAGGCTGGGCAGCCAGCTGCGCGCGCCCGCCGCCTTGGCACCGAAGGTGGTGGGCAGCAGGCTGCCGCCGGTCGCCAGGTTGAACAGCGCCACCGGCACCAGCAGGCAGGCCGCCAGCGCCAGCCCGAGCAGCAAGCCGCGCCGCGCCGCCACCGAGCGCCGGCCGAGCACCAGCCGCTCGCCGGCGGCGAGCGCCACCAGCAGCAGCCCCTCGGGGCGGGCCAGGGCGCCCATCGCCAGCACCACCAGCGATAGCGGCGGCCGTTCGGGGCGCCGCAGCTCGCGCAGGTGGAGGATGACGCCCCACAGGCTGAGCAACACGAACAGCGGGATCTCGAGACCCGACAGCGCCGACCACACCAGCCAGCCGGTGGCGAGCGCGAGGCCGGCCGCCAGGGTCGACTGGCCAGCCGCCAGGCCGAGCTGGCGGGCCAGCCGGAAGGTCGCGTCGCCGCCCGCCAGGTAGAGCGCCACGCCCGCCAGCTTGAGCCACACCGCCACCGGCCCGGGTAGCGCGATCAGCAGCGACAGAGCGGCGGTCCACAGCGGCGCGGTGGAGCCGCTGACCAGCCTGCCGCCGCTGTAGGCGAGGCCCTCACCCGCCGCCAGGCTGCGCGCGAAAGTGAGGTGGATCCAGCTGTCGTCGAGCGGAAAGCCGAGGACGCTGCCGGTCAGCCGCCACTCGAGCGCCAGGTAGCCCAGGCAGACCGCAGCGGCGCCGAGCAGCAGCCAGCGCCGGCTCGTCGAGGGCCCCACGCTCATCGCGGCAGCGTACACCAGCACGCCCAGGCAAGCCCGAGCCCCCAAGTCCCCGGCTGCTAGACTCCGCGGCCCGATGGTGTTCCGCGTCCTGCGCCCGTTCCGGGGCGTCAGCCCCGAGCGCCGGCGGCGCGTGCGCTGGATGGCCGGAGCGGCGATGGCCGGCCTGATCGTCCTGCTGGTGGCCGGCGCTTGGGTCGCACGCCGCATCGCCGTGCTCAAGCTCGATCGCTCGTGGACCGAGGTCGAGTGGGAGGAGCAGCACGAGGTCCAGCTGCTCCAGCAGTACGTGCGGATCGACACCTCTCCGACCACCGGCAGCGAGGTCGACGGCGCGCGCTTCCTGGCCGCCGAGCTCGAGGCCGCCGGGCTCGAGGTCCACTTGGAGCAGATCGGCGAGCGCCAGGCCAACCTGTGGGCGATTCTCGAAGGGCGCAGCCGCGAGGCGCTGGTGCTGCACAACCACATCGACGTCTACCCCGCCGAGGACAGCGACGAGTGGACCCACCCGCCCTACTCCGGCATCATCGATCCGCCCCACCTGTACGGCCGCGGCGTGTTCGATATGAAGAGCGTCGCCGTCGCCCAGCTGGTGGCGCTCCAGCAGCTGGCGGCCAGCGGCCGCACCCCGGCGCGCTCGGTGATCTTCCTGGCCACCGGCAGCGAGGAGGTGGGCAGCGAGCTCGGCACCCGCTGGGTGCTGGAGCACCACCCCGAGCTGGCCAGCCGCTTCTGGGCGGTGCTCACCGAGGGCGGCATCGTCGAGCCGGTGAGCCGCGAGGAGATCAAGTACTGGGGCATCGAGTTCGCCCACAAGCGGTTCGCCGAGGCCTGGGTGTGCGCCGAGGCGCGCGCCCCGCTCGACGAGCTGCACGACTACCTGGTCGAGCACCGCGACTCTCCCAACCCGGTGCTCACGCCCGAGGTGGCGGCGTTCGCCGCCCGTTACGCGCCGTCGCGGGACAACCCGAGGTACCGTGAGCTGCTGGCCGACCTGCGGCGTACCGTCGACGAACCGGCGCGGCTGGCGCAGCTGCCGCCCTACCTCGACGCGATGCTGCGCAACGAGGTGGTGGCCAAGCCGGTCGAGGCCGATCCCGGCGGCGGCTTCCGCATGCGGCTGCTGATCCGGCTGCTGCCCGGAGCCCGCCTCGCCGACGTGCTGGCCGAGCAGCTACCGGCCTCGCTGGTCCACGGGCTGGCGGTGACCGTCGGGCCGGCGCACGGCACCGCCGACGGCAGCCCGCTCGACCACCCCGCCTTCCTGGAGCTGGCCGCGGCCCTCTCCGAGGCCTATCCCGACTCGCTCGTCGGGCCGTACTTCCTGCCCTGGAACTCCACCGACTCGCGCTTCTTCCGCGCCGCGGGCATTCCCTCGTACGGCTTCTCGCCGTTCCTGATCTTCGCCACCGACACCTACCGCGTCGACACCACCAACGAGCGGATGGGCCTGCCGGGCTTTCGCGACGGCGTGGCCCTGTACGTACGGGTGGTCGACCGTCTCGCCGGCTGAGGTTGACAGTCGGCGCCACGCCGAGTGTCAAATATTGTCTCTCGGGGGGCCCCAGAGCAGGCGAAAGCCCTTTGGCGAAAGGGCCTTTCGACATGGCACGACTCCTGCTCCCTCTCCACGCGGCGAACGCATACCGCATTCAGCACAAGACTCAACCGAGGAGGAAAGACCACATGCTCACCAAGCTCAATCGACGCCGGGGCCAGAAGGGTTTCACCCTGATCGAGCTCCTGATCGTCGTCGCGATCATCGGCATCATCGCCGCCATCCTGATCCCGAACCTGCTGGACGCCCTGCAGAAGGCCAAGCAGAAGCGGACGGTCGGCGACATCCGCTCAGTCGGCAGCGCCTGGTTCTCCTGGCTCACCGACCAGGTCGGCGCGGCGGCGGCCGGTACCGCCAACGAGTACAGCTTCGACTTCGGCACCACCATCACCTCGGACGCGCTGCTCGGCACGCTGTTCCAGGACACCTCGATGTTCTACATCCAGGAAGTCCCGCAGAACGACGGCTGGGGCGGCACCTACCAGTACCGCTACAGCGGCAACCCGCTGAGCGCCCAGGTGATCGGCATCGCCAGCGGCGGTCGCGACAAGAGCACGCCGGGCGGCACCTACACCATGGGGCCGTTCAACGCCACCAAGTACAACGAGGACATCGTCTGGGCCGACGGCTTCTTCATCCGCTACCCCGCCGGCGCGAAGACCCAGTAACCTCACTGGATCAGACGACTACCGGGAAAGGCGCCGCGCCAGCGGCGCCTTTTTCTTTGCCTACGGGCCGCCGCTCGGCCAGCCGCTCGAGCCGCCCCATCCCGTACAATCCTCGCCGACCGTGAGCCGCCTGCTGCTCGACATCTACGCCGCCGTGCTCGGGCTGATCGCCGGCAGCTATCTCAACGTCGTCATCTTCCGGCTGCCGCGCGGCCGCTCGACCGTACTGCCGCGCTCCCGCTGCCCCTACTGCGGCGGCGCGATCCGCGCTCGCGACAACCTGCCGCTGGTGAGCTACCTGCTGCTGCGCGGGCGCTGCCGCCGCTGCCGCGCCCCGATCTCGGCCCGCTACCCGGCGATCGAGGCGGTCACCGCCACCCTGTTCGTGGTCTGCCTCGAGCGGTTCGGCGCCACCCCGCAGGCGCTGGTGGCGCTGGCGTTCAGCTGCCTGCTGCTGGTACTGGCGATGATCGACCTCGACCACTTCCTGCTGCCCGACCGGCTGACGCTGCCCGGGATCGTGGCCGGACTGGCGCTGCAGCCGTGGCTGCCCGGCACCTCCTTCCAGGACGCCGTGGTCGGGGTGCTGGTCGGCGCCGGTCTGCTGGTGCTCCTGATCAACTTCTGGTACTGGGTACGCGGCGAGGAGGGCATGGGCATGGGCGACGTCAACATGCTGGCCATGGTGGGCGCCTTCCTCGGCTGGCAGGGCGTCCTGGTGACCTTCGCCCTGGCCACCGTCGCCGGCGCGCTGGTGGGGCTCAGCCTGCTCGCCGCCGGCCGCCTGGAGATGCGCTCCAAGCTGCCGTTCGGGCTCTTCCTGGCGCTCGGCGCCTTCGCCGCGCTGCTCGCCGGCGACCGGCTGGTCGTCGCCTACTCCCGGCTGCTATGAGGCTCCTGCGCTGGCCGCGGCTGGGCCTCCGGCGGGAGGTCCTGTTGCTGCTGCCGCTGGCCATGCTGGCGCTGGTGCTGCTGTCGACCTTCAGCCTGATCGCCTACCGCCACGGCATCGAATCGCTGCGCGCCCAGCGCCACGACGAGGCCCGCCTGCTGGCCCGCGAGCTGGCGCAGCGGCTGGCCGCGGCGCCGACCCTGTCGACCGCCCTGCTGCGCGAGGCCGCACCGCTGGTGCGGCGCGCCGCGGTGGTCGACGAAGGCGGGCGGCTGGTAGCGGTCAACGGCGAGTTCGAGCAGGGCGATCCGCTGGCGCCGCTCGCCGGCCGGCCGAGCTCGGTGGTGGCCCTCGGCCCCGCCAGCGAGCTGCCCGAGACAGTGGCGGCGTTCGCGCCGTTCCAGCGCGGCACCCGCCAGCTGATGCTGCGCATCGACCTGCCGGCCGACCTGCTGTCGCGCCAGCTGCGCGGCCTGCGCATCCTGTGGTGGGTGGCGCTGCCGCTCAACTTCCTGGTAGTGGCGTTGATGTTCCTGTTCCTGCGCTTCCTGCTCAGGCCGTTCGACGCCCTGCTCGAGCAGGCCCGCAGGGTGGACGCCGGTGGCTCCGAGGCGGAGGACGAGGTCGCCTTCCTGGTCGGCACCTTCGAGCGCGCGGTGGCCGCGCTGGCGCGCAGCGAGCGCTCGTCCGAGGACGAGATCGCCACCTTGCAACAGGCGCTGGCGCCGAGCCTCGAGTCGGGGCTGCTGCTGCTCGACCGCCAAGCCAAGGTGCTGGCCCTGAACCCGGTGGGGCGCGAGCTGCTGGGTGTCGACCAGCCGGCCGAGGGACGGCCGGCGCGGCAGGTGCTGGCCGGCCAGGACGAGCTGCTGGCGCTGCTCGACGCCGCCGCCACCGAGGGCCGCGGCGTCGCCCGCCGGGAGGTCGCGGTGCGCGCCGCCGGCGAGCTGCGCACCCTCGGCCTGACGGTGCACGGCCTGCGGCGGGACGACGGCGAGGTGCGCGGCTTCCTGGTGCTGTTCGTCGACCTCACCGAGGTCCGCCGTCAGGCCGAGGAGGAGCGGCTGGCCGAGGGGCTGGAGCAGCTCGGAGAGCTGGCGGCCGGCGTGGCCCACGAGCTGCGCAACGGCCTGGCCACCCTGCGCGGCTACCTGACGCTGGTGGAGCGCCGGCCCGAGGAGGGCACGCTGCGCGACTACCTCGTCGAGATGCGGCGCGAGAGCGACCATCTGGCGCGGGTGGTCGAGGACTTCCTGACCTTCGCGCGACCGGAGAGCGCGCGGGTGGAGGTGGTCGACCTGGTGGCGGTGGCCCGCGCCGCCGCCGCCGACCCGGCGCTGCCCGCCGGGGCGGTCGAGGTCGAGCCGCCGGCCGACCCGGCGCCGCGCGTCAACGGGGATCCGGAGCTGCTCGAGCGGGCGATCCGGAACCTGCTGCACAACGCCGTGCGGGCCGAGCTCGACCACCGCGGCGAGGCGGCGGTGCGCTGCCGGCTGACGGCGGGCGGCGAGACCCTCGAGCTGGTGGTCGAGGACCGCGGGCCCGGGCTGCCCGCCGAGATCCGCCAGCGGCTGTTCCAGCCGTTCGTCACCGGGCGGCCCGACGGCGTCGGCCTCGGCCTGTCGCTGGCGCACCGGATCGTCGGATTGCACCGTGGAAGCCTGCGGATCGAGGATCGCGACGGCGGCGGTACGCGGGCGGTGATCGCCTTCCCGGCTGACACTTTTGTTACATAAGGTAACAGGGCGCACCGACACGACACCCCTGGCGACCCCTCTAAGGGTCTCCGTAAACCCTTCAATCTGCTACGTTTCTTGACCTCGACCCGGCACTGCCGGGGCCTGGCACGGGGGTTGCGGTAAGACCGGGCATGAGACGTCTCCGACGCTTGCGGTTCGCCGGATTCAGCCTCGTCGAAGGGGTGCTGGTGGTGGCCATCATCGGCATCGCCTCGGCGCTGCTGATCCCCGCGCTCGGCAAGACCATCCGGGTGGCCAAGATGCGCGGCGTGACCACCAACAACGAGAGCATCCTGCGCCGCTGCCGCTACGAGGCGATCAAGCGCGGCGTGCCCTGCCAGGTCAACATCGTGACGGCCGACGGCGAGCTGTTCGCATTCGCCGACGTGCACGGCGGCGACCCGACCCTGCCGCCCGACGGGCTGTTCAACCCGATCACCACCCAGCCCGTGGGCGCCACCGACTACGAGGTGCGGCGCCAGGAGATGCCCGTGGGCATCACGCTCGAGCCATCGGACGGGTTCACCGGCGATCGGATCGTCTTCGAGCCGGACGGCTCGGTGCGGGAAGCCGGCGCAGTGCGCGTCACCGACACCTACGGCAATCAGCTCGAGATCCGCATCACAACCGCCAGCGCCTCGCGCATCGAGGTGCTCAAGTTCCAGGATGGCGCGTACCGCTCGCAAGGCGAGGGCCCCACCGGGGAGGCATGGCGATGGGAGTGAGCGCACCCCGGCGGCGGGCCGGCTTCTCGATGATCGAGGTGCTGGTGTCGGCGGCGATCTTCCTGATCATCGTGCTCGGGGTGGTGCCGTTCTTCACCCTGGCGCAGCGCAGCAACCGCACCGGCGCCGAGTCCACCGAGCTGGCCAACCACGCCCGCTCGCGCATCGAGGAGTTCTTCCAGATGCCGTTCGGCGCCCCCGACCTGACGCTCGACAGCGGCACCAGCGAGAAGGTGCACGACGAGTACTACTCGAGCACCACCCACACCTGGAAAGACGGCGCGGCGCCGGTAGCCGACCCCGCCCTGTGGCAGCGCACCACCCGGGTGCGGCAGTTCAGCATCAACGCGCTCAACGACGGCGTGCTCGCCGTCGCCGAGGCGCTGCCCGACACGGCACCGGCCGAGACCGTCCACATCAAGGAGATCCAGGTGCTGGTGGAGAGCGTGCGCGACAGCTCGATCTTCGGTCCGCCCCAGCGGCTCACCCTCACCACCATCAAATCGCAGTGATCGCCATGAGAACCAACCTCAGAGCCCGCGCCGGCTTCACCCTCATCGAGCTGCTGGTGTCGATGGTGGTGTTCCTCGGCATCCTGGTCGCGATGTTCGCGGTGTTCAACGCCAACTACAAGCTGGCCCAGGTGCAGACCCACGTCGCCAACATGCAGCAGTCGCTGCGCATCGCCCAGCACGACCTGGTGCGGATGGTGCGGATGGCGGGACGGGGCGGGCTGTCGCGCGGCACCCTGCCGCAGGGGTTGGCGGTGGCGGTCACCTCCAACGTGCCGGACGGAACCACGCTGGGCAGCGGGGCCTCGCCACCGGCGGTGGTCGCGGGCACCGACATCCTGACCATCCGCGGCGTCTTCTCGACGCCGTACTACCAGGTCAACCCCGCCGGCGGCAACTTCCAGATCGACAACCCGCCGTCAACGGGCAGTGTGCGGATCCAGGACCCCAACCCCACAACCGGCGTGCGCCAGGACCTCGAGGAGCTGGCGGCGGCGATCGAGGCCGCCACCCCGGTGCCGGACGCGCTGATGCTGGTGAGCCCGCTGGACGACAGCATCTACGCCGTGGTCAAGATCGACCCGCCCACCTCGTCGGTGACGCGGGTCGGCGGCGCGGTGGTCGAGGTGACGCTCGGCTTCAGCGTCGACGCCGACTACCTGCCGCTGTCGCCGGGAGGCGTCTACCCGCCGACACTCACCAACGTCGCTTTCGTCGGCATTCTCGAGGAGTACCGCTTCTACGTCCGACAGGCGTTCGCCATCCCGGGCGACAACACCTCGGAGCTGGTGCCGCGGCTGTCGATGGCGCGTTTCTTCCCCGGCACCAACGACGCCTACGCCGGCGTCGCCAGCAACCTGATGATCGACGTCGCCGACAACATCCTGGACTTCCAGGTGGCGCTGGGCGTCGACACCGACGACGACGACGTGCTCGACGAGCCGACTCCGCCGAGCGACGACGAGTGGCTGTACAACCACCACACCGACAACGACGGCGAGGCGCGCTGGAACGCCGTGCCGGGCACCGGCGCGGTGCCGGAGCTGTTCTACGTCCGGCTGACCACGCTCGCCCGCACCGACCGCCCGGACTTCAAGTACGTCTCCCCGGCAATCGACGAGATCGAGGACCACCAGGTCAGCGAGCCGGCGACGCCGGGCAACCCCACCGAGCTGGCTCGTCGGCGCTACCGCCGCTGGCAGCTGCAGACGGTAGTCGACCTGAGGAACCTCTGACATGTCCCGAGTCCACCGTCATCGCCGGCCGGCCCGTCAGCACGGCAGCGCCTACCTGGTGACCCTGCTGTCGCTGGTGGTGCTCACCATCATCGGCCTGTCGCTGTCGCTGGTCACCCAGACCGAGCGCCAGATCGGCGCCAACGAGCGCACCGTGCAGCGCATCTTCTACGCCGCCGACTCCGGCATCTCGGCCGCCACCGCGCGCGCCGTCATCACCTTCGACTACTCGCCGCGCACCTACGAGCTGCGCGACGAGGACACGCCCAGCGCGCTCGACATCCGGCACGAGATCGACATCTCGCCGTTCGTGCCGCTGCTCAGCTCGCCCTGCAACCTGTGCGAGATCAACCGCGCCGGCATGTACGGCGCCCAGAACTACTACCGCGTCAACCACGGCGTCACGGTGACCGCCACCCGCCGCGGGCTGGGCGACGTGGTGCTGGCCCAGAAGGGCCTGAGCGCGATGGTCGACCTGCAGCCCTGGCGCCCGGCGCCCGAGGCGTACCTGCCGATCACCGACCCGGAACAGGCACGCAAGATCAAGTTCTGACGGAGAGGAACCGAGGAGATACCCACCATGGCAGCCGCTAACCCCAAGCTCCGCCGCGCCGCGGCCGGCACCGCGCTCGCCCTCGGGCTGGCGCTCGCCGCCGCGCTGACGGCGCCTCCCGCCTGGACCGACGACCGTGACCTGCTGCGCGAGAACATCGCCAAGCCGTACGTCTTCATCCTGCTCGACACCTCTGCGTCGATGACCCTCAAGGTGGGCAGCAACCAGCCCACCGACCTGTACGG
>JBFGNS010000035.1:0-29425 GCA_041574955.1 Thermoanaerobaculia bacterium | reverse complement strand
TCGGCCTCGACGTTGGAGACGATGTGCATGACGTGGCTGTAGCGCTCGACCTCCATGAAGCTGGCAACCTCGACGCTGCCCGGCCGCGCCACCCGGCCGAGGTCGTTGCGCCCGAGATCGACCAGCATCACGTGCTCGGCGCGCTCCTTGGGATCGGCCAGCAGCTCGCCGGCCAGCCGCTGATCCTCCGCCGCGTCGCGGCCGCGGGGGCGGGTGCCGGCGATCGGCCGGGTCTCGAGCCGCCGGCCGGTGACCCGCACCAGCATCTCCGGCGACGCCCCCACCAGCGCCGCGTCGGGGCTCTCGAGCAGCACCATGTACGGGCTCGGGTTGACCACCCGCAGCGCGCGGTAGAGGTCGAGCGGCGAGGCCTCCACCGCCAGCCGCCAGCGGCGGGCGAGCACCACCTGGAAGATGTCGCCGGCGTGGATCCACTCGCGGGCGCGCCCGACTGCGGCGCGGAACCCGGCGCCGCCGAGCGCCGGGTCGGCGGCGGCGCCGGCTCGGGGGCGCCGCCCCAACGCCACCGCACCGCTCTCGTCGCTGGCCTCGAGCAGCGCCCCCAGCTCGTCCAGCTCGCTCCTCGCCTGCTCCTCGCTGACCTCCCCCTCGATCTCGTTGGCCATCGCCAGCAGGCGCTGGCGGGCGTGGTCGAAAGCCACCACCCGGTCGAAGCGCGCCAGCTGCGCCAGCGGCAGGTCGAACGGATCGGGCGGCGCCGCCGGCAGCCGCTCGAGCAGCCGCACCAGGTCGTAGCCGAAATAACCCACGAGTCCGCCGCAGAACGGCGCCGGACCCGCCTCGGCCGAGATTGCGCCGGCCAGCCGGCCCAGCGCCTCGAGCGGCGGCCCCGGCAGCGCGCGGCGGCCTTCGCCGTTCTCGCACTCCAGCCGGTCCGGGTAGAGCCGGTAGACGGCGCGCGGCGCCGCGCCGAGAAAGCTGTAGCGCGAGACCTGCTCACCGCCGGTGACGCTCTCCAGCAGGAACCGCCAGGGCGACAGCCGGGCGAGCCGGCGGTAGACGCCCAGCGGCGTCAGGGCGTCGGCCAGGAACTCGCGGCAGTGGACGGTGGCGCGGCGCGGGCTCATCGCACGCCCGGCCCCGCCGGATCGAGACCGAGCAGCCGCGCGCCCGAGACCAGCGGCAGCGGCTCGTCGGTCATCAGCTCGAACTGCGCCACCGCCTGGTGCAGCAGCACCTCACGGCCGTCCACCGCCACCAGCCCGCGGCGGCGCGCCTCGGCGACCAGCGCCGTCGGCTCGTCCCGGCGGTAGGCGAGGTCGACCACCACCGTCCCGGCGGCCAGTCGCGCCACTTCGAACGGCAGCCGATCGTCGGTCGAGCCGACCGGGGTGGCGTTGACCAGCAGGTCGAACCGCCGCGGCTCGAAGGCGTCGAGCGGCACGAACGGCACGCCGAGCAGGTCGGCGGTGCGGCGCCCGCGCTCGGCACCGCGGTTGACGATCGCCACCTCGGCTCCGGCCCGCGCCAGGCCGAACGCCGCCGCCCTGCTGGCGCCGCCGGCTCCCACCACCGCCGCCAGCCGCCCCGCCGGCTCGACGCCGCGCGCCTCGAGCGGCCCGAGCACGCCCCGCCCGTCGGTGGTCTCCGCCTCCCATACCCGCTCGCGCCGCACCAGCGTGTTGGCCGAGCCGATGCGCTCGGCGAGCGGGCTGGTGGCGCCGGCCACCGCCAGCGCCACCTCCTTGTGCGGCGTGGTGACGCTCAGCCCGCGCAGGTCGAAGCCGAGCTGGCCGAGGGCGTCCGACTCCACCAGGTCCAGCCAGAAGTCGCCGAACCGCTCCACCTCGAACGGCAGGTAGACGGCGGCGATGCCGAGCTCGCGGTAGAGAGCGTTGTGCAGCCGGGGCGACAGGCTACCGGCGACCGGCGCGCCCACGATGCCGAACAGCCGGCGCACCGCCGGCAGCGCCGGCAGCCCGTAGTCGTCGCACAGCACGTCGAGGTGGAGCTGGCCGGCGGCGCCGGCCCGCCCCCCGGTAGCGGCGTAGACCAGCGGCGCGCCCAGCCGCGGTGCCAGCAGCCGCGACCAGCTGGCGGCCTCGCCGCTGGCGAACGCCACCACGTCGTCGCGCTCCAGATCGCGCAGCAGCTCGAGCGGGGCGATCGCCTCCGCCGGCACCGATGCGGCCGGCACCAGCTTGTAGAAGCGCGCCGCCACCGACGTCAGCCGCTCCAGCCGCTCGCGCAGCCGCATCGCCGGCACCGCCCCGCCGTGCCACGAGATCAGCCGCTTGCCGGCCGGCAGTCGCGCCAGCAGCCCGGGCTCGAGGTCCCGCTCCTCGAGGTCGACCAGGTCCCAGCCGTCGGCAGCGGCCAGCCGCTCGGCCCGCTCCTCCGGCCGGCTGCTGCCGCGGCCGCCCTCGGCCGAGCTGCGCAGGGTGTAGAGCAGCTCGCCGGGGAACGCCTCGCGCAGCCGCTCCGCCGGCAGGTCACCCACCAGATCGGCCCGCAGCTCGAGGATCGCCGCGCGCCGGGCGAGATCGGCCAGCAGGCGCGGCGTCGGCTCCTCGGTGACGGTGGCGACAAGCTGTGGAGTCGGCTGCAAGACGGCTCGGGACGGGATGGCGGCGGCAAGAGTATCAGGCGGCCGACGGCCCCGCCGGTGCGTGTTAGCATCCCGCGATCCGCTTCCACGAAGCTCACCCGGAGCGGCTCGCAAGCGCATGACAGCCGAGCGGGAATCCCTCGAACTCGACGTCGTCTTCGTCGGTGCCGGACCGGCCAACCTGGCCGCCGCCTACCGCCTGGCCGAGTTGGCTCGGCGGTCCGGCCGCGAGATCTCGATGGCGGTGCTCGAGAAGGGCAAGGAGATCGGCAGCCACGCGCTGTCGGGCGCGGTGCTCGATCCGCGCGCCCTGCGCGAGCTTTTCCCCGACGACTGGCGCCAGGCACCGCTCGAGGGCGAGGTCGAGCGCGAGCACCTGCTGTGGCTCACCGAGCGGCGCGCCGTGTCGCTGCCCATCCCGCCGCCGCTCGAGAACGAGGGCAAGCACGTGGTGTCGCTGGGCAAGCTGGTGCGGTGGATGGCCGACAGGCTCGAGCAGGCCGGCGTCGACGTGTTCTGCGAGTTTCCGGCCGACGAGCTGCTGTGGGAGGGAGAGCGGGTGGTCGGGGTGCGCACCGCCGACCGCGGCCGGGCGCGCGACGGCAGCCCCAAGGCCAACTTCGAGCCCGGCGTCGACATCCGCAGCCGGGTGGTGGTGCTCGGCGAGGGCCCCCGCGGCACCCTGGCCAAGACCCTCGAGGAGCGGCTCGGACTGACCGCCGGACGCAACCCCCAGACCTACTCGATCGGCATCAAGGAGGTGTGGGAGCTGCCGCCCGGCCGCCTGGAGCCGGGCGAGGTGATCCACACCATGGGCTGGCCGCTGGGACTCGGCACCTTCGGCGGCGGCTTTCTCTACGGCATGCGCGACGACCTGGCGATCGTCGGCCTGGTGGTCGGCCTCGACTACCGCAACCCGTGGCTCGACCCGCACACCGAGTTCCAGCGCTTGAAGACCCACCCCCGCATCGCCGACCTGCTGGCCGGCGGCAGGATGGCGTTCTACGGCGCCAAGGCGATTCCCGAGGGCGGCTGGTGGGCGCGACCGCGGGCGGCCGGCGACGGCTTCCTGATCGTCGGCGACTCGGCCGGGCTGCTCAACAGCCAGCGGCTCAAGGGCATCCACCTGGCGATGAAGTCGGGCATGCTGGCCGCCGAGACAGTGCACCAGGCGCTCGCCGGAGGCGGCGACGAGCCGCCCGACCTGACCGGCTACGAGCGCCGCATCGAGTCGAGCTGGGTGCGCGACGAGCTGTGGGAGGTGCGCAACTTCCACCAGGCGTTCGACCACGGCGTGTTGGCCGGCATGTTCCAGGCCGGCGTCGGCATGCTCACCAACGGCCGCGGCTGGGGGATCTTCAACCGGCTGCGCAGCGCCCCCGGCCACCAGCGCATGCGACGCATCGACGGCGACGCCAGGCCGCGGCCGCCGGCGCCGGTGCCCGCCGACGGCGAGCTGACCTTCGACAAGCTGGCCGACGTCTACAACTCGGGCACCGCCCACGAGGAGGACCAGCCGGTCCACCTGCTGGTCCACGACCCCGACATCTGCGTCTACCAGTGCGCCCGCGAGTACGCCAACCCGTGCGAGCGCTTCTGCCCGGCGGCGGTCTACGAGATGGTCGACGATCCGGCGGCGCCGGCCGGCCGGCGGCTGCAGATCAACGCCTCCAACAGCGTCCACTGCAAGACCTGCGACGTGATGGACCCCTACCAGATCATCACCTGGGTGCCCCCGGAGGGAGGCGGCGGTCCCAACTACAGCAAGATGTAGCCAGCGGCGGCCGCACCGCCGCGCTACCCAACCGTCCCCCGGGGAGAGTCCGATGCGCCGCCCCAGCCCGCTGTCCACCGCTCACGCCATTGCCCTCGCGGCCGTCCTGGCCGCCACCCCGCCGGCCGGAGCCCAGGCCGAGCCCCAGGCGGCCGCGCCGGTACGGCTCACCTTCGACCTGCTGTTCGGCGACGAGCCCGGCGGCGCGGTGCCCGAAGCGCCGAGCTGGGCTCCGGGCGGCAGGCTGCTCGCCTACCTGTGGGACGACGGCAACGGCAAGGCGCTCTGGCTGCTCGACGTCGAAGGACGCAGCCGCAGCCCGCTGGTGCGCGAGAGCGAAGAGGAGGGCGGGCTCGAGCTCGGCGACTACCACTTCTCTCCCGACGGCCGACACATCCTGCTCGAGTCGGGCGGCGATCTGCACCTGCTCGAGGTGGCGAGCGGCAGCGTGCGGCGGCTGACCTCGACCGTCGAAGAGGAGCAGGACCCCAAGTTCTCGCCCGACAGCTCGACCGTCGCCTTCGTGCGCGACTTCGACCTGTTCGTGCTCGAGCTGGCCAGCGGCCGGGAGCGAGCGCTGACCACCGGCGGCAGCGAGGGCGAGCTGCTCAACGGCGTCACCGACTGGGTCTACTGGGAAGAGATCTGGGGGCGCGACTCGACCGGCTACTGGTGGAGCCCGAACGGCGACCGCATCGCCTACTACCAGTTCGACGAGTCGCCGGTCGGCCGCTACCCGCTGGTCGACTTCACCACCGTGCCCTACCCCACCGTCACCGAGCAGCGCTACCCCAAGGCCGGCACCGCCAACCCGGGGGTCCGGATCGGCGTGCTGCCGGTGGCCGGCGGCGACACCGTGTGGCTCGCCACCGGTGACGCCGACGGCTACCTGGCGCGGGTCGACTGGCAGCCGGGGGGCGAGCGAGTCGCGGTCCAGCGGCTCAACCGGGAGCAGAACCGCCTCGACCTGCTGAGCTGCGACGCGGCCAGCGGCCGTTGTGGAGAGCTGCTGTCGGACCGCCACCCCACCTGGGTCAACCTGCACGACCACCTGCGCTTTCTGGCCGACGGCCGCTTCCTCTGGTCGTCCGAGAAGAGCGGCTGGCGGCAGCTCGCGCTGCACGCCGCCGACGGCCGCGAGCTGGCCACCCTGTCGCCCGCCGGCTGGGCCGTCACCTCGCTCGACGCGGTGGACGAGGCCAGCGGCCGGGTGGTGTTCACCGCCTACCGCGGCGGCGGCCTGGGTGCCAAGGACCGCCAGGTGCTGGCCGGCTCGCTCGAGGGCGACCTGACCAGCCGGCTGTCGCCCGCCGACGGCTGGAACGGCGCCGTCGCCAGCTCGGAGAGCGGCTGGTGGGTGCTGACCGAGAGCCACAGCGACCGCCCGACCGCGATGTCGGTGCGCGGGCCCGATGGCGCCCTCGCGCTCGAGCTGCCGTCGCGGCCGCCGCCGTTCGACCCCGCCGGCCTGCCGCGCTGGGAGTTCTTCACCCTGCCGGGACCGGGGGGAGTCGAGCTGCCGGCGGCGCTCATGCGGCCCGCCGGCTTCGACCCGGCGCGCCGCTACCCCGCGATCATGTACCACTACGGCGGACCGGGATCGCAGGTGGTCGCCGACCGCTGGGGCAGCCGTGGCCGCGACCCGTGGCACAAGATGATGGCGCAGCGCGGCTACGCCGTGCTGGCGGTCGACAACCCCGGCTCGAGCTTCTTCGGCAAGCCCGGCGAGGACCGCCTCCACCGCCGTTTCGGCGCCGTCAACCTGGCGGCGCAGCGGGCGGCGGTCGACTACCTGAAAGGGCTCGGCTGGGTGGACGCCGGGCGCATCGGTCTGTGGGGCTGGTCGGGCGGCGGCTCCAACACCCTCTATTCGGTGCTCAACAGCCCGGGCACCTGGCGGGCGGCGGTGGCCGGCGCACCGGTGACCGACTGGCGGCTGTACGACACGATCTGGACCGAGCGCTACCTCGACCACCCCGACGACAACGCGGATGGCTACCGCGACTCCTCGGCGGTGACCTACGCCGGGCAGCTCGCCGATCCGCTGCTGGTGGTGCACGGCACCGCCGACGACAACGTCCACCCGCAGAACAGCTTCGCCTTCCTGCACGCGGTGATCGAGGCCGGGGCGGCGGTCGAGACCGCCATCTACCCGCGCCAGAAGCACGGCTTGCGCGGCGCCGCCTCGCGTCACTTCTACGAGCGCATGACGGAGTTCTTCGACCGCCACCTGCAGCCCGGACCGGCGCACTAGGACCGGCTCGGGCGCCGCTCGGGCGCCGCTCGGATGCCGGGTGCTATAGTCCTCCGTAACAAGCTCGATTACGGGCAGGCTCCGCCGCCGCCGGCCTGCAGACGCGTGGATCCTCCGCGGGGCCGGTCGCCGGTCCGCGTGGAGCTTCCGCGAAAGGAGGCACCCGATGCAGAAGACCTCCCGGCTCGTGCGCTCGGCCGCCGCCATGGTGGCCGCCGTGCTGCTCAGCTCGACGCCGGCCCTCGCCCAGCGAGGCACGGTCTCGGGCACGGTCACCGACGCCGCCGGCAACCCGATCGGCGGTGCCACCGTGCTGGTCGTAGAAACCTCGCGCAGTGCGACCACCGCCGCCGACGGCGGTTACTCGATGCAGGTGGCTGCCGGTCCCAAGATGGTGCTGGCGGCGGCCGCCGGCTTCGCCGCCCAGACGAAGTCGGTGACGGTGGAAGCCGACGGCTCCCACACCGTCGACTTCGCCCTGACGCGGTCGCTCGCCCAGTTCGGGGACGAGTTAGTGGTGCTCGGCTCGCGCGCCGCCCGCACCGCCATCGAGACGCCGGTGCCGGTGGACGTGCTGAGCACCGACGACATCGTCGACACCGGCATGACCGAGACCTCGCGCATGATCCAGTTCCTGGCGCCGTCGTTCAACTTCTCGACCTCGACCATCTCCGACGGCACCGACATCGTGCGGCCGTCGACGCTGCGCGGCCTGGGCCCCGACCAGACCCTGGTGCTGCTCAACGGCAAGCGGCGCCACAACAGCGCGCTGGTGCACGTCAACGGCTCGATCGGCCGCGGCACCGCCGGCGTCGACCTGAACGCCATCCCGGCGAGCGCCATCGAGCGGGTCGAGATCCTGCGCGACGGTGCCGCCGCCCAGTACGGCTCCGACGCCATCGCCGGCGTGCTCAACGTGGTGCTCAAGTCGTCGGTGGGCAAGACCCTGGTCGATCTCAACGTCGGGCAGCAGTACGAAGGCGACGGCGAGGTGACGTCGGTGTCGCTCAACCGCGGCTGGGAGGTCGGCAACGGCGGCTTCCTCAACCTGACCGCCGAGTACCGCGATCGCGGCTTCACCAACCGCGCCGGGCCCGACCCGCGCCGGATCTTCAACTTCCTCGAGCAGCAGTTCGGCCAGCCAGCGCTGTCGTCGGGCACCCCCGATCCGCGTGAGCAGACCTACAACCGGCTCAACCACCGCTACGGCGACGCCGAGTCGGAGAACCTCTACCTGTTCGTCAACTCCGACATCCCGGTCGGCGAGGACGCCAGCTTCTATTTCTTCGGTGGGACCTCCGAACGCGAGGGCGAATCGGCCGGCTTCAACCGGCTGCCGAGCCAGAGCCGGACCAGCATCCTGATTCACCCCGAGGGCCACCTGCCGCTGATCAACACCTCGGTCGACGACCTGTCGTTCGCCGCCGGCGTGCGCAAGAGCTTCGGCGACTGGTCGATGGACGCCAGCGTCACCCACGGCGACAACGAGTTCAACTTCTTCATCTCGAACTCGGCCAACACCTCGCTCGGGGCGGCCAGCCCGACCTCCGCCGACGCCGGCACCCTGAAGTTCGGCCAGACCAGCTTCAGCCTCGACTTCTTCGGCGCTCGGACCCTCGGCTCGACGCCGGTCAACGTCGCGATCGGCGCCGAGTGGCGCGAGGATCGCTACGAGATCGTGGCCGGCGACACCGCTTCGTGGGTGGACGGCGGCGTGCCGGACCAGTTCGGCGGCCGCGCGCCGGCCGGCATCCAGGTGTTCCCCGGCTTCCGGCCGTCCAACCAGGTCGACGAGAGCCGCGACAACGTGGCGCTCTACGGCGACGTCGAGATCAACCCCAGCGAGCGGCTGCTGATCGGCCTCGCCGCCCGCTACGAGGACTACAGCGACTTCGGCGAAACGCTCGACGGCAAGCTGGCCCTGCGCTACGAGGTGAGCGACCGGTTCGCCTGGCGCGGCTCGGTGCAGACCGGCTTCCGCGCGCCGTCGCTCCACCAGGCCAACTTCAACAACATCTCCACCCAGTTCGTCGACGTCGGCGGCGTCATCACGCCGCTCGAGGTGGGCACCTTCCGCGTCTCCAGCGCGGTGGCGCGCGCGCTCGGCGCCCAGCCGCTCAAGGAGGAGACCTCCACCGGCTACAGCCTCGGCTTCACCGCCCGGCCGCGCCCCGACCTGTCGATCACGGTCGACGTCTTCAAGGTCGACATCGACGACCGCATCGTCATCAGCGGCCGGTTCGCGGCCAGCAACCCGCAGATCGCGCCGCTGCTGGCGCCGTTCGGAGTCAGCGCGGCGCAGTTCTTCACCAACGCCATCGACACCGAGACCGAGGGCGCCGACGTGGTGGTGGCGTGGAGCAAGCCGCTGGGCGACGACGGCTCGCTGTCGATCACCGGCGCCGTCAGCCTCAACGAGACCTCGATCGCCGGCCCGGTGAGAACACCGCCGCAGCTGGCAGGCCTCGGCGAGACGCTGTTCGACACCATCGAGCGGACCTACGTCGAGACCGGCCAGCCGCGCGAGAGCGGCAACCTGGCGGCACGCTACCGCCGCGGACCGTTCGGGCTGCTGGTGCGGGTCAACCACTTCGGCGACGTCACCACCACCGAGTCCAGCACCGACCCGACGGCGCTCCAGACCTTCGGCGCCAAGCAGCTGGTGGACGTCGACGTCTCGTACCGCCTCGGCAACGGAGTCACGCTGCGCGTCGGCGCCAACAACGTCTTCGACGTCTACCCGGACAAGCAGATCGCGCGCAACGACTTCAACGGGATCTTCGTCTACCCGCGCCGCAGCGCGCCGTTCGGCTTCAACGGCGGCTACTACTACGCCCGGTTGAGCTTCGAGTTCTGAGTCCCCGGGCCGGCCCCCGCGCCGCCTGCCGGCCCAGGGCCGGCCGGCGTCGCCCTGTCCGGCGGCTCAGGCAAGACGGTCCAGCGCCGCGACGGCGGCGCGCACCCCCGCCACCAGCTCGTCGTCGGGCAGCGTGATCGACAGTCGCAGGAACCCGTCCTGCAGAAACGCCTCGCCGGGAGCGGTGACCACGCCGGCCTCTTCCAGCAGGTAAGCCGCGACGTCGGCCGAGCTGGCCAGCCGGTGGCCGTCTGGAGCGCTCCGCCCGCAGCAGCCGCGTACGTCCCAGAAGGAGTAGAACGCCGCCTCGGTGGGCCACACCTCGACTCCCGGCAGCGCCGCCGCCTCGCGCCGCATGAGCGCCGCCTTGCGCGCGATGGCGGCGCGCAGCTCGTCGTCGTAGGGCCGCGACAGCGCGGCCAGAGCGGCGTACTGTGCCGGCACCGAGGGGCCCGAGGTGTAGTGGCTCTGCAGGTTGGTCATGGCGGCCGCGACGTCGCGCGGCGCCACCGTCCAGCCGATTCGGATGCCGCCGGTGCGGCGGAAGTTCTTCGACAGCCCGTCGACCTGCACCAGCCACGGCAGGGTCTCGTCGTCGACCCGCGGCGCCGGGTAGCCGCCGCCGTCGAGCACCAGCCGCCAGTACAGCCGATCCAGCACGAAGTAGACCTGGTGCTCGACGCACACCGCCAGCAGCCGCTCGATCTCGGCCGCGTCGTACAGCTGCCCGGTCGGGTTGCACGGGCTGTTGAGCAGAAACAGCCGGGCGTGGGGGCGCTGCCGCAGGTTGCGCTCCAGGTCGTCGGCGGTGACCTTGAGCCGGTTGCCGGTGCCGGCCTCGGGCAGCACCATCACCGGGAAGGCGTAGGCGGCGACCGCCAGCGGCTGGTAGCTGACCCACGGCGCGCAGTCGAACAGCACGCAGTCGGCCGGGTCGGTGAGCGCCAGGAAGACGTTGAACAGGCTCTGCTTGGCGCCGGTGGTGATCACCACGCTGTCGACGTCGTAGCGGTCGCCCAGATCGAGCCAGCCGAGCACCGCCCGGCGCAGCTCGGCCAGCCCCGCCGGATCGCCGTACTGCGTCCGCCCCTCGCGGTAGGCGGCGGCCGCCGCCTCGGCGATGTGCGGCGCCAGCTCGCCCTGCGTCTCGCCCAGCCCGAAGTCGTAGATCGGCCGGCCGCTCTCGAGCCGCTGGCGCACCAGCGCCTTCAGGCTCAGGGTGAGCGACGGTACGAACTTGTCGATCTTGGCGGACAGCCTGGAACGCGGCATCGTCGGCTCCGGCGGGCGTGGCCTCGGGATGTTCCGAGTCTCCCACAAACCGCGCGCCTCCGCCGCCGCCGGGCCGGCGACGGCGGCCGCACCGCCAGCCGGACCTCCTGACCGCGCGGCGCGGATGGGTGAGAGGGTCGGGCTAGACGGCGGCCATCACCAGCGCGCCGTTGGTGCCGCCGAAGCCGAACGAGTTGGTGAGGGCGTGGCCGAGCTCGGTCTCACGCGCGGTGTGCGGCACGAAGTCGAGGTCGCACTCGGCGTCCGGCTCGTCCAGGTTGAGCGTCGGCGGAAGTGTCTGGTGACGCAGCGCCAGCGCCAGGATGCCGGCCTCCAGCCCGCCGGCGGCGCCCAGCAGGTGGCCGGTCGCCGACTTGGTGGAGGACACGGCCAGCCGGTAGGCGTGGTCCCCGAAGACCCGCTTGATCGCCCGCACCTCGGCCTCGTCACCGAGCGGCGTCGAGGTGCCGTGGGCGTTGATGTAACCGATCTGCTCGGCCGCCACGTCGCCGTCGGCGAGCGCGGCGCGCATCACCAGCTCGGCGCCCAGCCCGTCCGGGTGGGGCGCCGAGATGTGGTAGGCGTCGGCGCTCATGCCGTAGCCGACCACCTCGCAGTAGACCGGCGCGCCGCGGTCGAGCGCCCGCTGCCGCTCCTCCAGCACCACGACGCCGGCACCCTCCGCCATCACGAAGCCGTCGCGCTGCCGGTCCCAGGGGCGCGACGCCTTCTGGGGCTCGTCGTTGCGCTCCGACAGGGCGCGCATCGCGCTGAAGCCACCGAGCGCCAGCGGCGAGATCACCGCTTCGGTGCCGCCGGCGACCATGGCGTCGGCGTAGTCGTGCTGGATCAGGCGGAAGGCATCGCCGATCGCGTGTAGCCCGGTCGTGCAGGCGGTGGCGGGCGTCGAGTTGGGACCGTGCATGCCGTAGCGGATCGACACCTGGCCGGCCGTCATGTTGGCGATCAGCCCGGGGATGAAGAACGGCGAGATGCGGCCCGGGCCGCGCTCCAGCACCACCTGGTGGGTGCGCTCGATCAGCGGCAGGCCGCCCATGCCGGAGCCGATGATCACGCCCACGCGCTCGGCGTTGCCCTCGTCGACCACCAGACCCGAGGACTCCATCGCGAACTGGCTGGCCGCCATGCCGAAGTGGATGAACAGATCGGCCTTCTTGACGTCCTTGCGCTCCATGAACCGCTCGGGCTCGAACTCCGGCACCTCGCCCGCGATCCGGCAGGCGTAGTCCGAGACGTCGAAGCGGGTGACCGGCCCGATCCCGCTGCGGCCGGCCAGCAGTCCCTGCCAGGTCGTCTCGGTGCCGACGCCAAGCGGCGACACCAGCCCGACGCCGGTGATCACGACCCGGCGCCTGTCACGGCGGCTCACGAGTTCTCCTGCTGCTTGTAGGTGGGGAAGACGGCGCTCAGCCTTCTTTGGCGGCGTGCGCCTCGATGTAGGCGATGGCTTCCTTCACCCGGCTGATCTTCTCGGCCTCCTCGTCCGGGATCTCGATATCGAACTCCTCCTCGAAAGCCATCACCAGCTCGACGATGTCGAGCGAGTCGCCACCCAGATCGTCGGTGAAGCTGGCCTCGGGAGTGACCTCCTCCGCGTCGACGCCGAGCTGCTCGACGATGATGCTCTTTACCTTGTCCGCTACTGACATGAGTCGGTTCCTCCTCTGCTGGAAACGCGTCGGTGGGCTCAAACCCGGGGTTTCTAGCACAAAGCGCCGGAGCGCGTCCACGCGGGCTCAGATGTACATGCCTCCGGAGACGTTGAGTACGTGGCCGGTGACGTAGCCGGCCTCCTCGCTCGCCAGGTAGACCGTCGCCCAGGCGACGTCGTCGCCCGAGCCGAGGCGGCGCAGCGGGATCGCGCGCTCGAGCTCGACGCGGGTCTGCTCGGGCAGGCTGTCGGTCATCGCGGTGGTGATGTAGCCCGGGGCGATGACGTTCACCGTCACGCCGCGGCTGGCGAGCTCGCGCGCCATCGCCTTCGAGAACCCGACCAGCCCTGCCTTGGCGGCGGCGTAGTTGGCCTGCCCGGCGTTGCCCATCAGCCCGACCACCGAGGAGACCGAGATGATCCGGCCCCAGCGGCGCCGCATCATGCCGCGGCAGACCGCCTTGGTTACCGCGTAGGCGCCGGTGAGGTTGACCTCCAGCACCTGGCGCCAGGAGTCGAGGTCCATGCGCGCCAGCAGGTTGTCGCGCGTGATGCCGGCGTTGTTGACCAGGATGTCGACCGCGGCGAACGGCTCGGGCAGCTCGGCCAGCCGCTCGCCCACCGTCTCGGGCTGCGCCAGGTCGAGGGTCAGGGCGGTGGCCTCGCCGCCGGCGGCGGTCAGCTCCTCTGCCAGCGCCTCGAGCCGAGTGGTGGTGCGCGCCGCCAGCACCAGCCGCGCGCCGTGCGCCGCCAGCCGGCGAGCCACCGCTTCGCCGATGCCTTGCGAAGCGCCGGTGACCAACGCCGTGCGGCCGCTCAGGTCGAAAGCGCTCATCAACCCTCCTCGTCCACTGCCAGCAGCTCATCGAGCGCCGCCGGCTCGGCCAGGCTGGTGGTGGTGGCGCCGGGAGCGATCCGCCGTACCAGGCCGCTGAGCACCGCGCCGGGACCGATCTCGACGAAGGCGGCGATGCCCATCTCCTGCGCCATGCGCTCGACCGAGGCGACCCAGCGCACCGGCGAGTCGATCTGGCGGACGAGCGCGTCGCGCAGCTGGTCGCCGCGCGTAACGGCGACGGCGTCGACGTTGGTGACCACCGGCACGGCGGGATCGGCGAAGGCGGTCGCCTCGAGCAGCGGCTGGAGCCCGTCGCGCGCCGGCCGCATCAGCGGGCAGTGGAACGGCGCCGACACCGGCAGCAGCACGGCCCGCTTGGCGCCGCGCTCGCGCGCCAGCGCAGCCGCCCGCTCCACCGCCTCGCGGTGGCCCGCCACCACGGTCTGCACCGGGCTGTTGTAGTTGGCCACGGCGCACACGGCGTCGCCGGCGGCGGCGGCCGCCACCTGCTCGACCGCCTCCGCCGCCAGCCCGAGGATGGCCGCCATGGCGCCCTCGCCCACCGGCACGGCCTGCTGCATCAGCTCGCCGCGCCGGCGTACCAGGCGCAGGGCGTCGGCGAACTCGAGCGCGCCGGCCGCCACCAGCGCCGAGTACTCTCCCAGGCTGTGGCCCGCCACCGCCGCCGGCTCGAGGCCGCGCGCGGCGACCTCGCGCCAGGCGGCCACCGAGGCGGTGAGGATGGCCGGCTGGGTGTTGGCGGTGAGCTGCAGCTCCTCCTCGGGGCCCTCCCAGCACAGCCGCGACAGGGCGAAGCCCAGCACCTCGTCGGCCTGCTCGAAGAGCTCGCGGGCGGCCGCCGAGCGCTCCGCCCAGCCGCGCCCCATGCCGACCTGCTGCGAGCCCTGTCCCGGGAACAGGAACGCCACACGGCCGTCCGCTACCACCGCGCCACCCCCGCCCCCCAGGTCAGACCGGAGCCGAAAGCCGAGAACAGCAGGATGTTCCCCGGCTCGATCCTGCCGGCGCGGTTGAGCTCGTCGAGCGCGATCGGGATCGACGCCGCCGAGGTGTTGCCGTAGCGGTCGATGTTGACGTAGGTGTGACCTTCGCGGATCTCCAGCCGCTGGCCCACGGCGTCGATGATGCGCCGGTTGGCCTGGTGTGGGATGAACCAGTCGACCTCCTGGTGGGCGATGCCGGCCGCGGTCAGCACCTCGTCGCTGACCTCCGCCAGCGACCGCACGGCGACCTTGAAGGTCTCGTTGCCGCGCATCTTGATGAAGCTCAGATCGGCCTCCATCGACTGCACCGTAGGCGGAATCCGGCTGCCGCCGGCGGGACGGTGGATGAGGTCGCCGAGCGCTCCGTCGGCGTGCAGCGCGATGCCCAGGAGACCGCGCTCGGGATCGTCGCTGGCGGCCAGCACCGCGGCGCCTGCGCCGTCGCCGAACAGCACGCAGGTGTTGCGGTCGGTCCAGTCGGTGAACTTGCTCAACATCTCGCCGCCGACCACCAGCGCGCTGGCGGCGGCGCCGGTCTGGATGAACTGGCTGGCGATGGCCAGACCGTAGATGAAGCCGGTGCAGGCGGCCGAGATGTCGAACGCCGCCGCCCGGCCGGCGCCGATGCCGGCCTGGATCTGTGTGGCGGTGGCCGGGAAGACGGTATCGGGGGTCACCGTGGCGCAGATCACCAGGTCGATCGCCTCGCCCGCCACGCCGGCCATATCGAGCGCCCGCCGGGCGGCCGGCAGGGCGAAGTCGGACAGCGCCTCGTCCGGCTCCGAGATGCGCCGCTCGCGGATGCCGGTGCGGCTGACGATCCACTCGTCCGAAGTGTCGACCATCGTTTCGAGCTCGGCGTTGGTCAGCACCTTGTCGGGCACCGCCATGCCGGTGCCGACGATGCGCGCGCGCTTCACGCCGGCACCTCGCTGGGATGCGCCGAGCGCAGCCAGCGCTGCTCGTGGCGGTGCAGCGCGGCCACGCTCTCGCGGATCTTGTCCGGCAGCTGGGCGGCGCTGAACTCGGCGGCGCGCCGGATCGCGCTGGCCACCGCGCGGGCGCTCGAGCGGCCGTGGGCGATCAGGCAGCCACCACGCACCCCGAGCAGCGGCACCGCGCCGTACTCCTCGTAGTCGGTGCGCCGCCCCAGCGACTCGATCGCCGGCCGCGCCAGCGCCAGGCCGAAACGCGCTCGCCAGCTGCGCGCCAGCTCCTCGCGCGTCATGTCGGTGATCAGCTCGGCCAGCGCCTCGGCGCTCTTCAGCAGCACGTTGCCGACGAAACCGTCGCACACCACCACGTCGGCCTCGCCCGAAATGACGTCGCGTCCCTCGACGTTGCCGATGAAGTTGAGCCCGGTGGTCTTGAGGGCGGCCAGCACCTCGCGCGTCAGGTCGCTGCCCTTGTTCTCCTCCTCGCCGATCGACAGCAGCCCCACCCGCGGCTCGGCGGTGCCCAGCACCTCGCGGGCGTAGAAGTGGCCCATCACCGCGAACTCCCGCAGGTGAGCCGGCTTGGAGTCGACGTTGGCGCCCACGTCGAGCACCACGGTCCGCCCGCTGCGGCTGGGAAACACCGCCGCAAGGGCCGGCCGGTCGACGCCTTCGAGCATGCCGATCACCATGCGCGCCGCGATCATCGCGGCGCCGGTGTTGCCGGCCGAGACCATGGCGTCGGCCTGGTCGGCCGCCACCATCTCGGCACAGCGCCGCACCGACGACTGCGGCTTGCGGCGGATCGGAGTGGTGGCCGGCTCGTCCATCCCGACCACCTCCTCGGCGTGCTCGATCTCGAGGCCGGCGGCGCGGCGGCCCAGCCGGGCGAGCTCGGCCTCGATGCGGGGCCGGTCTCCAACCAGCACCAGCCGCAGGCCGTCGCCGGCAGCCTCGGCGGCGCCGCGCACCACGGCTGCCGGCGCATGGTCGCCGCCCATGGCGTCAACCGCGATGCGAATCATCGGTTCTCCCGGTCCCCGGAGAGCTCCACGAGTGTGGCGGAACGGGCCGCGAGTCTAGCAGCCCACATAGCGAACCGGCCTGGCGCCGGCGCGGCGCCTAGGCCGTTTCGGGCACCTCGACCACCTCGCGCCCGGCGTAGTGGCCGCAGTGGGGGCAGGCGCGGTGAGGCAGCTTGACCTCGCCGCAGTCGGGACACAGGGAGCTGGCCGGAGCGGCCAGGGCGTCGTGCGCTCGGCGCCGGTCGCGCCGCGCCTTGGAATGCCTACGCTTGGGGTTTGCCATGGGATCTACCTCGTGGGGGGTGCCGGGCGCGGCCGCGCGCCGGCCGGTGGTCAGCTGTCGCGCCAGCCCTCGAGAGCGCTCCACCGCGGATCGACCGCCGTCGGCGCGCAGCCGCACCGCTCGCGGTTGCGGTCGACGCCGCAGGCCGGGCACAGACCGGCGCACTCTTCACGGCACAGCGGCTTCATCGGCACGTTCAGCTGGAGCTGTTCGAGCAAGATCGGGGTGGTGTCGAGCAGGTCGTCGTCGAGGTACAGGGTGGTGAGCTCGGCCGCGGTCAGCTCGTGCTCTCCGAGCAGCGGCTGCGCAGCGCCGACCAGCACCATCAGCTCCAACCGCTCGTCGACCGGCAGCTCCACGGTCGTGAGACAGCGCGTGCAGCACAGTTGTTGACGGTAGGTCAGCCTCGCTTCGAAACGGTAACCCGCCAGCTCCCGGCTCACCTGGCCCGACCACGACAGGTCGCTCAAACCGACCAGCTCGGGCCGGTCCAGGGTCGCCAGCGGTATCGACGGGGATTCCTCCCAGCGCAAGGGCTCGTCGGCGATCTTCTGCAAGCGGATCTGCATGCCCGACAGCCCTCCCCCGGGCGGAGTCAAAAGGCTAAGGGATCGAGGGGTTTGTGTCAATCCCGGCCGGCCGCGGGGGGGGGCCGTCGCGGCTTGATCGCGAAGGGGCGATCTGGGAGCATCGGCGCGGCCTCCCGGGGCGTTCCGGGCGCCGCCTCTCCAGCTCCCATGAACGATTCTCCCGACTCGCCCGCCGCCGGCGGTGGCAGATCCGCGCTGCGGCGGCTGCGCAGCGCCGTGGCCCGCCGACTGCCCTGGCTGCAGCGGCTGTTCTGGCGGCTGGAGGCACGCTTCCACGCCGACCGCGCTCGCTGGCGAGCGTGGCGGCGGCGGCGGCGCGAGCGGCCCTCCGGTCAGCTCGGCCGCACCGCCGCCTGGCTGCGCGAGGTGGCGGGGCAGCTCTACCGGCGGCGGGTCGAGAAGCGCCTCACCGTGGCGGTCGACGTGACCGCGCTGTGGGAGCCGCTCACCGGCATCGGCTGGTACCTGTACCTGCTGCTGCGCCAGCTGGCGGACAGCGACGAGGTGCGGGTCAGGCTGTACGGTCCGACCGTCGTCGACACTCCGGAGCGGCCGGCACCGGTGGTCGAGCTGCCCACCGGCGGGGCGCTCGAGGAGGTGCTCTACCGGGTTCCGGACGACCTGTTGCTGGCGCCCGGCACCCTGCTGCGCTGGCTGACCCGTGCCGAGCGGCTGCTGATCGCCGCCGACCGCAACCGCGTGCTGTTCGCTCCCAACTACGTGCTGCCGCGGCGGTTCACCCTGGCGCGCGGCGCCCAGGTCAGCACCGTCCACGACCTGGGTCTGCGGCGGGTGCCGTGGACGCTGCGCGCCGCCACCCGCCGCGAGCTGGCGGCGCGGTTGGAGCGCAACCTGTTCCGCTCGGCGCGGCTGATCACGGTCAGCCGGGCGGTGCGCGACGAGCTGGCGGAGTACGGCTACGCCGACCGCGGCCGCGTGCGGGTGGTGCACCACGGCGCCGGCCAGCTCGAGCTGGCCGAGGCCGGCGCACCACCGCCCGGCCTGCCGCCGGCCTGGGCGCTGCACGTCGGTACGCTCGAACCGCGCAAGAACGTCGAGCGGCTGCTCGAGGCGTGGCAGCTGCTCGGCGAGGCGATGCCCGACCCCCCCGTGCTGGTGCTGTGCGGCGGCTACGGCTGGAACACCGGGGGGCTGCGCCCGCAGGTGGAACGGGCCGTCGCCGAGGGCCGCTGCCGCCACCTCGGCTACGTCTCGGCCGGCGAGCTGGCGGCGCTCTACCGCGGCGCCGCGGTGGTGGTCCTGCCGTCGCTATACGAGGGTTTCGGGCTGCCGGCGATCGAGGCCCTGAGCGCCGGCGCGCCGCTGGTCTGCTCCGACATCCCGGCGCTGCGTGAGGTGGCCGGCGACGCCGCCCTGTTCGCCCCGCCGGAGCGGCCCGACCTGCTGGCCGGACAGGTTCGACGCGTGCTCACCGACGCCGAGCTCCGCCAGCGGCTGGCGGCGGCGGGTCGGCGCCGGCTGGAAGCGTTCAGCTGGCAGGCCGCCGCCGCCAACACCCTCGAGGCCTGGCGCCAGGCCGCCGCCGGCTGATCCCCCCGGGCCCTCGCCCGCACCGGCTACAATGGCCTCCGCCCCGGGACCCTTCCTCGACGTGCCCCGCCGCATCGGCATCGACGCCCGCAACCTGAGCGACGGCTCGGTCACCGGCAGCTATATCGAGAGCCTGATCGGAGCGCTGGCGGCGTCCGATCCCGGCGACCGGGAGTACCTGCTGCTGGTCTCCTCCGCCGACCAGCACGCCACCGCCGACCTTCCCGACCACTTCCACACCGTGGTCGAGCCCCGCCCCCTGTACTCGCTGCGCGAGCAGGCGGCGCTCTCCTGGCGGCTGCTGCGGCTCAAGCTGGACCTCTACCACGCCACCCACTACCTGCTGCCGCCGGTGCTGCCCTGCCGCTCGGTGGTGACGGTGTACGACGTGGTGGACGTCCTCTACCCACGCTTCCTGCCGACGCCGGCGAGCTTCTACTTCGCCCAGCGCCAGCTGCGCCGCAGCCTGGCGCGGGCCGATCGCCTGATCGCCGACTCGCGCAACACCAAGACCGACCTGATCAACTATCTCGAGCTCGACGGCCGCCGCATCCGGGTGGTCTACCCGGGCGTCGCGCAGGCCTACCACCGCGTGCTCGACGAGGCCGAGATCGACGCGGTGCTGGAGCGGCTGGGAATCGCCCGGCCCTACCTGCTGCTGGTCGAGGACGGCGACGGACCGTCCAACCTCGACCTGGTGGTGGCGGCTTTCTGCGAAGCGGCCGAAGAGTGGCCGTTCGCCGGCAGCCTGGTGTGCTGCGGGCCCCGCACGCCGCTCGACCGCAAGGTCCGCCAGCGGGCGGCGGCTATGGGGGTGGCGGACCGCCTGCTGCTGCTCGAGCCGCTCGCCGAAGCCGACCGGCCGGCCGCCTTCCAGGGCGCCGAGCTGTTCCTGTACCCGGCGCTACACGAGCGCGCCGCGCCGACGGTGGCCGACGCCCTGGCCTCGGGCACCGCCGTAGTCGCCTCCAGCACCGCCGCCCTGCGCGAGATCGCGGAGGGCCACGCGGTGCTGGTCGACCCGCTCGACCGCCACGAGGTGGCGGTGGCGATCGCCGAATGCATGGGCGATCCGGAGCGGCGCCGCGAGCTGGCGCGGCTGGCGCGCCGCCGGGCCGCCGACTTCACCTGGCAGCAGACCGCCGCCAAGACGCTGGAGGTCTACGACAGCGCCTTGCGGCAGCGCGCCTGGCGGCAGGGCAAACGGCACCGCCAGGCCTCGGGATGACCGCCGGCCGACCGCCGCGGGCCGCGCTGGTCCACGACTGGATGACCGGCATGCGCGGCGGCGAGAAGGTGCTCGAGCGCCTCGCCGGCCTGCTGCCGGCGGCGCCGATCCACACCCTGTTCCACTTCCCCGGCACCATGAGCCCGGCGCTCGAGCGGCGCGACATCCGTACCAGCTCGCTGCAGGCGGCACCGGGGCTGCGGCGGCACTACCGCCGCTACCTGCCGCTGTTCCCGACCGCCATCGAGGAGTTCGACCTGTCGGGCTATGAGCTGGTGGTGAGCTCGAGTCACTGCGTGGCCAAGGGCGTGCTGAGCGGTCCCGGCAGCTTCCACGTCTGCTACTGCCACACGCCGATGCGCTACGCCTGGGACCAGGAGCACGCCTACTTCCCTCGCCGCACCGGCGCCGTCGCCCGGCTGCGCGGTCGGGTGCTCGACCGGCTCCGCGCCTGGGACGTCGCCACCAGCGGCAGGGTGGACCGGTACCTCGCCAACTCGAGCTTCGTGGCCGAGCGCATCCGGCGCTACTACGGACGGTCCGCCGAGGTTGTGCCGCCGCCGGTCGACACCGACTTCTTCACCCCCGGCGAGGGCGGCCGCGGCGACTACTGCCTGTACGTCTCGGCGCTGGCGCCCTACAAGCGGATCGACCTCGCGGTCGCCGCCTGCGGCCGGCTCGGGCTGGAGCTGCGGATCGTCGGCGACGGACCCGAGCGCGGCCGTCTCGAGCGCCAGGCGGCCGGCGCCGTGCGGCTGCTGGGCCGGGTGCCCGCGGACGAGCTCAGAGCGCTCTACCGCGGTGCCCGCTGCTTCGTCCAGCCGGGAGTCGAGGACTTCGGCATCTCGGCGGTCGAGGCGCTGGCCTGCGGCTGCCCGGTGGTGGCGCTGGGCCACGGCGGCGTGCGCGACATCGTGGAGGACGGCGTCCACGGCGTGCTGTACGAGGGCGAGGGCGACGCCGGGGCGCTGGCGGCGGCGATCGAGACCCTGGCGCGGCGGCGGCCCGAGCCGGCCCGGCTACGCGAGCGCGCCGAACGGTTCTCCGAGGAGCGGTTCCTGCAGCGCATAGCGCCGCTGCTCGAGCCGCCGGAGCGGGCGGAATGAGCCGGCCGGCGGCGGCCGCCGGCGAGCGCTTCGAGCTGGCGATCGTGGTGGTGAGCCACGACTGCCGCGACGAGCTCGAGCGCTGCATCGAGACCCTGCTCGGCGATCCGCCGGCGACGCCGTTCCAGCTGACGGTGGTGGACAACGCCTCGACCGACGGCAGCCGGGAGCTGGTGGGCAGCCGGTTTCCCGACGTGCTGCTGCTCGAGAGCCCGGAGAACGTCGGCTTCGCGCGCGCCGTCAACCGGGGGGTGCGAGCCACCGCCGGCGAGCTGGTGCTGCTGCTCAACCCCGACACGCTGGCGCGCGGCGCCGCCGTCGACGCCCTGGTGGCGGAGCTCGTGCGGCAGCCCGCGGTGGCGGCCGCCGGGCCTCGCATCGTCGACACCGACGGCCGGCCCGAGATCTCCTGGTGGCGCCACCTGGGCCCGGCGGCCGAGCTGTCGCTGCGGCGGCTGCAGCGCGCCCATGCGCGCGGCTCCGCGCACGCGCGGAGGCGCGTCGCACGGCTCACCGCCGAACCGCGCGACGTCGACTGGCTGACCGGCGCCTGCCTGCTGGTGCGGCGCGCCGCGCTGGTGGCGGCCGGTCTGCTCGACGAGCGGTACTTCCTGTACTTCGAGGACGTCGACCTGTGCGCCGCCCTGCGCCGGCGCGGCGGCCGGGTGCGGTTCGTGCCCGACGCCGAGATCGTCCACCTGCGCGGCCGCAGCACGCGGCGCCAGCCCGAGCTGACGGCACGCGCCTACCGCCGCAGCCAGCTACACTTCTACCGCAAGCACCACCCCGTCTGGTATCCGCTGCTCCGGCTGTACCTGCTGACGCGCGGCCTGCTCCCCGGCTGACCGAGGCGCGGGGGGGCGCTTTGACCAGTCGCGGGGGGCGCAGTACAGTGTCGGCGCCGGGCCGGAGCGGCTGGGAAGGCGCCGGCTCTCCCTTCGCCCACCGCCGATGAGCGACCAACTGGCAGAGCGGATCGCCGCCATCCGGCGGCAGCTCGAAGACGACCGCCGGGAGGCGGCCGGGTACGGCGACGAGCCGCCGCCGCCGGCCGATCCGTGGCAGATGTCCGAGCCCGAGCTGGCGGCCGAGATGAGCCGGCTGCTCGAACGGCTGCACGCCCTGCTGCCCCCGGAGGTCGCCGAGGATCCGCCGGAGCCCGGGTGGCGGGCGCGCCTGCGCCACCGGCTGGCCCTGCGGCTCTACCGGCTGCTGACACCGATCTCGGGGCCGCAGCGCCACTTGAACGCGCTCCTCATCGAGCTCGGGCTGGCCGCCTACGTGCGGCAGCGCCGGCAGCAGGAGCGCCAGGACGAGCTGGCCACGCGCACCGCCGAGCTGGAAGAAGACCTCGCCCTGCTGGCTGGACAGACGGCCGGTGACCGCGGCGACGGCTGATCTCCGCTCGGCCGCCCGCGAGCAACCGATGGTCGCCAGCCCGAGCTTCGACCCCGCCGCGCTCGAGCGCCGGGTGCACGCGCTGCGCAGCGCCGGCCGCTGGCACCAGGCGTGGAGCCTGCTGCTGCGCACCGAGTGCGCCGCCGGGCTGCGGCGGCCGCGGCTGGCGCTCTACGACCACGCGCTCCACCTGATCGGCGGCGGTCAGAAGTACGGCTGCCTGCTGGCGGCGGCGCTCGCCGACCGTTTCGATCTCACCCTGCTCACCCACCGGCCGGTGACCGGCGAGCAGCTCGCCGGCTGGTACCGGGTCGATCTGGCGGGCGTGCCGGTCGAGACCGTCGAGCTGCCGGGGTTCGACGACCCCGCCAGCGCGCTGCCCGACCCCGCGCTGCTGGCGCCGGGAGACCCCAACCCGTTCGTGGCCGTCAGCCGGGTTTCCGCCGACTACGACCTGTTCGTCAACAACAGCATGAACGAGCGCGTCCTGCCGCTGGCCGGTCGCTCGCTGGCGATCTGCCACTTCCCCGAGCGCCGCCCGCGTGGGGAGTTCTACATGCACCGCTACGGCACCGTGGTGGTCAACAGCGAATACACCCGCCGCTGGCTGCGCCGCCGCTGGCGGCTGGAGGCCGACCGGCTGGTGCATCCGCCGGTCGACGGCGGCCCGCCGCCGCCCGCCGGCGACAAGCGGCCGCTGGTGCTCTCCGTGGCGCGCTTCGAACGCGCCGGCAGCAAGCGCCAGCTCGACATGGTGCGGGTGTTCGGCAAGCTCAAGGCGGCGCTGCCGCGGGCCACGGCCGGCTGGCGTCTGGTCCTGTGCGGCGGGGTCGAGCCGGCCGGCAACGACTACCTGCGCCGGGTCGAGCAGGCGGTCGCGGCGCTGCCCGGCGACGACGTCGAGCTCAGGCTCAACCTGCCCGACGACGAGCTGCGCCGGCTCTACCGCCGGGCCGCGATCTTCTGGCACCTGTGCGGCCTGGACGCCCGCGACCCGGCGCTGCGCGAGCACTTCGGCATGACCGTGGCAGAGGCGATGCAGTTCGGAGCCGTGCCGGTGGTGTTCGACGGTGGCGGGCCGGCGGAGATCGTCGAGGACGGCGCCACCGGCTATCGCGTCGGCTCGACCGCGGCGCTCATCGAGCGCACCCTGACGCTGATCGGCGACGGCGCGCTGCGGGCCCGGCTGGCGGCCGCGGCGGCGACCCACGCCGCGCGCTACGGCATGGCGCGCTTCGACGCCGAAGTGCGCGCGCTGTTCGACGAGCAGCTCGCCGCCTATGTCGGCGAGCTACCCGCGCTGCTGGCGGAGGACGGTGATGGCTCCTGAGCTGTCGATCGTCATCCTGACCTGCGACTCGCTGGGCATCGTCGAGCGGCTGGTCGACGCGCTGCTGGCGCAGCGCGGCGCGCCGAGCTACGAGGTGCTGTTCATGGACAACGCCTCGCGCGACGGGACGGTGGAGTACCTCGACAGCGTGCCGATTCCGGCCAAGCGGATCGTCAACGTGCCCAAGGGCAGCTTCAGCCACAGCCGCACCCGCATGCAGGCCGCCGAGCTGGCGACCGGCCGCGTGATGGTGTTCTTCGTAGACGACATAGTGCCGATCGGCTCGAGCTTCCTGGCCGAGCTCACCCGGCCTGTGCTGAGCGGCCGCGCGCCGGCGGCCTACGGCGTGTTCCAGGTCGACGCCGCCACCTGCGACCCGATCGACGCCCGCCTGCACAACGACTGGTGGCGCTCGTTCCCCGAGCTCACCGGGCCGGTTTCGGAGTTCGCCTGGGAGTACATCCGCCCCGACCTCAGGCGGCGGTTCTCGAACTTCGACAACTGCGCGTCGGCGATCGAGCGCGAGCTGCTGCTCGAGGTGAGGTTCCCCGACGTGCCGTACGGCGAGGACATGACCCTCGCCAAGCGGCTGCTGCGCGCCGGCCACAGCATCGCCCTCGCCAAGCAGGCGAAGTTCTACCACTGGCACCGCTCGAGCTTCAGCTACACGCTCAAGCGGATGTGCATCGACGCCGACCTGACCCGGCGCGAGTTCGACCACGTCCTGGTCAAGCGCAAGCTGGGGGTGGCACGCGCCGTCGCGGTGCGCGCCCTCCACCGGCTGGGGATCGCGCTGTTCGAGCTCGACATCCCGCTGCGCCGCAAGCTGTACTGGTTCGGCTACAACGTCAAGATCCTGACCGCCGACTTCGTCGGCAAGTACATCGGCAACCTCGAGCCCGGCAGGGTCGGACGGCTGGCGCCGCTCGACCGGCGGCTGCTGCGCCTGAAGCAGGAGATCCTCGCCGAGATCGAGGCCAAGAGCGTCAAGCGGTACTGAGGCTGGTGGCGGCCGCGATCTGGTACCATAGCGGCCCGAACGGGCGGCCCGTCCGCCACGGGAGATCCTCCATAGAGTTCACCACCCCGGGGGTCGCGCTCCGAGCGACGCCACCGGTGTGCTACCACCCAGACAGCGCCCCGCGCCGCGGGCGAGACCGCGCATATGAAGATCGAGATCGAGACCACCGAGATTCCGGACGCGCTGGTCGTCCACAACGAGGTGTTCCAGGACGAGCGCGGCTTCTTCATGGAGGTCTTCCGCCGCGACGAGTTCGCCCGCCACGGCCTGCCCGAGAGCTTCGTGCAGCTCAACCACTCGCGGTCGGCGCGCGGCGTCCTGCGCGGCCTCCACTTCCAGTGGGAGCCGGCGATGGGCAAGCTGATGCGGGTCACCCTCGGCACGGCCTACCTGGTGGCGGTGGACATCCGCCACGGCTCCCCCACCCTCGGACGGTGGTTCGGGCGCGAGGTGTCGGCCGACAACAAGCTCCAGGTGTGGGCGCCGGCCGGTTTCGCGCGGGGCTTCTGCGTGCTGTCGGAGGCGGCCGAGATCCAGTACCTGTGCACCGGCATCTACAACCAGGAGAACGAATCCGGAATCGCCTGGAACGACCCCGAGATCGGCATCGAGTGGCCGATCGAGGCGCCCCAGTTATCGGCCAAGGACGTCGCCGCCCAGTCGCTGTCCGACTGGCTCGCGCGGCCGGAGTCGCGCCATTTCGAATACCGCAAGGAGAGTGACGAATGAAGATCCTGGTCGCCGGCGGCGCCGGCTATGTGGGGTCCGCGCTGGTGCCGAAGCTGCTCGAGCGCGGCTACGAGGTGGACATCATCGACCTGCTGTGGTTCGGCAACCGGCTGCCGGGCGAGGTCGCCGTCAAGCAGAAGGACATCATGGACCTGGAGCCCGAGGAGCTGGTCGGCTACGACCAGGTGATCTTCCTCGCCGGCCTGTCCAACGACCCGATGGCGGACTTCGCGCCCGGCATCAACTTCGCTTCCAACGGCGCCGCGCCCGCCTTCCTCGCCTACCTGGCGAAGCGTGCCGGCGTGCGGCGCTACATCTACGGCAGCACCTGCTCGGTCTACGGCTACACGGTCAACGAGCTGTACGACGAGCGCTCGCCGGCGGTCTCCCACTACGCCTACGGCATCTCGAAGCTGCAGGGCGAGCGCGGCTGTCTGCAGATCCAGGACGACGACTTCTCGGTGATCTCGCTGCGCCAGGGCACGATCTGCGGCTACAGCCCGCGCATGCGGCTCGACCTGGTGGTCAACACCATGTTCAAGACCGCCTTCCTCGACGGCCGCATCGTGGTCAACAACCCGGCGATCTGGCGTCCGATCCTGTCGATCGAGGACGCGGTGGCGGCCTACGTGCGCTCGGTCGAGGCCCACTTCGACATCTCGGGCGTGTTCAACGTGGCGTCCGGCAACTACACCATCGGCGAGCTGGCGGACTACGTCAAGGAGGTGCTCGACGCCGAGCTGGGCAAGGACATCGAGCTCGAGATCAAGAACGTCCAGGACCTGCGCAACTACAAGGTGTCGATCGACAAGGCGATGCGCGTCCTGAGCTTCAAGCCCAAGCACGACGTCGAGTCGATCGTGCGCGGCCTGCTGGCCAACCTGGAGAGCTTCAGCGACTTCGACAACCCGCTCTACTACAACATCGAGACCTTCAAGACGCTGCAGCGCGGCGCCGGCGGGCGGCTGGCCAGGGCGACGGCATGAGAGTCGCGGTCCTCGGCGCCAACGGGCAGCTGGGCAGCGACCTGGTGGCCGCGCTCGACGCCGCCGGCCTGGCGGTGAGCGGGCTCACCCACCGTGAGATCGAAGTGGAGTCGGCGGCCTCGGTGGCGGCGGCGCTCGACCCGCTGCGCCCCGATGCGGTGCTCAACACCGCCGCCTTCCACAACGTTCCGCGCTGCGAGGAGCAGCCGGAGCGCGCCTTCCGGGTCAACGCCCTGGGGGCCCTCGAGGTGGCCCGCGCCTGCGCCCGGCTGGGCAGCCGCAACGTCTACTTCAGCACCGACTACGTGTTCGACGGCGCCAAGGGCGAGCCGTACGACGAGGACGATCTGCCGCACCCGCTCAACGTCTACGCCGCCAGCAAGCTGGCCGGCGAGCAGCTTACGCTGGCCTACTCGCCGGCCTCGCTGGTGCTGCGCGTGTCAGGCATCTACGGCCGGGTGCCGTGCCGCGCCAAGGGTGCCAGCTTCGTCAGCAAGATGATCGAGCTCGCCGGCTCGCGCCCCGAGGTGCGGGTGGTGACCGACGAGGTGCTGACGCCGACGCCCACTCGCGACATCGCCGAGAAGACCGTCGAGCTGCTCGGCAGCGAGGCCGCCGGCGTCGTTCACCTGACCTGCGAGGGACACTGCTCGTGGTACGAGTTCGCGCGCGAGATCTTCGACGCACTAGAGCTCGCCACGCCGCTCCATCCGGCGACGGTGGCGGACTTCCCGCCCACCGTCGCCCGCCCGCACTACTCGGTGCTGGCCAACCGCCGGCTGGCCGAGCTGGGCCTCGCACCCATGCCTCACTGGCGCCAGGCTCTGCGCCGCTTCCTCGCCGAGGAGCTGGCGCCGGCGGCCGACGGTTGACAACGGGCTCCTCTTGGGGTTCAAATGGTTGAATCAAAGACACCGGATCGGCTGCAGAGACACCGTAACGTCGGCCCGTCCCCAGCTTCGATGATCGTCCGTCCGGAACGACCAGTCCGATGATCCGTCAACGCCACCGGATGACGGCAGCGCTCTACCTGGGCGCCGACCTGGTTGCCACCGCCGGCGCCTTCTTCGCGGCCTGGTACCTGCGGTTCCACGGCGGCCTGTTCGCCCTCGACCATCTGCCCGAGTTCGACCGCTACCTGGCGCTGCTGCCGGCGGTGCTGGTGGTCTGGGCGCTGGTGTTCCACTTCCACGGCCTTTACCAGATACGCCGCGGGCGCAGCCTGATCGACCAGGCGCTGACCCTGGTGATGGCCATCGTGCTGGCAACGGTGCTGCTGGCCTCGGGCATCGTGCTGGTCAAGCCGACCTATATCGACGCCGCCGGGGTCGAGCGGGTGTTCTCGTACAGCCGCGGCTTCCTCGGGCTGTTCTCGCTGCTCGACCTGGTGCTGGTGGTGGCGGGACGCTACGCGGTGCGCCATGCACTGCGTCGCTACCGCCTGAGCGGCCACAACCTGCACCGCATCCTGGTGGTCGGCGCCGGCAAGCTCGGGCAGGAGGTGACACGCAAGATCCTCGCCCACCGCGAGCTCGGCTTCCAGGTGGTCGGGTTCGTCGACGACGACCCGGCGAAGCTGCGCCGCAGCTACTTCGAGCTGCCGGTGCTGGGCACCCTCGACGACCTGCCGCAGCTGCTCACCGAGCGGCGCATCGACCAGGTGATGATCGCGCTGCCGGTCGAGGCGCACAAGAGGATCGTGCAGGTGGCCGAGGCCGCGGCGCACGAGTGCGTCGAGCTGCGGATGGTGCCCGACATCTTCCAGTACGCCACCCTCAAGGCCACCATCGAGGACCTCGACGGCACGCCGGTGATCAACCTGTCGCAGGTGCCGCTGCAGGGCTGGTCGAGCCTGGTCAAGCGGCTGCTCGACTTCTCGATCGCGCTGGCCGGGCTGGTCTTCCTGCTGCCCTTCCTGCCGCTGCTGGCGCTGGCCATCTGGCTCGAGGACAAGGGCCCGATCTTCTACCGCCAGGAGCGCATGGGGCTGGACGGCACGCCGTTCCAGATGCTCAAGCTGCGCTCGATGCGGGTCGACGCCGAGGCGTCGAGCGGACCCGTGTGGGCGGTGCGCGACGACCCGCGGCGCACCCGCATGGGGACCTTCCTGCGCCACTGGTCGCTGGACGAGCTGCCGCAGCTGTGGAACGTGCTGAAGGGTGAGATGTCGATAGTCGGCCCGCGCCCCGAGCGGCCGGCGTTCGTGCGCGAGTTCAAGGCGCGCATCCCGCAGTACATGCTGCGTCACCGGGTGAAGGCCGGCATCACCGGCTGGGCGCAGGTGCACGGCTGGCGCGGCAACACCTCGATCATGAAGCGGTTGCAGTACGACCTCTACTACATCGAGAACTGGTCGCTCAAGCTGGACCTCAAGATCCTCTGGATGACCCTGCGGCACGGCTTGCGCTACAACGCCTACTGAGCCGTGCCCCCGGGCGGTAGCGCCGCGGCGCGACAGCGCCGGCCACCACCCGCCCGCTGGCCCGCCTAGCCGATGTGGCCCACCCCGAGCCTCGAGCCGCTGGTCTGGCTGCTGGCGGTGGCGCTGGTCCTGGTCGGGCTGGCCGGCATCGTGCTGCCGGTGGTGCCCGGCGTGATCCTGGTCTTTGCCGGCCTGGTGGTGGCCGCCTGGGCGGACGGCTTCACCGAGGTCGGTCCGGCCACCCTGGTGCTGCTGGCCGGCCTGACCGCGCTCGCCTACCTCGCCGAGACCGCCGCCGGCGCGTTCGGCGCCGCGCGGCTCGGCGCCAGCCGCCGGGCGGTGTGGGGCGCCGCCCTGGGCACCCTGGTCGGTCTGTTCTTCGGCCTGCCGGGCATTCTGCTCGGTCCGTTCCTGGGGGCGGTGGCCGGCGAGCTCACCGCCCACCGCCAGCTGGCGCGCGCCGGCAGGGCCGGCGCCGGCGCCTGGCTCGGCCTCGCCCTCGGCACCGCCGCCAAGATCGCCCTGGTGTTCGCCATGCTGGCGATCTTCACCCTGGCCTACGTCTTCTGACTCCCGGACCT
>JBFGNS010000034.1:0-29704 GCA_041574955.1 Thermoanaerobaculia bacterium | reverse complement strand
GCCGGCCGCCGCCTTTCTCATGATCCGAGAGCTGTTTCACATCGGGCCGCTGGCGATCAGCCCGTTCGGCGTGCTGCTGGTGGCGGCGTTCTTCTCGGCCTACGCGCTACTTATCTGGGCGGTGCGGCGGCTCGAGCTGGGCGACGAGGAGGACGCCAGCGCGCTACTGCTGGCGGCCGGCATCGGCGGCGTCGCCGGCGGCAAGATCTACTACGCGGTCCTGTACGGCGACTGGCGGCTGCTTTTCGACCGCTTTGGCCTGGTCTGGTACGGAGCCCTGATCCTGGGAGCGGCAGCGGTCCTGTGGACCGCACGGCGCCGCAAGCTGGGCTTCGCCGCGGTCGCCGACGCCGCCGCACCGGCGGTGGCACTGGGCTACGCCGTCGGACGTATCGGTTGCTTCCTGGTCGGCGACGACTACGGCCGGCCGACCGATCTGCCCTGGGGGGTGGCGTTTCCGGAAGGGCTGCCGGGCCCGACGACCGCCGGCTTCCTGCGCTCGGAGTACGACCTCGAGCTGCCGGGGGTGGCGGCGGGGGAGCTGGTGCCGGTGCACCCCACCCAGCTGTACGAGACCCTGGCGGGGCTGGTCGCGGCGTTGGTCGGCGTGTGGATGATCCGGCGGCGAGCACCGCGCGGGTTGACCGCGGTCGTGGTCCTCGGCCTGCTGGCGCTGGAGCGGTTCGGCGTCGAGTTCCTGCGCCTCAAGGACGACCGCTTCTTCGCCGGCGGCCTCACCCTGGCGCAGCTGCTGAGTCTGGTGCTGATCGCCGGGCTGGTGGCGCTCGGTCTCGGGCTGAGGCGGCAGGCGCGGGCGCGCGGCTCGGAGTGATGCGGTGGCCGCGGCTCCGCCGTGCGTTCTGACCATCGCCGGCTCCGACTCCGGCGGCGGCGCCGGCATCCAGGCCGACCTCAAGACCTTCGCCGCCCACGGCGCCTACGGCATGTGCGCGGTCACCGCGGTGACGGCGCAGAACACCCGCGGCGTGTCGCGGGTCGCCGAGCTCGAGCCCGCCATGGTCGCCGCCCAGATCGACGCCGTGTTCGAGGACCTGCCGGTGGCGGCGGTGAAGATCGGCATGCTGGCCAACCGCGCGATCATCGCGGCGGTGGCCGACCGGCTGCGGCGCTGGCAGGGACCGCCGGTGGTGCTCGACCCGGTGATGATCGCCGCCAGCGGCGACCCGCTGCTGGCGCCCGACGCGGTGGCCGCGCTCGCTGACGAGCTGTTGCCGCTGGCCACGCTGGTGACCCCGAACCTGCCGGAGGCCACGCGGCTGACCGGGCTACCGGCCGCGAGCGAGGCCGAGCGGTCGCGGCTGGCGCGCCGGTTGGGGGAGCGGGGACCGGCGGTGCTGGTCAAGGGCGGCCACGGCGGTGGGGAGCGCATCGTGGACCTGTTGTGGGACGGCGAGGAGCTCCACCGCTTCGAGCACCGGCGGATCGACACCTCCTCGACCCACGGCACCGGCTGCACGCTGTCGGCGGCGATCGCCGCCCGGTTGGCCAGCGGTCGCGCGCTGGTGACGGCGGTGGCGGGAGCGATCGACTACCTGCACGGCGCGCTGGCGGCGGCCTACCCGTTGGGCGGTGGGCGGGGTCCGGTCGACCACCTCTACCGGCTGGAGCGCCGAGGTGAGTGACGGGCTGCCGGCGGCCGGCGAGCCGGTCGATCTGCTGGTGGTCGGAGCCGGCCCCACCGGCATCGCGATCGGCGCGGCGGCGCGGCAGGCCGGCCTGAGCGTGCTGCTGGTCGATCGCGGGCCGCTGGCCGCCAACCTGCTCGGCTTCCCGACCTTCATGAAGTTCTTCACCACCCGCGACAAGCTGGAGATCGCCGGAGTGCCGTTCGCGGTGCCGGAGGACAAGCCCGACCGGCGGCAGGCGCTGACCTACTACCGTTCGGTGGCCGAGAGCTGGGAGCTGCCGCTGGCGTCCCACGAGGAGGTCACCGCGGTCCACCGCCAGGACGGCGGGTTCGAGGTGGAGGCTTCGCGCGGCGGCGAGCCGGTACGCCGCCGGGCGCGGGCGGTGGCGTTCGCTACCGGCTACTTCCACCGGCCCCGGCTGCTGGGGGTGCCGGGCGAGCGGCCGCCGCTGGTGCGCAGCCGGTACCGCGAGCCGTACGGCCATTTCGGCGAGCCGGTGGTGGTGGTGGGCGGCGGCAACTCGGCCGCCGAGGCGGCGCTCGATCTGTGGCGCAACGGCGTCGACACCACCCTGGTGCACCGCCGCGACCGGCTCAAGCCGACGGTCAAGTACTGGCTGCGGCCTGACTTCGAGCACCGGGTGGAGGAGGGCTCGATCACCGCCCTGTACGACACGGTGGTGACCGGCTTTCGCGACGACGGCGTCGAGGTGCGCGGTCCCGACGGCGCGGGCTTTCTGCCGGCCGCCGCGGTCTACGTACTGATCGGCTACGAGCCCGACGTCGACCTGTTGCGCAGGAGCGGCATCCGCATCGACGACGGCACCCTGGAGCCGGAGTTCGACGCGGCGAGCTGCGAGTCCAACGTGCCCGGGCTGTACGTCGCGGGCACCCTCCAGGCGGGGTCCGACCTGGGCCGCATCTTCATCGAGAACTCGCGCCAGCACGGCGAGCGGATCGTCGGTCACCTCAAGCGGCGCCTGGACCGGGCGCGCTGAGCCGGCGCAACCGCCGCCCCGGCGGCAACGAACCGTTCTATCGTAGAGGAGGCGGTCCACCTCGGGCGTGCCACAGGCTCCCCGGCCAGGCACCGCTGCCGGCGGCCGAACGGCTCCGGATCACCGGCACGCTCCTTGCTAAAAGAGCCGGGGAGAGGCCTTTCGGCCGCCCTACTGCTCCAGGAGGTTCCGATGCGACGCTCAACCGCTTTGCGAAACGCGTTCTTGCTGCTGCTGCCACTGCTGGTGCTACCAGCAGCCGTCGGTCAGACGCCGCCGCCGGGTCCGTTGCCGGGTGGCTTCTCCGAGATCATCGACGTGCGGGTGGTCAACCTCGAGGTGGTGGTGACCGATCGCGACGGCATACCGGTGCGCGGTCTGGGCCCCGACGATCTGGTGCTCAAGGTCGACGGCCAGGAGGTGCCGATCGAGTACTTCACCGAGGTCCTGGGCGGCCGCGCGGTGCGTCCGCCGGAAGGCGGCGAGACGGTTCCAGGGCTGCGCGCCGTCGAGCCCGGCGGCAGGGTGGGCACCAGCTACCTGGTGTTCATCGACAACTTCTTCTCGCTCGCGGTCGACCGCAACCGGGTGCTGCGGTCGCTGGCCGACAGCCTGTTTCTGGGCCCGGAGGACCGGATGGCGATCGTCGCCTTCGACGGGCGCCAGCTCGAGATGCTGAGCAGCTGGAGCCAGGACAGCGAGGAGCTTAGGCGCGTGATCAACCGCTCGCTCGCGGCTCCGGCGCGCGGACTCGAGCGGCGCGCCGAGCGGCTGCAGTTCGACTTCGAGCGCCTGCTCGAGGCCAGCGACCTGGTGCTGAGCGCGGATGTGGAGCCGGATGACGCGTTTCGCAACTACCTCGACCCCAACGAGCGCTACTACGTGACCCGGCTGGCGGAGCAGGTCGAGCGCTCGGTTGCGGCGGCCTCGGCGACGCTGCGCAGCTTCGCCATGCCGCCCGGCCGCAAGGTGATGCTGCTGCTGAGCGGCGGCTGGCCGTTTCTGCCCGCCGAGTTCCTGATCAACGACACCAGCCGATTCGTGCTGGACCGCGACATCCTGGCCGGGCAGCCGCTGTACCGGTCGCTGGTGGACACCGCCAACCTGCTGGGTTACACGCTGTACCCGGTGGACGTGCCCGGCCTCGACGCCGGCAGCAGCGTCGACGCGTCGCTGGCGTCGCCACGCGATCCGGCCAACGCGTTCCGCGACAGCGCCTTCGTGCGCGAGACCGGCATCCACGCCTCGCTGCGCTACCTGGCGGATCAGACCGGCGGCAAGGCGCTGATCAACGCCGCCCGGCTGCGCGCGCTCGAGAGCGTGGTCGAGGACACCCGCTCGTTCTACTGGCTCGGCTTCAGCCCGCAGCGCGGCTGGGACGACCGGCGGCACTCGGTGGTGGTGGAGGCGCGCAACCCGGAGCTGCGGGTGCGCTCGCGCACCGGCTACCTCGACTCGTCGCGCCAGCGTGAGGTGTCGATGGCGGTGGAGAGCACCCTGCTGTTCGGCAACCCGCCGACCGAGGAGCTGCTCAAGATCGGCTTCGGCGAGGCCAGCCGCGCCGGCCGCGGCAAGGTCAACGTGCCGCTCCAGGTGCTGGTGCCGCTCGATCAGCTCACCTTCCTGCCGGCCGGCGAGGGGGTTGCAGCCCGGGCCGAGCTTCACCTGGCGGTGGTCGACGAGGACGGCGGTCGCTCGGAGATCCCGGTGATCCCGATGGCGTTCGCCCTGCCCGATCAGCCCGCCGCCGGCCGGTACGGGCAGTTCGAGACCACGCTCAAGATGCGCCGCGGACCGCAGCGCATCGTGGTGGCGGTGCACGACGTGGCCAGTGGTAGAATCCTGTCGGCGGGCGACGGCGTCGACTTCTGACGCCGTGTGCCCGACTTCGAGCATCCGCGGCCGCCCAGCCGGGGCGGCCGCTTCCACGCCACTCTACGTCTGGAACTTCCGATGAGCAGTCGAGCCCCGCTTCGCATCTTGCCGGTCCTGCTGCTGGTCGCCGCCGGCGCCTGGGCCCAGCCGGAGGTCCAGGGCGAGGAGTCGGCGGCTGCCGACGACGAGGTCTTCTTCGAGTCGGTCGACGTCAACGTGGTCAACGTCCAGGTCTTCGTCACCGACAAGCAGGGCAACCCGATCACCGGCCTGACGGCCGACGACTTCGAGGTCTACGAGGACAAGCGGCCGGTTGCGATCTCGAACTTCTTCGCCGTCGAGGGTAGCCGGCTGGCCTCCTCTGGCACGGCGGAAGCCACCGCGGACGTCGCCGTCGAGCGGCCGCCGCTGCCCGAGTCGTTGCCGCTGCTGCCCGAGGAGCAGTGGCTGTACCTGGTGGTCTACATCGACAACTTCAACATCAGGCCGTTCAACCGCAACCGGGTCTTCCGGCGGCTGCGCCAGTTCCTCAGCCAGAAGGTCGCCAAGGGCGATCAGGTGATGCTGGTGAGCTACGACCGCTCGCTCCACATTCGGCACCCGTTCACCACCAGCGCCGACGCGGTCGCCGCCGCCCTGTTCGACCTCGAGACGCTTTCCGGCCACGCCCTGCACTACGACTCCGACCACCGCGACACGCTGCGGGAGATCGACGAGGCGGAGTCGATCAGCGAGGCCTCGTGGCGGGTGACGCAGTTCGCCGAGTCGCGCTACAACGACCTGAGCTTCGCGCTCGACGGCCTCAAGGAGGTCGTCGAGTCGCTGGCAGGCATCGAAGGGCGCAAGGCGCTGCTGTACGTCAGCGACGGGCTGCCGATGATCCCCGGCGAGGACCTGTTCCACGCCCTGCACTACAAGTTCCAGGAGTCGTCGGCGCTCAGCCGGATGCGCGACTTCGACCTCAGTCGGGACTTCCAGCGACTCACCGACGCGGCCAACACCAACGGCGTGACTTTCTACACCATCGACGCCGCCGGCCTGCGGGTGGCGACCAGCGCCACCGCCGAGCGCGACCGCTATTCGTCCACCCCCGGCATGGACACCATGGTGGACTCGATCCGCATCTCGAACCTGCAGTCGCCGCTGCTGTTCATGGCCGACCGCACGGGCGGAACGGCGATCATCAACACCAACGACGTGGGCGACGGCCTGGCCCGCATCGCCGAGGACTTCGGCTCCTACTACTCGTTGGGCTACGTTCCCGGTCACAGCGGCGACGGCCGCTACCACCGCATCGAGGTGAAGCTCAAGGACGACCGCAAGGGTGTACGCATCCGCCACCGCAACGGCTACCGTGACAAGACCTTGCCGGCCCGCATGGCGGACAGCACGCTGTCGACGATGCGCTTCGGCTTCGAGCGCAACCCACTCGATATCGGCCTGCAGATGGGCCAGCAGACCTCGCACGAGGAGGGCAACTTCCTGGTCGACCTGGTGGTGGAGATCCCGATCGAAAAGGTGACGCTGGTGCCGCGGCGCGAGTTCCACGAGGGCCGGGTGGTGCTGTTCGTGGCGGCGATGGACGCGGATGGCGGCGTGTCGCCGGTGCAGGAGCAGGCGGTTCCGATCCGCATCCCCGAGCCGCAGCTCGATCACGCCCGCGGCGAGATCTTCCACTACGGCCTCAGGCTGCTGATGCGGCCCGGCGACCACCGGATCGGGGTCGGCGTGCGCGACGAGATCGGCGCCGGGACCTCGTTCATCTCACGCACCGTGCGGGTCGGCGCCGGATGAGCCGCGGCGCCAAGCCTCTCGCCGGAGCGGCCGGCCGGTGATGCGCCGCGCCGGCTGGGCGAGATCGGCGCGCGCCGTCGGCGAGGCGTCCTACGAGCTGCTGCAGGCCGAGCTGACGGCTCTCGGCGACGATCTCAAACGGTCCGGCCGCCGCCTGGGCGGCGTCGTCCTGCTGGCGGCGGGGGCGCTGTTCACCCTCTTCTGGACCCTTGGCCTGGCGCTCTACCTGGCCGTGGAGCTGGTCGACCGCTGGCTGCCGCGCTGGGGCGCGGTCGCCGCGGTCCTGGCCGCGGCGCTCCTGCTGGCGGTGGTGCTGGCGTGGATCGCCAAGCGCCGCGTCGAGCGGCTCGAGAGCCCTGCGGCGGCGGCTCGCCGGCGCTGGCGCAGCCACCGCGACTGGTGGCAGGGCCGCCTGGAGCCCGCCAGCGACGCCGACGGGCGCGCGGAAGAGTCCGCGGACGACGACTGAGCGCTCAGCCGGCCGCGGCGGCCATCGGCCGCTTGAAGACCATGGCTATGTTGTCGGTCGCGCCGCTCTTGAAGTTGACCGATGTGATCGAAACCAGCTCCCAACCCTCGTGACCCAGCGCGGTCAGCTCGCGCGCGGCGTTAGGGTCGAGCCGGTAGTTCTCACTGCGGACGTTGATGATGTGGTACTCCCATCGCGTCATGACCGCTCTCCTTCTCCCGACACCCCTCCAGAGGCTCGCTAATAGTATTAACAGGTTTCCTACCCGATGTCCACGACTACCCGGGAGCCGCGCTCGACACCCCAGCGCTTCGCCAGGCTGTCGCCGTCGAGCGACAGCTCGAGCGTGCCGAGCGAGCCGACCAGCATCCCCGGTTCGCCCGCCGGCAGCTCGGCGTAGTGGCCGACGCGCCGCGTGGCTCGGTGCCCCGCCACCTCCGCGGTCAGCGGACCGTCGGGCAGCCAGTCGGCGGGTATGTCGCTCACCAGGTTGCCGAACCGGTCGACGTGGGCGATGCGGCCGGTGAGCCGGTCCGGGCGCCGGCGGGGCGCCGGCAGGGCGAGCCGCACCGCGTCGTCCACCGCCGGGCCGAGTCGCTCGAACGGCTCGCCGAGCGCCAGCGCCGCCGCCACCGGCGCGAAACGGTCGCGGCCGTGGAAGGTCATGCCGGGCGCCCGGCGGTAGAGATCCTCACGCTCCACAGCCCGCACCTCGGAGTCCGCCACAAACGGGGTCAGCAGGCCGTTGTCGGGCGCCACGAAGCAGGTCTCGCCGCGCCGCACCGCCAGCATCCGGCGCGCGCTGCCGACCCCGGGATCGACCACCGCCAGGTGGATGGTGGCGGCGGGAAACGACGGCACCGCGGCGGCCAGCAGGAAGCTGCCGCCCTCGACGTCGCCGGGCGCGACGTGGTGCGAGATGTCGACCAGGGTGGCGCGCGGGGCCCGCGCCAGCAGCACGCCCTTCACCGCCGCTACGTAGTAGTCGCGGTCCCCGAAGTCGGTCAGCAGGGTGAAGATCGGCACGGCGCGAGGGCGAGTCTATGCCGTCGGGGCGTTAGAATCAGGGCGTGGCCCGCGACCGTAGCACCGCCGACGGCGGCCCGCCTGACGCCTGCCTCGTGCTGTTCACCAAGCCCGCCGTCCCGGGGCGGGTCAAGACCCGGCTGATCGGCGAGCTGACCGCCGAGCAGGCCGCCGAGCTCCACGCCGCCTTCGTCGAGGATGCGCTGGCGTCGCTGGCCGGTCCGGGGCACGAGCTGCGGGTGGCGTGGGCGCTGGCGGAGGGCGAACAGCCGCCCGCCTGCCGGGTGCCCGGGTTTCGCCAGGCCGGCCGCGACCTCGGCGAGCGGCTGTACCGCGGCCTGCACCGGGCGGCCGCCGGCCACCGGCGGGTGGCGGCGGTCGGCAGCGACCACCCCGACCTGCCGGTGGCGCTGGTGGAGGAGGCGTTCGGCCGGCTCGAGAGCGGCGGTCGGGTGGTGCTCGGGCCGGCGGCTGACGGCGGCTACTACCTGATCGCGCTGCGCGGCGAGGATCTGCAGCGCGAGCTGTTCGAAGGGGTGGCTTGGAGCACGCCGGCGGTGCTCGAGCAGACCGTGGCGCGCTGCCGCCTGCTGGGGCTCGAGCCGTCGCTGCTCGCCGAGTGGTCGGACGTCGACCGGCCGGACGACCTGGCCCGCCTGACGGCGGCGCTGGCGAACGGCGGCCCGAGCTGTCCCCGCACCCGCCGCCTGCTCGCCGCCTGGGGCCGGCTGTGAAGGTCCTGACTCCGGAGGCGATGCGCGCCGTCGACCGGGCGGCGATCGAGGAGTTCGGCATCCCCGGGGTGGTGCTGATGGAAAACGCCGCCATCGGGGTGGCGGACGCCGTCGGCGAGCGGTTCCCCGAGGCGCGCTCGGTGGTCATCGTGTGCGGTCCCGGCAACAACGGCGGCGACGGCCTGGCCGCCGGCCGCCACCTGGCGGTTCGTGGCTACCAGGTAGTGCTGTTCCTGGTCGCCGGCACACGTCCGCCGACCGGTGACGCCGAGGTCCAGCTCACCATCTGCCGCAACCAGGGACTGGAGCTGCACGAGCTGGAGAGCGACGGCGACTGGCACCCGCTGCTCGAGGCGGCGCGCCACGCCGACCTGATCGTAGACGGGCTGTTCGGCACCGGGCTGAGCCGGCCGCTCGAGGGCGAGCTGGCGCGCCTGGTGGGCGAGATCAACCGCCTGCCGGCGCCGGTGCTGGCGATCGACCTGCCGAGCGGCCTGCAGGGTGGCAGCGCCGGCATTCCCGGCCCGCATCTCGAAGCGGAGGTCACCGTCACCTTCGCCGCTCCCAAGCTGGCCCACGTCCTGCCGCCGGCGGCGGACGCGGTCGGCCAGGTGGTGGTGGCCGACCTCGGCATGCCGCCCGAGCTGATTGAGCGGGCGCCGGGCGACCTGTACCTGCTGCAGGCCGAGGAGTTGGCGGCCCAGCTCATGCCGCGGCCGGTCGACGCCCACAAGGGCGACTTCGGGCACGCGCTGCTGGTCGCCGGCGGCCGCGGCACCGCCGGCGCCGCGGTGCTGGCGGCGCGCGGCGCGCTGCGCGGCGGCGCCGGGCTGGTGACGGTGGCGGTGCCCGCGCCGGTGCTCGCTACCGTCGACGGCGCCTCGCTCGAGTCGATGACGCTGGGGCTGACGGCCGGCCCCGAAGGCCTCGCGGAGGACGCCGCCGACGAGCTGCTGGCGGCCGCTGCCGGCAAGCAGGTGGTGGCGATCGGTCCCGGCCTGGGGCTGGCCGAGACGACGCTGGCGGTGGTGCGGCGGGTGGCGCTGGCCTGCGGGCTGCCGCTGGTGCTGGACGCCGACGGCATCTCGGCTTTCGCCGGGCGGGCGGAGGTGCTAGCCGGGCGGACGGCCGCCACCGTCCTGACGCCGCACCCGGGCGAGCTCGGCAGGCTGTTTGGGATCGGCTCGGCCGAGGTGCAGGAGGATCGGCCCGCGGCGGCACGCCGCGCCGCCGCGGCGGCCCACGCGGTGGTGGTGCTCAAGGGCCACCAGACGGTGGTGGCGGCGCCGGCCGGGGAGGTGTGGATCAACCCCACCGGCAACCCCGGCATGGCCACCGGCGGCAGCGGCGACGTCCTCACCGGCCTGGTGGCCAGCCTGCTGGCGCAGGGCTACGACGCGGTGGCGGCCGCGCAGCTGGCGGTCTACGTGCACGGCCTGGCGGGCGACCTGGCGGCCGCGGCCGTCGGCGAGACGGCGCTGGTGGCGGGCGACCTGGTCGACCGCCTGGGCGAGGCGTTCGAGCAGCTGGCGCGAGCATGAGGCGGTGGACGAGCCGCAGCAGCGGCGAAACCCTCGAGCTGGGCGGCCGCCTGGCGGCGGAGCTCGAACCCGACGGCTGCCTGCTGCTGAGCGGCGACCTGGGTGCCGGCAAGACGGTGCTGGTGCAGGGGGTAGCCACCGCCCTGGGGCTGGATCCGCGCCAGGTCCAGTCGCCGACTTTCACCGTGGTGCGCGAGCACCGGGGCGGTCGGCGGCCGCTGATCCACGTCGACCTGTACCGGCTCGAGCCGCACGAGGCGGAGGCGATCGGCATCGAGGAGATCCTCGCCGGGCCCGGCATCAAGGCGGTGGAGTGGGCCGAGCGGCTGCCGTTTGCGGTCGCCGGCGCGCTGCGGCTGGAGATCCGGCGCCGGGGCGAGACGCGGCAGATTGTCGAACGCCGATAGACTAGACCGAGAAGGGAGCCGTCGCCGCGGCACCCGCGTTCCACGGGGAGGATGAGACTGCGATGAAGATCAAGAAAGTGGCCGTGATCGGTTGCGGCCTGATGGGTGCGGGCATCGTGGAGGTGAGCGCCCGGGCCGGCTTCGACACGACGGTGCGCGAGCTCGACGACGAGCTGCTGGACGCCGGCCTCGAGCGCGTGCGCGGCTCGCTCGGCAAGGCGGTGGCCAAGGGGCGGCTGGAGCAGAGCGCCGCCGACGAAGCGCTGGCCCGGATCACCGGCACCACCCGCCTCGAGGACCTCGAGCAGGCGGACCTGGTGATCGAGGCGATCGTCGAGAACCCGGAGGTGAAGGCGCGCATGCTGGGCGAGATCGACCGGCTGGTGCAGGCCGAGGCGGTGTTCGCCAGCAACACCTCGTCGCTCACCGTCACCCAGCTCGCCGCCGCCACCAACCGCGCCGATCGGGTGATCGGGCTGCATTTCTTCAATCCGGTGCCGGTGATGAAGCTGGTGGAGGTGGTGCGTATCCTGACCACCGCCGACGAGGTGGTCACGGCGGCGAGCGAGTTCGTGCGCGCCATCGGCAAGGAGCCGGTGCAGTGCCGCGACAACTCCGGGTTCATCGTCAACCGGCTGCTGGTACCGTATCTGCTGGACGCCATCCGGGCGGTGGAGGAGGGAGTCGGTTCGATCGAGGACATCGACAAGGGGATGCAGCTCGGCTGCGGCCACCCGATGGGTCCGCTGACGCTGCTCGACTTCGTCGGCCTCGACACCACCTACTACATCGCCAACATCATGTTCGAGGAGTACCGCGAGAAGCGTTTCGCGCCGCCGCCGCTGCTCAAGCGGATGGTGCTTGCCGGCCACCACGGGCGCAAGTCCGGCCGCGGCTTCTACGACTACTCGAAGAAGTGAGCGGATGCCACAACTGACCCTGCCCGAGCGCGGCATCGAGTCGCTGTTCGGCACCCACGACGAGAACCTCAAGCGCATCGCGGAGGCCTTCGGCGTCGAGCTGTCGGCGCGCGGCAACCGGCTGCTGATCGAGGGCGATGCCGCCAGCACGCCGGTGGTCGAGCACCTGCTGGCCCAGCTCGGCGAGCTGCTCGAGTCGGGCTACCCGCTCAAGCCGGTCGACGTCGAGACCTCGATCCGCATCGTCCAGGAGGCGCCCGACGCCTCGCTGGTCGATTTCTTCCGCGCCGACGGCGTGCTCGACGCGGTGCGCCGCCGGGTGACGCCGCGCAGCCTCAACCAGCAGCTCTACCTGCGGGCGATGATCGACTACGACCTGGTGATCTCGATCGGCCCGGCCGGCACCGGCAAGACGTACCTGGCGGTGGCGATGGCCGCCTCGATGCTGCTCGAGCAGCGGGTCAAGCGCATCATCCTGGCGCGGCCGGCGGTGGAGGCGGGCGAGCGGCTCGGCTTCCTGCCGGGCGACCTGGTGCAGAAGGTCAACCCCTACCTGCGGCCGCTCTACGACGCGCTCTACGACATCCTCGGTTTCGACAAGGTGGGCCGCATGATGGAGCGCGACATGATCGAGGTGGCGCCGATCGCCTTCATGCGCGGCCGCACGCTCAACGACAGCTTTGTCATTCTCGACGAGGCCCAGAACACCACCAGCGAGCAGATGAAGATGTTCCTCACACGCATCGGCTTCAACTCCAAGGCGGTGATCAACGGCGACGTCACCCAGATCGACCTGCCGCAGGCCAAGGTGTCGGGCCTCAACGAGGCGCGCCGGGTGCTGGCCGGGGTCGACGGCATCAAGTTCGTCCAGTTCGGCGAGCGCGACGTGGTGCGGCACAAGCTGGTGCAGGCGATCGTCCGCGCCTACGACCGTCACGACGAGAAGCAGAAGCGGCAGAAGGTGGCGGCCGAGAGTCGCGACGGTTGAGCGGGACGCGGGCAGCGACGGCCGGCGCCGCCGGCCTGGAGATCGGCTGGCAGAACGCCGCCTCACGCGCCGGCGGTCGAGCCGCCGCGTTGCGGCCGTGGCTCGCCCGGCTGGTCGGCGAGCTGGCGCCGGATGCGGCGAGCGTCGGCGTGCGGCTGGTCGGCCGTCCCGAGATGCGCGAGCTCAACCGCCGCGACCGGGGCCGCGACCGCCCCACCGACGTGCTGTCGTTCCACGGCTGCCGGGGGGCGGACGGCTGGCATCTCGGGGACATCGTCGTCTGCCCGGCGATCGCCCGGCGGCAGGCCGCGACGGCCGGCCACGGCTTCGCGAGCGAGATGAAGCTGCTGCTGCTGCACGGCGTGCTGCACTGTCTGGGCCACGACCACGAGACCGACGGCGGCGAGATGGAGCGGCTGGAGCGCCGCCTGCGGCGCCGCTGGCTGAGCGATGACGCCTGACGCGCCCGGCCTGACCTGGTGGCTCACCGCCGGCCTGTTCCTGGCGCTGGCCGGCCTGGTGCCGGTGCTCGCCGCGCTGCTCGAGCGCTCGGGACCGATCCGGCTGCGGCACTGGGCGGACGAGGCCGGCGGCCGGCTGCAGCAGCTCAACCAGTCGCCAGCGCGCCTCGAGGCGTTCCGCTACCTGATGAGCCTGCTGGCGCGGGTGATGCCGCTGGTGCTGTTCGTGGCGCTGCGGCTGGCGCTCGAGCGGCTGGGCATGGCGGCGACCGACTTCTGGGCGCTGGGCCTGATCGCGATCTGGCTGGGTCTGGCCGAGGCGGTCAACCGGGTGCTGGTGGCGCGCGATCCGGAGTCGGCGCTGCGCCGGCTGACCGGAACCTACCGGCTGTCCCTGGTCCTGCTGGCGCCGCTGGTGACGCTGCTCGCGCCGCTGCTGTCGGGCCCGACGGTCGACCGGCGGGAAGACGAGGACGACGTCTCCGACGAGGAGATCGAGGCGTACATCGACGTCGGCAAGCGCGAGGGGATCCTGGACTCCGGCGAGCAGGACCTGTTGCTGCGGGTGATCGACTTCGGCGACGCGTTGGTGCGCAGCGTCGTGACGCCGCGCATCGACATGGTGTGCGCGCCGGTCGACAGCTCGCTCGACGAGCTGGCCGATCTGTTCCTCGAGTCGAAGCACTCGCGGATCCCGCTCTACCGCGAGTCGATCGACCAGATCGTCGGCGTGCTCCACATCCGCGACCTGCTCGCCGGGCTGCGGCGCCAGCCGCGTCCGGCAGCCACCGAGCTGGCCCATCCGCCGTACGTGGTCCCCGAGACCAAGCCGCTCAACGAGCTGCTGCGCGAGTTCCAGTCGCAGCGCCAGCAGCTGGCGATCGTGGTCGACGAGTTCGGCGGCTCCGCCGGCCTGGTGACGGTCGAGGACCTGTTGGAGGAGATCGTCGGCGAGATCGTCGACGAGCACGAGGAGCTGGAGCTCAACGAGCCGCAGCCCGACGGCAGCTGGCGGCTCGACGGCGGCACGCCGCTCGACGCCCTGCAGGAGCTGTTCGGCGCGGCGGTGGCCGAGGAGCCGTACGAGACGGTCGGCGGCCTGATCTTCGGCCGGTTGGGCTACCTGCCGGAGCCGGGCGAGAAGCTCGAGGCGTTCGGGCTCGAGCTGACCGTCGAGCGCGTCGAGGGGCGGCGCATCAAGTCGGTGATCGCCCTCCAGCTGCCGCCGGCGGACGGCGTGGCGCCGTGAGCGACCCGGTAGCGCCGCCGCCACGCTCCGGCCGCGTGGCGCTGGTCGGACGCCCCAACGCCGGCAAGTCGACGCTGCTCAACCGCCTGCTGGGCGAGAAGCTGGCGATCGTTTCGGAGCGACCGCAGACCACCCGCCACCGGCTGGTCGGAATCCTGTCGAGCGAGCGGGGCCAGATCGTCTTCTTCGACACGCCGGGCGTCCACCGGCCGCTCCACCAGCTCAACCGGCAGATGGTGCAGCAGGCGGTCGACAGCCTGCACGACGCCGACCTCGTCTGCCTGATCGTCGACGCCAGCCAGCCGTTCGGCGCCGGCGACCGCTACATGCTGGATCTGGTGCTGCGGGTCGAGGCGCCGCGAGTCGTGGCGCTCAACAAGATCGACCGGATCCGCAAGCAGAAGCTGCTGCCGCTGATCGCCCGCTACGCCGAGAGCGGCGAGCTCAACGACGTCGTGCCGATCAGCGCGCTGACCGGTGACGGCACCGACCGCCTGCTGGAGCTGCTGTGGGGGAAGATGCCGCCCGGACCGCCGCTCTACGATCCCGAGCTGCTGACCGTCCACCCCGAGCGCTTCCTGGTGGCCGAGCGGATCCGCGAGAAGGTGCTGCGGCACACCCGCGACGAGCTGCCGTACACCACCGCCGTGCTGCTCGACGCCTGGCAGGAGAGCGGCGACCTGCTGCGGCTGCACGCCACCATCCTGGTGGAGCGGGAGAACCAGAAGGGGATCGTGGTCGGCAAGGGCGGCCAGCGGCTGAAGCGCATCGGCAGCGAGGCGCGGCACGATCTCGAGCAGTTCCTCGGCCGCCGGATCCACCTCGAGCTGTTCGTCCGGCACGAGCCCGGCTGGCGCGAGAACCGGCGCCTGCTGGCCAGGCTCGACCGCGACCTGTGGGCGCGCTCGTAGCGCGCTAGAGCACGGGCTAGACGCGTACCGCCAGCCGGTAGAGACCGAGCCCGCCGGGGTGGGGCAGCGGCAACAGCCGGTAGCGCCGGTTGTGGTCGGGCGCCTGGTCCACGATCTCGATGACACCGTCCGGCCGCGGCAGGATGACCAGCGTGCGGCCGCCACCCAGGTCGGCCGGCTGCAGCGGGCCGTTCGCCAGCCACTCCGGCGGGTGCACCTCGAACAGGCCCAGGTATTGTCCCGGCGGCGCGTGGTCGGCGTAGAACCGCAGCTTGTCGGCGAGGGCGAGCTGGTAGCGCGCGGTGTGGTGCGGTACGAACGCCTGCAGCAAGGTGGCGACCCGCCAGCGCAGGGCGCGCCGCGCCGACGGGTCGACCTCGCTCGCCGTCACCTGGCGCTGCAGCGCCTCGACCTCCGTCGGGCTGAAGCCGTGCCGGCCGAGTTGGCGGCGGTTCTCGGGCAGCATCAGCTCGTCCAGCAGCTCTTCGAGACGGGAGGACAGGTACTTGGGCACCAGGCTGGCGTACTGGATCTCGAGCTCGCGCACCCGGCGCTCGGCGGCGAGCGCGGCCTCCGGGCGCCACGGGTGGAAGGTCAGCCGGCCATCGTGCACGTAGACCAGGCCGCCGGAGTTGATACCGGTGCCCTCGGGCGCCAGCCGGCGCAGCTCGGTCAGGGTCTCGGAGTGGCGGAGCAGCGGCACCAGGTCGACCGCGTCGTCGTGGACGCGGGTGAAGTAGCGCCACACCGAGCGCAGCGGGACGTGGTAGCGCAGCTCGAGCAGCGACGCCGAGAAGCCGCCCGCCGCCGCCACCAGGGCCAGGCTCCAGGCCGCGGCCCGCCAGTAGCGGCGGTGGATCAGACGCCGCGCCGCGGTCAGCCCGCGGGCGGCCGCCGCTCCGATCTCACCCATCCGTCCCCTCATCCCGCACCGACCGTACGCGGCGGGCGTCAGGAGATCATCAGGAGAGCTGCGGCCGGAGGGCGCCGCCGGCTCACTTCGCCTGCTCGGCGGCGGCTGCCGCCGCCTCCTCGGCCTTGGCCTCGAGCCAGGCGACCTGCTCGGCAGTCGGCGTGCGCAGGCAGAGCGCCCTCAGCCCGTAGCTGTAGTTGCGGCTGCCCGAGAACCGCTTGCGAAACTGGAAGCTGAAGTTCCAGGCCGAGCTCTCGCCGGCGGCGGTGGCGCTCCACGGGCAGCAGGCGCTGAGCTGGATTCCTGCCGGCACCTTGTAGGTGGCCTGCGAGCGCCGTTCGTGGAGCTGCTCCAGCTCGTCGATCGTCGGCAGCCGCCAGTCGCTCCAGCCGCCCAGCTGGAGGGCCCGGCAGTGGTCGCGGGCGGCGTACCAGTCTAGGTCGGTGCCGTTGTCGGTACGCGCCCACAGCAGACCGGTGCGCTCGGCCAGGTAGGTGCCGGCGAACCGCTCGGTCTCGATTCGGGCCTGCTCCTGGGCCTCGGCGACAGCCTCGAGGAACCGGCCGGTCAGGAACTGGACGGCCAGCTCCTCGTGGCCGGCGTCGCCGGCCGCGACCGGAGCCGCCGCCAGGCAGCAGGCTAGAGCGGCGGCGGCATATCGGCTCGGGCGCACGGAAAACAAGCCTCCGGCGCCAACTTACCAGAGTCGGTCGGGCGCCTGTCTGTTGGTCGCAACCATCTGAAAAAAAGCGACTTATCTCGTCAGGCGAGGTGCGGGTGCTGTGCTACGATGCCCGTTTATGGTCGCCCCCGAGCCCCCACGCCGGCCCGATCTGGCGAGCGACGGCCTGCGCCGGTTCATCCGCCGCGGGGCGCGCCCCAAGATCGTCCGCCTGCTGGCCCGCACGCGTCCGGAGGACGTCGCCGAGCTGTTCGGACGCCTGACGCCGTCCGAGCAGCTGGCCATCTACCGCATCCTGGTGACCGAGTTTCCGGACGGGGCGGGCGAGGTGCTGAGCGAGCTCGACGAGCCCGACCAGCAGGCGCTGCTCGAGGGCATGACCCGGCGCGAGATCGGCCAGGTGCTGGGCGCCATGCCGGTCGACGACGCGGTCGAGATCGTCGAATCGCTCCCCGACCAGCTCGAGGAGCGGGTGCTGGAGGTGGTGGGGGAGCCGCAGCTGGCCGAGGTGCGCGAGCACCTGACCTACGACGACGAGTCCGCCGGCCGGCTGATGGTGCCCGCGTTCGTCGCCCTGCCGGAGACGGCGACCGTGGAGCAGGCGATCGCCGAGCTGCGCAGCTCCGACCAGCTCGACAACATCTTCTACCTCTACGTGGTCGACGCCGAGGGCGTGCTGGTGGGCGTCGCCTCGCTGCGCCAGCTGCTGCTGGCGCCGCCCGGCCGGCGGCTGGGTGAGGTGATGACCCGCGAGGTGGTGCGGGTGCGGGTGGACACCGACCAGGAGGTGGTGGCGGAGCTGGTGGCGCGCTACGACCTGCTGGCCATCCCGGTCACCGACGCCGCCGACCGGCTGGTGGGCATCGTCACCGTCGACGACGTCATCGACGTGGTCAGCGACGAGGCTACGGAGGACTTCTACAAGCTGGTCGGCACGTCCGACGACGAGCTGATCTACCAGGATCGGGCGGTGCGCGTCGCCGGTCTGCGGCTGCCCTGGCTGCTCGGCAACATGGTCGGCGGGGTGCTGGCCGGCATGCTGCTCGAGTGGTTCCAGGTCAGCTTCAAGGAGGCGCTGTTCCTGCTCACCTTCGTGCCGGTGATCATGGGTATGGGCGGCAACGTCGGCAGCCAGACCTCGACCATCGCGGTGCGCGGGCTGGCCACCGGCCGCATCCCGGTCGGCCGGCGCCGCACCGGCCGCTTCCTGTGGCAGCAGCTCAAGGTGGGGATGGTGATCGGCGTGACCTGCTCGCTGCTGGTCGGCGGCGGAGCGTTCCTGATCCAGCGCAACCCGTACTACGCTCTGGTGGTGGGCGGCGCGCTGCTGGCCGCCATCGTGGTGGCCTCGCTCAACGGTGCCCTGATCCCGATCCTGTTCCGCCGCCTGGGGATCGATCCGGCGGTCGCCTCGGGACCGCTGGTCACCACCACCAACGACATCACCGGCATCCTGATCTACTTCGGGCTGGCGGCGCTGCTGATCGACCGCCTGGTCCGCTAGGTCTGGCGAGGCGGCAAGCGATGACCCTCAGCTCGGCCGACGCCCTGCTGCTCGACGTGTTCGATCTGCACGAGCACGACCGCATCGTGACCTTCCTCACCGCCGAGCACGGCAAGAAGCGCGGCGTGGCGCGCGGCGCGCGGCGCAAGCACAGCCGGTTCGGGGGCCAGCTCCAGCCGCTGGCGCGGTCGCGCGTGGTCTGGTTCGAGCGCTCCGGCGCCGAGCTGGTGCGCATCCGCTCGGCCGACCTGGTGCGGGCCGCGAGCAGCCTGCAGGGCGATCTCGAGGGGCTGCTGCTGGGCTCCTACCTGGCCGACCACATGCTGGAGTTCGCGCAGGAGAACGAGGCCAGCGAGGGCCTGTTCCGGCTGCTCGACTCGACCCTTCAGGCGCTCGCCGCCGGCGTCGACCGTCACCTGGCGACCCGCTACTACGAGGCCTGGGTGCTGCGGCTGGCGGGCGTGCTGCCGGCGGCCGGGGAGTGCCTGGAGTGCGGCCGCGACCTGGCCGGCGGCGCCCGCCTGGCGACCGGCGGCGAGGGTCTGCTGTGCGAGCGGTGCGGCGGTGGCCTGCGACTGGGTGCCGCCGAGATCTCGTTTCTGCGCCGCATGCGGCACGAGAACCTGGAGCAGATGCGGCACGATCCCCCGCCGGCTGGTACTCTCGACCGGATCGCCGAGCTGACGGCCAGGGTCCGGCGTGATTTCCTCCAGCACGAGCTGCGCAGCCACCAGGTAGTGCGCGAGACGCTTTCCGGCAGGCCGCCGGGCTTTCCGCCGGGCTGATTTGCTCCACAGAACGCAGTGTGAATAATTCACTCCCGGTGCGACGGGTGCCATGAACAGCCTGCAGCAGATGATCCTGGCGCTGTCCGCCTTCTGGGCGGAGCGCGGCTGCGTGCTGCAGCAGCCGTACGACCTCGAGGTGGGCGCCGGCACCATGCATCCCGACACCTTCTTGCGGGTGCTCGGTCCCGAGCCCTGGAGCGTCGCCTACGTGCAGCCGTCGCGCCGGCCGGCCGACGCTCGCTACGGCGAGAACCCGTTTCGCCTCGGCAAGCACTATCAGCTCCAGGTCATTCTCAAGCCGTCGCCCGCCGACGTGCAGGAGCAGTACGTGCGCAGCCTGGAGGCGCTCGGCATCGACCTCAAGCAGCACGACCTGCGCTTCGAGGAGGACAACTGGGAGGCGCCGACGCTCGGTGCCTGGGGCCTCGGCTGGCAGGTGATGCTGGACGGCATGGAGATCACCCAGTTCACCTACTTCCAGCAGGCCGGCGGGCTCGAGCTCGACCCGATCAGCGCCGAGATCACCTACGGGCTGGAGCGGCTGACCATGTTCCTCGGCCGCTCACGCTCGGTGTACGACATCGCCTGGGTCCCCGGCGGCGTCGACTACGGCCAGGTGCGACACCAGGACGAGGTCGAGTTCTCGCGCTACTACTTCGAGGTCGCCGACGTCGAGTTCCTGCAGAGCCAGTTCGACGGCTACGAGGCCGAGGCCGAGCGCTGCCTCGAGGCCGAGCTGGTGCTGCCGGCCTACGAGTGCGCCCTGCACTGCTCGCACCTGTTCAACGTTCTCGATGCGCGCGGCGCGGTGTCGGTCACCGGGCGCGTAGCGCTGATCGCGCGCGTGCGGCGGCTGGCCGTCGCCTGTGCCCGCGACTACCTGGCCAGCCGCGAGCGGCTCGGCTTCCCGCTGCTGCCGGCGGGTGAACCGGGGGCCGCCTGATGGGCGACAGGGAGCTACTGCTCGAGGTGCGCTCGGAGGAGATTCCGGCCCAGATGGCGGGTCGCGGCGCCGCCGAGCTGGGCAGCCGGCTGTTCGAGCAGCTGATGGCGCTCGGGCTGACGCCGTCCGAGGTCGAGACCGGATTCACGCCGCGGCGGCTGCTGGTGATCATGCGGGGCCTGCCGGAGGGCCAGCCCGACCGCAGCGAGCAGCTGGTCGGGCCGCCGGTGAGCGCCGGTCTCGACGAAGACGGCCGGCCGACACGCGCCGCCGAGGGCTTCGCTCTCAAGGCCGGCGTCTCGACCGACGATCTGGAGCGGGTGGAGACGCCGCGCGGCGAGTACCTGGCAGCGCAGCGCACGGTCGAGGGCCGGCCGAGCGCCGAGCTGCTGGCCGACATCCTGCCCGACACCATCCGCCAGCTGAGCTGGCCCAAGACCATGCGTTGGGGCGCGGGACTCGGCCCCTGGGTGCGGCCGGTGCACGGCGTGGTGGCACTGCTCGGCGGCGAGGTGGTGCCGTTCGAGCTGTTCGGCATCCGCTCGGGCCGCACCACGCGCGGCCACGCCTGGCAGGCACCGCGGCCGTTCGAGGTGCGCGACGCCGCCGACTACCGCCGCAAGCTGGCGCGCCGCGGCGTGGTGGTCGGCTTCGAGCGCCGCCGCGAGCGGCTGGAGAAGGAGTTTCGCGCCCAGGCCGAGGAGTTGGGCGGCAGCCTGGTCGAGGACGCCGAGCTGCTGGACCGGCTGGCGGCAGTGTGCGAGGTGCCCGGCGTGGTGCGGGGCCGCTTCGGCAAGCGGTTCCTCGAGCTGCCGCGGGAGGTGCTGCGCTCGAGTTTGCGCGACCACCAGAGCGCTTTTCCGGTGGAGCGCAACGGCAAGCTGCTGCCCGGCTTCCTGACCGTGATGGACCGGGCGGACGATCCGGCTGGCCGGGTGCGCGCCGGCAACGAGTGGGTGGTGGAGGCGCGGCTGGCGGACGCTCGCTTCTTCTGGGCGGAGGACCGCAAGTCGAGTCTGGCGGAGCACGCGCGGCGCCTCGACCGGCTCACCTTCCACGTCCAGCTCGGCAGCTACGCCGACAAGACGGCGCGGCTCGAGAAGCTGGCGGTGGAGATCTGCGAGCAGCTGGGCTGGAAGCGCGAGCGCACCGCGGCGCGTCGCGCCGCCGCGCTGCTCAAGGCCGACCTGGTGACCGAGATGGTCAAGGAGTTTACCTCGCTGCAGGGGGTGATGGGCGGCGTCTACGCGCGCGCCGACGGCTTGCCGGCGGCGGTGTGGAAGGCGATCTACGATCAGTACTTGCCGGCCGCGGCCGACGACGCGGTGCCGCGCGGCCGGGTGGGAGCGGCCACCGCCCTCGCCGACCGGCTGGACACCCTGGTGGGGATCTTCGGCCTCGGCCTGGTGCCGTCGGGCAGCAAGGACCCGTTCGGGCTGCGGCGGGCGGCCCAAGGGGTGGTGCGCATCGCGCTCGAGGCCAAGCTCGAGCTCGACCTCGACCTGGTGGCGGCACGCGCGGTGCGGCTGTACGGCGACCGGCTGGAGCGGAGCGGCGAGGAGATCCTGGCCGCGTTGCGGCCGTTCCTTCACGACCGCATCCGCCACCTGCTGGCGCTCGACGGCTACGCCTACGACGAGATCGAGGCGGCGCTGGCGGCCGGGGTCGAGCATCTGCCCGACCTCGAGGCGAGAGTCGACGCCCTGCACCGGGTGCGCGACCGCCCGGGCTTCCTGGCGGTGGTGCTGGCGGCCAAGCGGATCGCCAACATCGTCAAGGACGCGCCCGAGCACCGGCTCGACGAAGGGCTGCTCAAGGAGCCGGCGGAGCGCCGGCTGGCGGCGGACGGCTCGGAGCTGCGCACCCGCACCAAGCAGGCTGCCGAGGCCGGCGACTACCGCACCTGTTTGCGGCTGATCGCCGATTTCTCCGACAGCCTGGAGGCTTTCTTCACCGAGGTTCTGGTAATGGACGAGAACCGCGAGCTGCGGCACAACCGCCTCGCTCTGCTGCAATCGATTCAACGGACGCTGTCGCGCACCGCTCGGCTCACCGAGATGGTGGTCGACAAGGCCGAGTACCGGCGCCGGCAGCGGGAGGGAAACGACCAGGAATGAGCACTAAGTACGTCTACTTCTTTGGCGGCGGCGACGCCGAGGGCCGCGGTGACCAGAAAGAGCTGCTGGGTGGCAAGGGCGCCGGTCTGGCGCAGATGAGCAGCCTCGGCCTGCCCGTGCCGCCGGGCTTCACCGTCACCACCGAGGCCTGCATCCTCTACCACGAGCAGGGCCGACGGCTCCCCGACGGCCTCGAGCAGGAGTTCGCCGAGCAGCTGCACCGCCTCGAGGAGCTCCAGGGCCGCAAGTTCGGCGACCCCGACGACCCGCTGCTGCTGTCGGTGCGCTCGGGCGGACCGGTGTCGATGCCAGGCATGATGGACACCGTCCTCAACCTGGGGCTCAACCACGACATCGTCGCCGCCCACATCCGCAACGGCCACGACCCGCGGTTCATCCGCGACTGCTACCGCCGGCTGCTGACGATGTACGGCGACGTGGTGCTGGGAGCGCCCCACCACCACTTCGAGAAGATCCTGGCCCAGGTGCGCCAAGAGGAAGGGGCGGGCTGGGACTCGGAGATCAGCCCCGAGGGGCTCGACAAGGTGATCGCCGGCTACGAGCGGGTGATCGCCGAGCACGGCAAGCAGCCGTTTCCGGAGGACCCGATGGAGCAGCTGTGGGGTGGCGTGCGGGCGGTGTTCGACAGCTGGAACATCCGCCGCGCGCGCGAGTACCGCCGTCTTCACGGGCTGACCGAAGACTCCGGCACCGGGGTCAACGTGCAGACCATGGTGTTCGGCAACCGCGGGCCCGACTGCGCCACCGGTGTGGCTTTCAGCCGCAACCCGGCCAACGGCGAGAAGCGGATCTACGGTGAGTTCCTGGTCAACGCCCAGGGCGAGGACGTGGTGGCGGGCATCCGCACCCCGCACTCGATCGCCGCGGTAGACGCCGAGGGCGGACTGGAGGCCGAGTTCCCCGAGGCGTACCGCGAGCTGGTGGCCGTCTGCGACACGCTCGAGCACCACCGGCGCGACATGCAGGACGTCGAGTTCACCATCGAGCACGGCAAGCTGTACATGCTGCAGACGCGCGACGGCAAGCGCACCGGCGCGGCGGCGGTACGGATCGCCTCGGAGATGGTGGAGGAGGGGCTGATCGACTCCCGGCAGGCGCTCTCGCGGGTACGCGGCGAGCAGCTCACCCAGATGTTGGCGCCGGTTTTCGACCGCCGCGAGAAGGAAGCGGCGATCGCCGCCGGCCGTCTGCTGGCGCGCGGCCTGGCCGCCGGACCGGGTGCCGCTTCGGGCCGCATCGCGCTGACCGCCGACCGCGCCGCCGAGATGGCGGCCGATGGACCGGTGCTGCTGGTGCGCGACGAGACCTCGCCCGAGGACATCGTCGGGATGCATGCCTCGCAGGGCATCCTCACCTCGCGCGGCGGCATGACCTCGCACGCCGCGGTGGTGGCGCGCGGCCTCGGCAAGCCGTGCATCGTCGGCGCCAATGCGCTGACGGTCGACGACGAGGCCGGCGAGCTGCGGGTGGGTGACCAGGTGTTCCGCGAGGGCGACGAGCTGTCGATCGACGGCACCGCCGGCGAGGTGCTGGCCGGCGCCCTGGCGGCGCGACCCTCGGCGGTGCTCGAGAGCCTGATCGAGGGCGGCGAGCCGGACACCCCGGGCGCCATCGCCTTCACCCGTCTGCTCGGCTGGGCCGACGAGGAGCGCCGGATGGCGGTGCGGGCCAATGCCGACACCCCCGAGGACGCGCGCGTCGCTCACCGGCTGGGCGCGGTGGGCATAGGGCTGTGCCGCACCGAGCACATGTTCTTCGAAGAGGATCGGCTGCCGTGGGTGCGGCAGGTGATTCTCAGTCCCGAGCCCGACAAGCGCGACGAGGCGCTCGGCCACCTGCTGCCGGTGCAGCAGGCGGACTTCGAGGGCATCCTGGCGGCGATGGACGGCCTGCCGGTGACCATCCGGCTGCTCGACCCGCCGCTGCACGAGTTCCTGCCGCGCGAGGAGAAGGCGCTGGCGGCGATGGCCCGGCAGCTCGGCATCGAGCCGCGCGAAGTGGCCGCCAAGGCCGAGGCGCTGGCCGAGTTCAACCCGATGCTCGGCCACCGCGGCTGCCGGCTGGGTCTCACCACGCCCGAGATCTACGACATGCAGGTCGAGGCCATCGTGCGCGCCACCGCCGCGCTGGTCGCCGCCGGCAAGCGGCCGCGGCCGGAGATCATGGTGCCGCTGGTGGGCACCGAGGAGGAGATGGCGCGGCTGCGCGAGCGCACCGCCGCGGTGCTGGCGCGGGTGGCGGAAGAGCAGCAGCTCGAGCTCGACATCCCGATCGGCACGATGATCGAGGTGCCGCGGGCGGCGCTGGTGGCCGACCGCATCGCCGCCCATGCCGACTTCTTCTCGTTTGGCACCAACGACCTCACCCAGATGACCTTCGGCTACTCGCGCGACGACGTCGGCCGCTTCCTGCCGCAGTACATCGACTCCGGCATCCTGCCCGACGACCCCTTCGAGCGGCTCGACCGCGAGGGCGTCGGCCAGCTGGTCGAGCTGGCGGTGGAGCGGGGACGCGGCGCGCGCGAGGGGCTCAAGATCGGCATCTGCGGCGAGCACGGCGGCGAGCCCAGCTCGGTGGCGTTCTTCGAGCGCTGCGGTCTCGACTACGTCTCCTGCTCGCCCTACCGGGTGCCGGTGGCGCGGCTGGCGGCGGCGCGGGCAAAGCTGGGGTACGAAAAGTGAAGCTCCGAAAGGCCAGTCCAAAACAGTCGACAGGGAGACCGTGATGCAACCGATACGAGTGGGCCTGGCGGGCATCGGCCGCGTCGGGCGCAACCTGTTCCGCATACTGCACGGCAGTGAAGAGGTGCAGATCGTGGCGATCAGCGACCCCGCCGATCAGCGGGCGCTCGAGTACCTGATCCGCTTCGACACCGTGCTGGGACCGGTCCCCGACGAGTTGAGCATCCGCGAGGGGCACCTCTACGTCCACGGCCGCCAGATTCCGATGCTGGCCGGCGACGCGGTGTGGGGCGACCACGGGGTGGATATCGTGGTGGAGGCCACCGGCCGGCCGCGCACGCGCGACGAGATGGAGCGCCACCTGGCCGCCGGCGCCCGGCGGGTGGTGCTGTGCGTGCCGCCGCTCGACCCGCCGGACCGCACGGTGGTGATGGGCATCAACGACCAGCACCTGGTGGCCAGCGACCGCATCGTCTCCAACGGCTCGTGCACCGCGCACTGCGCGGCGCCGGTGGTCAAGCTGCTCGACGAGGCGTTCGGCATCGAGCGCGCCTTCATGACCTCGGTGCACGCCTACTCCAACCAGCAGCGGCTGGCCGACGTGCCGGCGGAGGACCCGCGCCGCGGCCGCGCGGCGGCGGAGAACATCATTCCGCAGGACACCAACAGCGCCGAGGTGATCGTCGGGCTGTTTCCCAAGCTGCGCGGCCGGATCACCGGCAAGGCGATGAGCGTGCCGGTGCCCAACGGCTCGGTGGTCGACCTGGTCTGCTGGCACGCCAAGCCGGTTACGGTGACCGCGATCAACGAGGTGGTGCGCACCGCGGTGTCGCGCTGGCCCGGCATCCTGGCCTACGAGGACGACCCGATCGTCTCTTCCGACATCGTGCGCAGCTCCTACTCGAGCACCTTCGACTCGATGGCCACCATGACGCTCGGCGACCGCGTCTCGAAGACGCTTTCGTGGTTCGACAACGGTTGGGGCTACGCCCACCGCGTGGTGGACCTGATCCGCCGCCTGGCCGCCCTCGACCGCAAGGAGGACGACTGATGGCAGTGCGCGTAGGCATCAACGGCTTCGGCCGCATCGGCCGCAGCGTGTTTCGCATCCTGAGCGAGCGGGACGACATCGAGGTGGTGGCGATCAACGACCTGTTCGACAACGAGCAGCTGGCCTACCTGCTGCGCTTCGACACCGTCATGGGCGCCTTTCCGAAGAAGGTCGAGGTCGACGAGGAGGCGATGTACATCGACGGCGACCGGGTGCTGATGACCGCCGAGCGCCAGCCCGAGAAGCTGCCCTGGGGCGAGCTCGGGGTAGACGTGGTGGTGGAGTCGACGGGTGTGTTCCGCCACCGCGAGAAGCTCGAGCTGCACATCGCCGCCGGCGCTCCCAAGGTGGTGCTGACCGTGCCGCCCAAGGACGAGCTGGACGCCATGGTGGTGCTGGGGGTCAACGACGACAAGCTCCTGCCCGAGCACCGCATGGTGTCGAACGCCTCGTGCACCACCAACTGCCTGGCGCCGCTGGCCAAGATCCTCGACGACGCCTTCGGCCTCGAGGAGGGCTTCCTGACCACCGTCCACGCGTACACCAACGACCAGCGGCTGGCCGACGTGCCGCACAAGGACCTGCGGCGCAGCCGCGCCGCCGCCGAGAACGTCATCCCGACCACCACCGGAGCGGCGCGCGCCGTCGGCAAGGTGCTGCCGCACCTGGCCGGCAAGCTCGACGGGCTGGCGATCCGGGTGCCGGTGCCGGACGGCTCGATCGTCGACTTCTCCTGCCGCCTCAGGCAGAAACCGGACATCGCCGAGGTCAACGCCGCCGTCGCGGCCGCCGCCGCCGGCCCGATGGCCCGCATCGTCGAGTACAGCGAGGCGCCGCTGGTGTCGTCCGACATCATCGGCAACCCGCACTCGTCGATCTTCGACGCCCTGTCGACCGCCGCCGCCGCCGACGGCTGGGTGCGGGTGGTGTCGTGGTACGACAACGAGTGGGGGTACTCGAACCGGGTGGTGGATCTCATCGAGCTGGTGGCGAAGGGGTAGCCGAGCGAGCGGCCGGACCGCCGCCGGCGGTCTAGAATCGCGGCAGATGCCCGAGATCGCGATCCTCGACGACGGTCTGGTCAGCCAGATCGCCGCCGGCGAGGTGGTCGAGCGGCCGGCCTCGGTGGTCAAGGAGCTGGTCGAGAACGCGCTCGACGCCGGCGCCGGCGAGGTGCGGGTGGAGCTCGCCGGCGGCGGCAAGCGCCGCATCCGGGTGATCGACGACGGCCACGGCATGGACCGCGACGACGCCCTGCTGGCGTTCGACCGCCACGCCACCAGCAAGATCCGGCGCTTCGAGGACCTCGAGCGGGTCTCCAGCCTGGGCTTCCGCGGCGAGGCGCTGTCGTCGATCGCCGCCGTGGCGCGGGTCGAGCTCACCACCGCGCGCGACGCCGGCGACGGCACGCGGGTCAGGATCGAGGGCGGCCGGGTGCGCAGCGCCCAGCCGGTCGCCCACCCGCGCGGCACCACCGTCGAGGTGGCGTCGCTGTTCTACAACGTGCCGGCGCGGCGCAAGTTCCTGAAGAGCCCGCAGACCGAGCTGCGGCGGGCCACCGAGGTGGTTCAGGGATACGCCCTGGCGCGGCCGGAGGTGGGCTTCTCGCTGCGCCACGAGGGCCGGGTGCTGCTCGACGCGGCGGCCTCCGGTGCCGGCACCGAGGGTGCCCACCGGCGGGTGCGCGAGATCTTCGGCGACCAGCTCGCCGACCGCCTGGTCGAGCTGCCGGCGGGCTCGCCGCTCGACCGCGAGCGGTTCTGGGGGCTGGTGGGCGACCCCTCGACCGCCGGCTCCCAGCGCCGTTTCGTATTCGTCAACCGACGGTTGCTGCGCGACCGGGCGGTGCTCGCCACCTTCTACCGCGCGGTGCGCGAGGAGTGGCGCGGCGACGGTTTCCCGCCGCTCTTCCTGTTCCTCGACCTGCCGCCCGAGACGGTGGACGTCAACGTCCATCCCCAGAAGTCGGAGGTGCGGTTCCGTGACTCCCGCCTGCTCGACCGGCTGTTCTCGCTGCTGCGGCGCGGCCTGGCGGCGGCGCGCGGCGAGGAGCCGGCGCCGCTCGCCGTGCCCGAGGGCCAGCCGGGGGCTCTGGCCTGGGGCGGTCTGGGGGGACGGGCGGACGAGCTGAGGGAGACCGGGGCCGGCGAGCAGGCTCCGCCGCGGCTGTCCGAGGCGGTGTACACGCCGCTGGAGCGCCGGCCGGTGCCGCTCTCCGGCCGCTCCGGGGAGCGCCGCTCGTTCCGCCTGCTGGGTCAGTACAAGGGCACCCTGATCCTGCTCGAGGGACCCGACGGCCTGTATCTCGTCGACCAGCACGTGGCGCACGAGCGGATCCTCTACGAGCGGCTGCGGCGGTCGCTGGCCCGCCAGCAGCCGGCCAGCCAGGCGCTGCTCGAGCCGGTGATGCTCGAGCTGTCGTCGGCCGAGGCGCTCCGGCTGGGCGAGCTGGTGGAGGAGCTCGAGGCGTGCGGCTTCGGCGTGACCCCGCTGTCGGGCGGCAGCCTGGCGATGACCGGCGTGCCGGCGGCGCTCGACGCCGAGACGGCGCGCGACCTGCTGCTCGAGCTCGCCGGGGGCGGCGGCCCGGCCGGCGGCGAGGCGGACGGCGCGGGGCTGGCCGAGCGCCTGCTCGACGCCCTGGCGGCCAGCCTGTCGTGCCGCGCCGCGGTCAAGATGCACCATCCGCTGGGCGCCGACGCGATGGAGGCGCTGATCGCCGAGCTGTTCGTCGCCGAGCAGCCGTACGCCTGTCCGCACGGCCGGCCGGTGGTGCTGCGCATGACCGACGCCGACCTGGAGAGCCGCTTCGGCCGCCGATGAGAAGCCGCCCATGAAGAGCCGCCGATGAGCGGAGACGGTCCCAGGCTCGACGCCTTCGAGCAGCGGCTGGGCTACCGCTTCGAGCGCCGCGAGCTGCTCGAGCGCGCCCTGACCCACCGCTCCTACGCCAACGAGCGGGGCCTCGACGCGGACTACGAGCGGCTCGAGTTCCTGGGCGACGCGGTGCTGGGTCTGGCCACCGCCGAGCGGCTGTTCGCCGAGCGCCCGCGGCGCAGCGAGGGCGAGCTGACGCGGCGGCTCGGCCACCTGGTGAGCTCGCGCGTGCTGGCGCGGCGCGCCGCCGAGCTCGGCGTCGGCGAGGCGCTGCGGCTGGGCGTGGGGGAAGAGCGCTCGGGTGGCCGCACCAAGGCGTCGCTGCTGGCCGACGCGCTCGAGGCGGTGCTGGGAGCGGTGTTCCTCGACGGCGGCTACGAGGCGGCGCGGACGGTGGCGGATCGGCTGGTCGAGGCGGCGGTCGAGGCGGGGGAGGGCGGCGCGGCGCGCGATTCCAAGACGCGGTTGCAGGAGCTGCTCCAGGGGCGCGGCCTGGGGCGGCCCGACTACCGCGAGGTGGGCACCGCCGGCCCCGACCACGACAAGCGGTTCCGGATCGACTGCTGGCTCGGCGATCGGCTGCTGGGCAGCGGCGAAGGCCGGAGCAAGAAGCTGGCCGAGCAGGCCGCCGCCACCGCCGCGCTCGAGGAGCTTACCGCTTGAGGGCAACCCGCGCGGGTCCCCCGGCTCCCGACGCGATTCCGCACCGTCGGCGCTGAGGTCCCTCGCTGACGCTCGGGACGACAAGAACTGACGGCATCGGCAGCCACCGGGCCGGCCGGTGCTCTTCGCCGCTGTCATGCCGAGCGCAGCGAGGGACCTCGGCACCACCCCCGGGCACACGCACCCCGGCCCGCTCGCCAGCGCCCGGGAGTCCGACCCCGGTGCTCTTCGCCGCTGTCATCCCGAGCGCAGCGAGGGACCTCGGCACCACCCCCGGCATACGCACCTCGGTCCTGCAAGCGCGCCCCACTCCGCCGGCCGACCCCGCGTAGTCCGACCCCAGCCCTGCGCAGCCACTGTCATCCCGAGCGTAGCGAGGGACCTCGGCACCAGCCCCGGCATACGCACCTCGGTCCTGCAAGCGCGCCCCACTCCGCTGGCCG
>JBFGNS010000033.1:0-30046 GCA_041574955.1 Thermoanaerobaculia bacterium | reverse complement strand
GGTGGCGCCGATGCAGTGCAGCTCGCCGCGCGCCAGCATCGGCTTGAGCAGGTTGCCGGCGTCGGTCGAGCCCTCGGTGCGGCCGGCGCCGACGATGTTGTGCACCTCGTCGATGAACAGCAGGATCCGCCCCTCGCTCTGCTTGATCTCGTTGAGCACCGCCTTGAGCCGCTCCTCGAACTCGCCGCGGTACTTGGCGCCGGCGAGCAGCGCGCCGAGGTCGAGCGAGAAGATCGCGCGGTCCTTGAGCCACTCGGGCACGTCGCCGGACACGATGCGCTGCGCCAGGCCCTCGACGATCGCCGTCTTGCCGACGCCCGGCTCGCCGATCAGCACCGGGTTGTTCTTGGTCTTGCGCGACAGGATGCGCACCACCCGGCGGATCTCCGAGTCGCGCCCGATCACCGGGTCGAGCTTGCCGGCGCGCGACAGCGCCACCAGGTCGGTGCCGTACTTGTCGAGCGCCTCGTAGGCGGTCTCGGGCGTGGCGCTGGTGACCCGCTGGTTGCCGCGCACCGCGCGCAGCGCCGCCAGGAAGCCGTCGCGGCCGACGCCGTGGGTGGCGAGCAGCCGGCCGGCGGCGGTCGACTTGCCCTCTTCGATCAGTGCCAGCAGCAGGTGCTCGACCGAGACGTACTCGTCCTTCAGCCGCTGGGCCTGCGAGCCGGCGGCCAGCAGCAGCTGCTGCAGGCGGGGCGTGACGTAGATCTTGCCCGCCTCGGCGCCGCCGCCGGCCACCTGCGGCCGCGCCGCCAGCTCGCGGTCGAGCCCGGCGCGCAGTTCGGGCACCGCCACCTCCATGCGCTCGAGCAGCCGGACGACGAGTCCGTCGGGGCGCTCGACGAGCGCCGCCAGCAGGTGCTCGCCGTCGACCTGCTGGTGGCCGCGGCGGACGGCGTCGTCCTGGGCCAGTTGAACGGTCTGCTGGGAGCTCTGGGTGAGTCGATCGAGGTTCATGGTCGTAGCTTCCGGAAAGTCGGGTTCGTCGGTGGAGCCGGTTCGGGTGGGGCGCGCCGGCCGCCGGCTAGCCGGTGCCGCGGGCCTCGAACTCGGAGGCTTCCGCCAGCTCGGAGAACAGCCGGCGCTCTTCGTCGGTCAGCGTGCCAGGCACCAGGATCTGGAGCTCGGCGTACAGGTCGCCGCGTCCGTTGCTGCCCGGGAAGCCCAGGCCGCGCAGCCGGATCTTGCGGCCCGAGGAGGTGCCCGGCGGGATGCGCACCGTGCGTTCGCCGTCGAGGGTCTCGAGCTTCACCTTGCCGCCGAGCGCCGCCTCCCACGGGCTGAGCGGCAGCACGGTGTGCAGGTCCGAGCCCTCCAGCCGGTAGCGCGGGTGGGGCAGCAGGTCGAGCTTGAGGTACAGCGAGCCGCGGCGACCGCCGAGCGGTGCCGCCTCGCCCTGGTCGGCCAGCCGGATGCGCTGGCCGGGCCTCACGCCCGGCGGGATCCGCACCCGCAGCTTGCGGCTGCGGCCGGTGTCCGCGTCGGTGAGCTGGATCTCGCGGCTGCCGCCACGCGCCGCCTCCTCGAGCGTGAGCGCGATGCGCGCCTCGCGGTCGCGTCCCACCCGCTGGGCGCCGCCCGCGGCCGAGCCCCTGGCCGCTCGCCACGCCCCGCCGCCACCGCCGCCGCCGAACAGCATCTCGAAGAACGAGCTGAAGCCGGAGTCGGCGCCGCCGAACTGCACCCGCGCGCCGTCGCCCTGGCCGAAGCCGAACTGGAAGATGTCCTCGAACCCCGGCGGCGCGCCGCCGCGCACCTGGGCCTGCTTCCAAGCCGAGCCGAAGCGGTCGTAGCGCGCCCGCTTGTCGGGATCCTTGAGCACCTCGTGGGCCTCGTTGATCTCCTTGAAGCGGGCCTCGGCACCCGCCCCTTTGTTGACGTCGGGGTGGTGCTTGCGGGCCAGCTTGCGGTAGGCCTTCTGGATCTCCTCCTGGCTGGCGCCCTTCGGAACGCCCAGGATCGCGTAGTAGTCCTTGTATTCCAAGTCGCTGACCTCCCGGCCGTGGCTTCGGCGCACCGCGGCCCGCAACCGCGGCCGGATTCGGCGTGGGATCTTGTGGGCCGCGGCCGATCCTAGGATCTTAGTCGCCGACCCTCACATTCTATGAACCGCGACCGCCCCGGTTTCATTCCACCCGGCCCGAAGTTGCCGGCTAGGGGCCGTCGATCCCGAACGCCGCGAAGTTCCGGCCGATCCACTCCTGCCAGCGCGCCGGTACCTCCTCGAGCGGGAAGATCGCTTCGACCGGGCAGGCGTCGACGCACAGGCCGCAGTCGATGCACTCGTCGGGGTGGATCAGCAGCGTCGCCCAGGCCGGGTCGTCGTAGATGCAGTCGACCGGACAGATCTCGACGCAGGAGCGGTCCTTCACCCCGGCGCAGGGCTCGGCGATGATGTGGGTCATGGCACGGGCGGTGGGCGGGGGCGAGGCGTCATTATAGCGGCGCGGTCGGGTAAGATCGCTCGCCTGGCATGGGCTGGCTCGAGTCACTGGCGGGCCGCCGCCTGATCGTGGTGATGGGCAAGGGCGGGGTCGGCAAGAGCGCGGTGGCGGCGGTGCTCGGCCGGCGGCTGGCGGCGGCCGGCCGGCGGGTCCTGGTGCTCGAGTTCGACCCGCGCGAGAGCGTCCACCAGATGCTCGGCGTGGCGCCCTCGGGGGGCGATATCGTGCCGGTGGCCGAGCGTCTCCACCTGCAGAACCTGCGCCCCCGCCAGGTCGTCGACCGGCTGGTGCGCGAGCGCGTCAGGATCCCGCTGGTGGCGCGGCGGGTGCTGGCCAGCCCGATCTACGACCAGTTCGTCACCGGCGCCCCGGGCCTCGAGGAGACCGCGGTGCTCGGCCACTGCCTGCGCCTCGCCGAGGGCGAGCTGCCCGACGCGCCCGAGCTCGACCTGGTGGTGCTCGATGCCCCGGCCACCGGGCACGGCCTGTCGCTGCTGGCCGCGCCGGGGCTGGTGGCGGAGAGCATCGGGCGCGGGCCGGTGGCCGAGCTGACGCGTCGCGTCGCCGCGCTGGTGGCCGACCGCCAGCGGTGCGGGGTGGTGGTGGTCAGCCTGGCCGAGGAGATGCCGGTGAGCGAGGCGCTCGAGCTGCGCGCCGGGCTGGCCGAGCGGCTGGACCGCGAGCCGGAGTTGCTGGTGGTCAACCAGCTCTGGCCGCCGGCGGGCGACAGTCCACGGGGCGCGGCCCGCGACCCGCTCGAGGAGCTGGCGCGCCGCCGGCGGCGACTCAACGAGCGCGAGCTGGCGCGGCTGGCCGCCGGCTGGGACGGACCGCGGATCGAGCTCCCGCTGGTGCCGGAGCCCAGCGGGCCGGAGCTCATCGCGGCGCTGGCGGCGGCGGCCGACGGGCCGGTGGGGGCCGGGGCGTGAGCCGCGCCTGGCCGCGCCTGCTGATCGTCGTCGGCGCCGGCGGCGTCGGCAAGACGACGTTGGCGGCGGCGCTCGCCGCCCGCTCGGCGGCGGCGGGCGACGACACCCTGGTGATGACCTTCGACCCCTCCCACCGGCTCAAGGACGCCCTCGGCGTCGGCGAGGCCGCGGGCGACCGGCCGGTGCCGGTGGCCGGGGTCGGGCCCGGTCGTCTCGAAGCCAGCCTGCTCGACGCGCGCCGCACCTTCGACCGGCTGGTGGCCCGCTACGCCCCCGACCGCGAGGCGCGCCGCCGCATCCTCGACAACCCGTACTACCGGCATCTGGCGGGCAGCCTGGCGGGGATCCTCGAGTACATGGCGGTCGAGCGGCTGTTCGAGGTGTGGCAGGCCGGCGACCACCGGCGGATCGTGCTCGACACACCGCCGACCCGCCAGGCGCTCGACTTCCTCGAAGCGCCGCGCCGCATCGTCGGCTTCCTCGACAGCGGCGCCCTGCGGGTGGCGCTCAAGCCGTGGTTCGCGAGCGACGGCAGCCTGCGGCCGACGCGGCGGCTGGGTGCGCTCGGGCGGCGGTTCGAGGCGTTCCTCGACGAGCTGGTGGGGCTCGACCTGCTGCGCGACATGGCCGAGTTCTTCCAGGCGTTCGGGCCGCTGTACGACGGTTTCCGTGCCCGCTCGCTGGAGGTCGAACGGCTCCTCGGATCGGCCGATACGCGGTTCGTGCTGGTGGCGGGGCCCGGCGAGGAGAGGGTGCCGGACGCCCTGTTCTTCGCCCGCCGGCTGACCGAGGGCGGCTATCGACTGGGACCGGTGGTGGTCAACCGACTCCATCCGCGTGCCGGCGCCGGGTCGCCCGACCGGTCGGCCGGGAGGCGGCTGATGGCCTGGCTGGGGGAGCGCGACGCGCGCGGCGTGCGTGAGCTGAGGTCGCTGCTCGGCGACCGGCAGCCGCTGGTGGAGGTGCCGCTGTTGCCGCGGGCGCCGAGCGAGATCGGCGCCCTGGCCGAGCTCGGCGGCCTGCTCGAGCGGCGGTGGACGGCGGCGGTTCCGGCCGGCTGAAGCGCCGCCGCCGGGGCTCCTCGTGCCGCAGTGCGGAAAAGTCCTTGACAGGTTTGCCGCAGTGCGGTATAAATTCGCTGGAAGTCGCCGCACAGCGGCAAGACCCCCGCGGCCCCGAGCGGGCCGCGAGCCCGCAGCCCGCGAGCCCAAGGAGCCGTGAGGCCCAAGGAGCTGAACGATGGTTCGACTGATCAAGCGCTACGAGAGCCGCAAGCTGTACGACACCGAAGAGAGCAAGTACGTGTCTCTCGACCAGATCGCCGCCTGGGTCCGGCAGGGCCAGGAGGTGCGGGTGGTGGACAACGCCACCGCCGAGGACGTCACCGCCCAGACGCTCACCCAGGTGATCCTCGAGGAGGGCCGCAACGGCCGCTCGAGCCTCTCCTCGGAGCTGATGCACGAGCTGGTGCGGTTCGGCGAGCGGACCTGGTCGTCGGGCGTCGAGCACGTGCAGCAGGGCGTCGACCGGGTGGTCAAGGCGTCGATCGACCGCCTCGCCCCGGTGCGTCAGGCGCGCGCCGAGATGACCCGGCTGCGCCAGCGGCTCGAGGAGCTCGAGGATTCGCTGCGCGATCTGGAGTCCGAGCGCGGGCAAGGCGCCGGACCGTCCAAGAGGCGCGGCTGAGCGGTAACCGTCCGCGTTGCAGCGGCGCCGGAGCGACCGGCGCCGGAGCGACCGGTGGCAGTATCGACAAGCAGAGCAACCCCCTGAAGGAGGTTTCCAGATGAGCAAGAAAGACAAGCAGTTCGTCAGCCCGGAGATGCGCGAGTCGGCGCACAAGATCTGGCTCGCCGGCCTGGGCGCCTTGGCCAAGGCCGAGGAAGAGGGCACCAAGCTGTTCAACAACCTGGTCGAGGCGGGCGAGGAGTTCGAGACCCGCGGCAAGAAGCGGTTGCGCCTGGTCAAGGGCAAGATCGAGAAGGCCCGCGACAAGGCGGAGTCGACCCTCGACAAGCTGGGCGACAGCTTCGACGACAAGGTCGCCGCGGCCGTGCAGCGGCTCGGCGTCCCCAGCCGCGACGAGATCCAGCGGCTGACCAAGCGGGTCGAGGAGCTGACCACCAAGGTGGACCAGCTCAAGCCGGCCAAGGCCGCGAGCCGCAAGCGGACCACCAAGAAGAGCTCCACCAGCAAGTCGTAACGCTGCGGATGGCTTCCCAGCCGCAGCGCTCCCCGGCATCCCGCCGGCGGCGCCCGCCGGCCGCTCCCGCGGTCGGTCTGGCGCTCGCCGGCGGGGGGCCGCTGGGGGCGATCTACGAGATCGGCGCCCTGCGCGCGCTCGACGAGGCGCTCGAGGGGGTCGATCTCAACCATCTGCACGTCTATGTCGGGGTGAGCGCCGGCTCGTTCCTGGCGGCCAACCTGGCCAACAACCTCACCCCGGCCCAGATGTGCCGGGCGATCGTAAAGCACGAGCCGGGCGAGCACCCGTTCGTCTCCGAGCAGTTCTTCATGCCGCGCTTCCGCGAGCTCGGCGGGCGCGCCCTGCGCTTGCCGCGGCTGCTGGCGGAGGCGCTGGTCGACTACAGCCGCAACCCGGACGACCAGAGCCTGTTCGACTCGCTCACGCGGCTCGGCCGCGCGCTGCCGGTCGGGCTGTTCGACAACCAGCCGCTGCGCGACTACCTGCACCAGATCTACACCATCAAGGGGCGCACCGACGACTTCCGCCGGCTCGGCAAGCGGCTCTACCTGGTGGCCGCCGACCTCGACTCGGGCCGTGCGGTGCGGTTCGGCGAGCCGGGCTTCGACCACGTGCCGATCTCGACGGCGGTGCAGGCCAGCGCCGCTCTGCCGGGCTTCTACCCGCCGGTCGAGATCGACGGACGGCACTACGTCGACGGCGCCCTGCTCAAGACGATGCACGCCTCGGTGGCGCTCGACAACGGTGCCACCCTGGTGATCTGCATCAACCCGCTGGTGCCGGTGGACACCGCGCGGGCGGTGGAGGAGGGCGTCATGCGCCGCGGCAAGCTGATCGACCGCGGCCTGCCGACGGTACTCTCCCAGGCGTTGCGCACCGTCATCCGGTCGCGGCTGCGGGCCGGCATGGCGGTCTACGAACAGCAGTTCCCCGACGCCGACGTGATGCTGATCGAGCCGCGCCGCGACGACTACGCGATGTTCTTCACCAACGTCTTCAGCTTCTCGTCGCGCCGCCAGGTGTGCGAGCACGCCTACCGCAGCACCCGCCGCCACCTGCGCGAGCGCTACGACGATCTGGCGCCGGTGTTCGCCCGCCACGGCGTCCGGCTGCGCCGCGAGGTGCTGGAGGACGGCGGCCGCGAGCTGTGGCCCGGGGTCGGGCTGCCGGCGCGCGAAGAGCCGCCCCGCCGGCGGCAGGCAGCCGGGGTGGTCGCCGACCTCGACCGGCTGCTCGACCGGCTGGAACGTTACGTCGAGGAGCAGCCCGAGCCGTCATCGGCCGACCAACCCGCCGGCGAGCGGCGGACCGAGCCGGCACCGGTGGCGGCCTCGACCGCCGCCAGCGCCGCCCGCCGGGCCGTCTCGCGTTAGCTACCGGCTGCGCCCGACTCGGCGCGCCGGGCCTCGTCCGGTTCGGCCGCCGCCCGTTTGGCTGGCAGCGGCCGCTCGGCCAGGTGCCAGAGGAAGTCGCCCTCGCGCTCGCGCCGCTCGCTCTTGCTGAGGCCGCGGTAGCCGCACGGCGGCTTCCTCAGCCGCCGTGCCAGGGCGATCAGCGGCCAGCCGAGAGGCAGGTAGTAGAGCCACAGGTCCCAGTCGCGCAGCATGGCGTGCAGCCGGTTGCGCGCCGCCGGCCGCTCTAGATCCCGGGCGTGCCGGGAGAACCCCCACACCCAGGCCCACGGCCCCAACCGCCACCGCCGGCCGCGCCGGCGCGCCAGCTCGCGCGCCAGCAGCCGGCACTGGTACGGCCAGCGGCCGTAGCGCTCGACCAGCGCGGTCAGCCGCTTCTGCATCCGGTCGCGCAGGCGGTCGGCGATCTGGCGGGCGACCTCGCGGCCCGGGTCGTGCAGGTTGTCGACGCCGGCCTCGATCGCCATCGCCGCCAGATCCACCGGCTTGCCGACCACGAGAACCATGCGCGCCGGCAGCGCCAGGTACCACAGGAACGGGAAGAGGATTGCCAGCGGGCCGGCCGGCAGCGGCAGGAACGGCACCCGGAACAGCCGGTTCATCAGCCGGTCGAGCGGCCGGATCATGAAGCTGAACGGAATCACCCACTCGGCGTTGATGATGTAGACCGGGTGCACCGGTGCCCGGTGGCGGATGGCGAGGGTGACGAAGCTGGTGGAGAACCGCTGGAGCTGGTAGCGCCGCGCGAAGCCCTTGCCGATCCCCGGTACGCCCTCGGGGTAGTAGATGACTCGCTCGCCGCGCGCCAGCAGCCGGTCGAAGTTGTCGAAGGTGATGTCCACCCCGCCGCAGCGACGCCAGAAGTTGTCGATGCCGAAAGGCCGCATCCACCAGGTGACCGACAGCGTCTTCTCGTACACCGAGCGGTACTTGTCGCGGATCGCCAGGCGCTGGCGGCGCAGGATCAGCCCGTCGAGCACCATGCCGTCGTAGGGGAAGGCGCTGCCGCTGTGGTTGGCGGCGAGGATCGCCGGCCCTTCGGCGGGCAGGTTCTCGCCGCCGATCATGCGGGCGCGGAAGTAGCCGTCGACGATGTCGCTGAAGTACAGGTCGAGCATCTGCCGCACGAACGGCGGATCGAGCGGCTCGTAGGTGCGCGGCTGGGCGCTGTCGTCGGGACGGTCCACGTCGCGCTAGCGGCCGGGGCGCAGCGCCAGCGCGGCGCCCAGCCCGATCAGCGCCGCCCACAGCGGCCACGGGCCCTGAGACGCGGCGACGATCGCCCCCGCCACCAGGCAGAAGCCGCCGAACAGCGTGCCGCGGATGCCGGTGAACGGGTTCTCCGGCCGCCGCTGGGTGGCCTGCTCGAGGGCGCGCACGCCCTCGGTGACCAGCATCGGCGCCTTGAGCAGCGCATCCACCAGCTCGGGCGCGCCGCGCAGGCCCTCGCGCGCCAGCCGCAGAGGGCTGAACTGCTTGAGGAAGATGCTGTTGATGTGCGGGCGCGACACCGCGGCGACGTCGAAACCGGGCCGCAGCTGGTGCCCGACGCCCTCGAAGGTCACCAGCGCCTTGACCATCAGGACCATCTCGACCGGAAAGTACATCCGGTAGGAGGCACCCTTGGCCACCGACTCGAGGATCAGCTGGCCGATCGAGAACTCCTCGAAGTTGGCGTGGCGGTGCCAGCGCCGGCAGACCTCCTCGACGTCCTTGCGGAAGCCGCGCGCGTCGCCGCCCGGTCCGGGCTCGGCGATGCCGGCCAGGTAGCGGGCGGCGTTCTCCATGTCGCCCATCACCAGGCAGTAGTAGTAGTAGAGCAGCGTCCGGCGCAGCGCGTCGTCGAAGCGCCCCACCATGCCGAGGTCGATGAAGCCGGCCCTGGGGCCGGGCAGGATCAGCAGGTTGCCGGGGTGCAGGTCGGCGTGGAAGAAGCCGTCGCTGTAGAGCATGCGGATGATCGACTCGGCCCCGAGGTCGACGATCCGGTCGCGCTCCTGCTCGGAGAGCTTCTGCGCCTCCGGGTCGTTGGGCTGGACGCCCGCCAGGTACTCCATCACCAGCAGGTTCTGGGTGGTGTGCTGCCGGTAGATGCGCGGGAAGACGACGTCCGGCATGTCCTTGAAGTTGGCGGCGAAGGTCTCGGCGTTGTCGGCCTCGCGCCTCAGGTCCACCTCGCGCAGGGTGTACTCGCAGAACTCGTCGATCATCTTGCGCGGCTGGAAGCGGGACAGGAACAGCTGCAGGGTCGAGCCGACCAGCTTGAGCAGCACCACGTCCCGCTGCAGCGTCTCGCGGATGCCAGGCTTGACCATCTTGAGGATCACCACCTCGCCGTCGAGCGTCTCGGCGCGGTGTATCTGGCCGATCGACGCCGAGCCCAGCGGCGTCTCGTCGATGACGGTGAAGACCTCGTCGGCCGGCCGCTCCAGCTCGCGTCCCACCAGCTCCACGAACCGCGCGTGCGGCAGCGCCGGCAGCCGGTCGAGCAACCGCTTGAGCTCGTCGGTGATCGCCGGCGGCAGGATGTCCTCGCGCAGGCTGAGGATCTGCCCCAGCTTGATGTAGGTGGCGCCCAGGGTCTCGAGCCGCTTGCGCAGCTGCACCGGAAACGGCTGCCGCGCCAGCTTGCGGTCGACGAACAGCCGCGTCCCGAGCGCCACCACCCGTGCGAGCTGGAAGCCGAGTCCGCTCCGCCGCCCGCGCGGACGCTGCCGCACCCAGTCCACCAGGCCGCCGGCGAGCAGGCCGGCGAGGTGGCGCTGGGTGACGAAGAACCGCCGCACCAGGCCCGGCGGCCGGCGCTCGATCAGCACCTCGAACCGGCGCTCGGCGGCCGCCGGCGGCGCCTCGGGCACCGCCGCGCTGAGGCTGGGAGAGCGGGTCTCGGACACGGTGCGTACGGCCACCGGCGCGAGCGGTTGCCGCTCGGCGGATCTTTTCACAGTCCGGGCCGCCCGCCGGGCGGCCGCGGCAACGGGCGCCCGGCGCGCTACCGGTTGCGCCCGTACTGCTCGTGGCTCGACACCCAGTCGAGCGACGAGATCGCCGAGCCCAGCGAGATCTCGCCCGCCAGCACCACGCCGGCCACGATCTCGGCGAACTTGCGCACCTTGCCCTTGCCCCAGCAGCCCATCACTTCGAGGCACTCGCGCTGCGTCGGCAGGGCGGTGCCGCCACCGTAGGTGGCGACGATCAGCGACGGGATGGTGATCGAGATGTGCAGGTTCCCCTCCGGGGTCAGCTCGGTGTAGAGGATTCCCGCCGACGACTCCGAGACGTTGGCCACGTCCTGGCCGGTGGCGATGAACATCGCGGTGATGGCGTTGGCCGAGTGCAGGCCGTTGTTGTTGGCCCCCGACAGCAGCGCCCCGACGTTGGCCACCTGGTAGTGGTAGGTGAGGCTCTCGGGCCGCACCCGCATGGTGTGCTCGAGCACCTCGCGCGGCACCGTCGCTTCGGCGACCACCCGCTTGCCGCGGGTGCGCATGACGTTGACCTGCGACGCCTTCTTGTCGGTCGCCAGGTTGGACTCGAGGTAGAAGCGTCGGATGGTCGGCACCTGCTCGAGGATCCAGCTGCAGGCGGCGAAGGTGGCGCGCCCGACCATGTTCTGGCCGGCGGCGTCGCCGGTGGCGAAGTTGAACCGCAGGTAGGCGAACTTGCCGGCCATGAAGATGTCGATGTAGATCAGCTTGGCGACCGACGAGGTGGCCTCCGCCTCGCGCCGGATGTCGGCCATGTGGTCGTCGACCCAGCGCCGGAAGTCGCGTGCCTCGCGCGCCGAGTCGAAGATGAACACCGGCGCGCGCTGCATGGCGTCGTCGACCACCGTGCAAGTGACGCCGCCCGACAGGTTGAGCACCTTGATGCCGCGGTTGTACGACGCCACCAGCGTGCCCTCGGAGGTCGCCAGCGGCACCAGGAACTCGCCCCTGGCGTGCTCGCCGTTGACCTGGAGCGGGCCGGCGAAGCCCAGCGGCACCTGCGCCACGCCGGTGAAGTTCTCGATGTTGCCCTGGGTGATTGCCGGATCGAACGAGTACTTCGTCAGGTGGTCGAGCTCGACGCCGCTGAAGCTGTGCACGAACTCCTGGCGACCGCGCACGATCTCGGGCGTGTAGTTGTTCTGCTTGTCGTACGGCACCCGCACCGCCGTGTCCTCCTCGGCGATGCCGTCCTTGACCTTGAACTTGAGGCGGCCGAAGTTGCTGGTCTCGAAGCTCAGGGCGATCTCGTGCCGGCCGTCGTCGAGCGGGCTGGCCGGGGTGCGCATCTCGACCGTCTGGCCGAGCGGGAACGGCAGCGGCGCGTCGGGCGTGATGTCGCTGGCGCGGATCGAGCTCCCGTTCATGTGGAGCGTCACCTGATCCAGCGGCTGGGGTTCGCCGTCGATCTCCACCCGCCGGACGCCGGTCAGCTCGGAGTCGCTGAGGCGGTTCTTGAGCGACAGCTGGACCCCGTCGTCGAGGTTCTTGAGACTGCCGAAGTTGTACAGCTGCTTGAGGATCAGGGACGGGATCTTCATGACTGGGCTCCTCGGGGTCGCGGAGGATCGGCCGGCCACCACGCGATCGGGCGGCGGCGCCGGGTGGTCGCCAGCGGGCGCTCAAGACCCGGGGCGGGGCCGCCCACCGGCTCGATGCCCGCGGATTCTAGCCGCTGCCCGCCGCGGTGCGAAAGGCGCGGCGGCCGAGCGCCGGTCACCCGCCGCCGGTCGCTACTGCAGCCAGACGGTGATCTCGCCCACCCCGACGTCGCCGCGCACCCTTGCCTGCCCCTCGCCCTCGCTCCAGTGGACCTCGCTGCCGACCAGCAGCGAGCGCCGCCCCTCGACCCGCGCGCCGGCGCCGATCAGCTCGGCTTCGCCGACCCCGACATCGAGCGATACCGTGCCGACGCGCTTGGCGTCCATCCGGATCTCGGCCTCGCCCACGCCCAGGTCGACGTTGACGTCCCGCTGCAGGCCCTCGATGTCCAGCTCGCCAACCCCCATGTCCACCTCGAGCGGCAGGCCGCGCGGTACGCGAAAGGTGCCTTCGATCTCGAGCTTGGTCTTACGCCAGCTCGAATCGCTGACGATCTCGATCGTCCGCCGGCGCGCCGAGCCGCGCTCCACCAGCCGGACCTTCTCGAGCAGCCGCTCGCACTCCTCGTCGCCGCCCCAGCGGCATTCGATCCGCACCTCGGCCTCGATCTTGTCGCCGGCGACCCCCTCGACCCGGAACTCGCCGACCGACAGCTCGAGCCGCACCGTCTGGTCCGCCCCGACCGCGAAGCTGCCGGTGAGCTCGCGCGAGCGCACCTCGGCGACCGCCGCCGACGCCGCCAGCGGGACGACCATCAACCAGGCCAGGGTGTTTCGCATGCCGATCCTCCTCGCGCCCGATGCGGGCGCCCTCCCATGCTTACGCTCGATCCGGGCGCGGGTTTCGGCCTACCGGTGGGGTGGACCGATCTAGGGGAGGGCTTGTCGCGCTTGTGGCCGGCCGGCGCGGTCTGCTACGGTCCTCGCCGCTCCGCCGGTCGACCCTTCCGCTCGCCCCGGGCACTCTCATGGCCAGCACTCTCGTCCTCGGCATGCAGTGGGGGGATGAGGGCAAGGGCAAGGTCGTCGACCTGCTCTGCCCGTCCTTCGACGGCGTGGTGCGCTACCAGGGGGGCGACAACGCCGGCCACACCGTCAAGTTCGGCGATCGGCACTTCGCCCTGCACCTCATCCCGTCGGGGATCCTGCACCCCGGCAAGCGGTGCGTGCTGGGCAACGGCATGGTGATCCACCCGCCGGCGCTGCTCTCCGAGCTCGCCGGGCTGGCGGCGAGCGGCGTCGAGGCCGGCGGCCGGCTGTTCGTCTCGACCCGCGCCCACGTCATCCTGCCGGCCCATATCGAGCTCGACAAGGCGCGCGAGGCGGCCGCCGGCGACGGCCGGATCGGCACCACCGCGCGCGGCATCGGGCCGGCCTACGAGACCAAGGCGGCGCGGTTCGGGCTGCGTCTGGGGGACCTCGGCGGCGGCGAGTGCGAGCCGCGGCTCGAGCGGCTGATGGCGCACCTCGGCGGCGAGCTCGAGCGGCTGGGCGCGCCGGCGCCCGATCCGGCGGAGGCGCTCGCGCTGTGCCGCGCGTGGGCCGAGGCGCTGGCGCCGATGCTGGCCGACACCGCCTACCTGCTCGACCGCTGGCTCTCGGAGGGCCGGAGCCTGCTGTTCGAGGGCGCCCAGGGGGCGCTGCTCGACCTCGACCACGGCACCTACCCGTTCGTCACCAGCTCCAGCCCGACCGCCGGCGGCGCCGCCTCGGGCAGCGGCGTGGCGCCGTGCCGGATCGACTCGGTGCTGGGGGTCCTCAAGGCGTACACCACCCGGGTCGGTGGCGGCCCGTTCGTCACCGAGCTCGAAGGCGACGGCGCCGACGGCAGGGTGGGCGGCTTCCTGCGCGAGCGCGGCAACGAGTTCGGCACCACCACCGGCCGCCCGCGCCGCTGCGGCTGGCTCGACGCGGTGGCGGCGCGCTACGCCCGCATGCTCAACGGCACCGGAGCCCTGGCGCTCACCAAGCTCGACGTGCTCGACACCCTCGACGAGGTCAGGATCTGCGTTGCCTACCGGATCGACGGCGAGGAGCGCCGCGAGCTGCCGGCGACGGTGGCCGAGCTGGCGCGCACCGAGCCGGTCTACGAGAGCTTCCCGGGCTGGCAGAGCGACACCGTCGGCGCCACCGACTACGCCGAGCTGCCGGGCAACGCCCGCGCCTACGTCGCCGCCGTCGAGGAGGCGGTGGGCGCGCCGGTGGTCCTGGTCTCCTCCGGACCGCGGCGGGAGGAGACCATCCTGCGGCCGGGTGCGGCGCTCGACGCCGTGGTGCCGAAGCGCGGCTGAGCGCGGGCCGCCGGCGGGCCTGTTCGCCCCCGCTGGCGGCGGCGCGCAGTCCCTGGCTGGCGCGGCTCGAGCCGGCGTTGCCCGAACCGTTTCAGCCCGAACCGTGTCAGCCCTGACCGGAGCGACCCGTCAGGCCGCGCCCTGCACCTCGTCGAGCAGCGACAGGAACCGGTCGTACGACACAGCCGGCCAGCTCTCGGCCGTCACCGCGCCCTCCGAGCGCGAGATCACCGACACCCGGTGCGCCGTCTCGGCGTCCGGCGCGTCGTAGATGTCCATGAAGTCGTACGGCCCGAGCAGCGCGTAGTGCGCCCGCCACTCGACCTTCGGGCAGGCCGCCGCCACCTTGCCCAGCCACTCCTTGCCCATCGCCCGCCGCCCGGCGGCGTCCTTCATGCTCTCGGGCGACAGGCGCGTCATCAGAACGAACGTCGGCATCGTTACAGCTCCTTTCCGGCGGGCCTCGAGCGGTAGTCCGGTGCCCTGCCCGGCCAGGTTTCGATCGTAGCGGCCGGCGGCGTCGAGCGCTCCGTCTCGACAGGCGGCGGTCCGCCGCCCGCAGGGGTGGGTGCCGCCCGCTGCTCGACGGGAAGGCCTCTGCGAGGAGCCCCCGACGGGCTCGGGGGATCGCCCGTTTGACGACATTGATTTAACTCTGTTACCATTTCTATAACGGCAGAAAAGCTCACCTGGGGAGGCCCAGGGTCGCGTAGCTCCTGGGTCCTGCCTTCCTCCCAGCAGAGACGGAGGATGCGGGATCGCCAGGCTGCCGGTACCCGCGGAGTCGGGAATGCCCCCGGCTCCCTGCTAGAGGAGAAGACTATCGATGCAGACAGCTTACTTGGCAGGCAAGAAGTCCGTACTCATCATGAGCCTGCTGCTCCTGGTGCTCGGCCTCACGGTCGTGACGGAGTCGGCAGCCCACCATACGGTCTCGGACACCTGGATCTGGTTCTGGGGCTGTGGGAGCGCGCCCAACGCCACCGCGCAGAACGGTGACCAGATGCTCATCGGCCTTGGGGATCAGGCCTGCGACGACGTCTTCCTACCCAACTCGGTCTTTACGTTTCACCCCAAGACGATTGCCGGAGAGGGCCCCTACACGCACACGAACGCGGCTGGAGACGTGGTGTCCGAAGGGACATGGACGGCGGTCCGGCTGATCTCCTTTGTGGACTACGGTGAAGACCCCGGCGGTAGCCCGCACGGCGGCGCCCTCCGCATGCAGCTCCGTTTCGAAGACGAAGCGACCGGCGCGGTCAAGACCGGCGTCGTCACGATCATCTGCACCGATTTCGGCAAGTTCCAGACTGGTGCCCCGCCGACGGAGCGCCCAGGGCCGCAGCAGGGGATCACCATCCACGTCGGCGGCCAGAACTTCAAGGGCGTCTACGACAACTTCACCGTCAAGGGGTACAACTTCTACATTCCTATCTAGACCGACTGCGGGTTGGTTTCCCCGGTCCTGATGCGGTCGGGGTAGAGCTGGCTCCGGCTGCCTCCGGAGAGCGGGTCTCGATCGAGATCCGCTCTCCTCGTTGGCTGCGCGAGCCGAGCCCGTGCTGTCCGAAAGCCGTCCAACCCCCAGCCCCACCCAAGAGGTGCCGACCGAGTAGCGGCGACTAGCGCCCCCGCAGGCCGCTCCCTGATCGGGGTCTTCTCCAGGCCGCAAGTGATTTCTTTCTTGTGGCTTGCGCTGTTCGGACGACTTGCGCCCACGCCTGTATGTGGATAGGATCTCTACATGAAAGCTATACAAGTCAGCTTCGACGAAGATCTCCTCGAGCGACTCGATTCCACCGAGGAAGCGCGGCGTGATGGCCGGTCCGCCGTGCTTCGGCGAGCCACAGCCGAGTACCTGAAACGGCGGGCCCGCCAGGAGGTCGCGACTCGCTACCGGCAGGCCTACGGCGAGGGTGAGGGCCTGGGCGACGAGTTCGAGGGCTGGGAGGACCAGGGCCAGTGGCCAGAGAGCTGAACCGGGGGGAGATCTGGCTCTACACTTTCCGCCCGCCCGACAAGCGTCGGCCGGTGCTGGTGCTGACCCGCCAGGAGGTCATCCCGTTGCTCAACACGGTGATGGTGGCACCGGTGACCTCGACGATTCGGGGCGCGCCCGGGGAGGTGGTGGTCGGGATTGACGAGGGTCTCAAGCGAGAGTCCGCCGTCAACCTGGATCACGTCCAGACGGTCGACAAGACCCGGCTGCGGCGATTCCTCGGCTCCCTATCCCGAGAGCGGATGACGGAAGTCTGCCGCGCCCTCGCCCGGGCGACCGGCTGCGCCACCTAGCCGACTAGGTGCCACCCGAATAGCGCCTAGCCGACTAGGTGCCACCCGAATAGCGCCGGAATAGCGCCGGCCGTTCTGCACCCTAAGCGCCCCGTAGTGTGGCGACGGGTGGCACTGCGGCCATTCGGGTGGCAGCTAGTCGGGTTCAGTCACCCCGCGGGGTTCAGCCGGCGGCGGGGAGCTCAGTTTCTTCCTGCAGTGTAGCGAGCGTCGCACGGGAGCGGAGTTCACTCCAGGTCCTCAGCCCAAACCTCCTAAACCACTGCATCTATGAGACTTAATGGTGGGCCGTCGGGGGCTCGAACCCCGGACCCGCGGATTAAAAGTCCGCTGCTCTGCCAACTGAGCTAACGGCCCACGGCAGTATAGCGGCGGGTGGCGTGGGCAGCGTCTCGGTAGTCGCCGCTCGGAAGCGATCCTCTTGGGCGGCCGCCGGCCCCTCTGGCTGGTCCCGGCCCTCGGATCCCGGTATACTCTTGCGCGCCGGCGAGTTCTGCTTTCCCCTGCCGGCGCTTCACCGTACAACCCCACTCCTCCCACTTCGGGACACCCGGAAGATGCAGCGTCTCTCCAAGCTGGCGGCGCCGGCCGTGCTGCTCCTGTGCAGCTCGCTGGTGGCCATCGGGCTGGGCGAGCTGGTAGTGGCGCTGGTGCGGCCGCAGGCGGTGGTGGTGATCGAGCCGGGCTTGTACCAGGTCGATCTGCAGGGCGGCTACCGGCTGGCGTCGGGCTACGCCGGCTCGATGACCAACGGCACCGAGTTCGAGGCCGCCATCCACGTCAACTCGCACGGCCTGCGTGGGCCGGAGCTCGAGCCAACCAAGCAGCGGCCGCGGCTGCTGACGGTCGGCGACTCGTTCGTCTTCGGCTTCGGGGTGGCGGACGGCGAGGCGTTCCCTCTGCTGGTCTGCGGCGAGCTGGCCCAGCGGGGCATCGACCGCGAGTGCCTGAACGGCGGGGTGCCGGGCTTCGGCATCTCCGACTCGGTGGAGCTGGTGGAGCATTGGGGCGTCGGGCTGGCGCCCGACCGGGTGGTGCTGGCGGTCTTCCTGGGCAACGACATCCAGAACGAGCGGTTCGTCGCCGGCGACGTGGAGCTGGAGGACGGGCTGATCCTGCCGGCCAGCGAGGAGCGCGGCCTGAACGCCTGGCTGTACCGCCGCTCGCACCTGTTCCGGCTGCTCAAGCGCGGCCTGCCCGCAAAGCTCGAGCGGTCGCTGCGCGGAGCCCTGGGCCTCGGCGAGCCGTGGGCCCGGGCCAACCTGCGGGAGGAGCTGACGGTCTACGCCGAGACGCCGCCGCCGTGGGTCGACCGGGCGGTCGCGGCTGCCGACCGCGCCCTGGCCCGGCTCGTCGAGCTGGGTGGCGAGCACGGCTTCGCGGTGACGGCGGTGCTGATGCCCGCCGAGGTGGCGCTGGTCGATGCGCGCTGGCAGGCGGCGCTCGAGCAGGTCGGGCTGGAGCCCGCGGCGCACGACCCCGAGCGGCCCCGCCGGCTGGTGGCGGAGCTGCTCGAGCGCCACGGCATCCCGTTTCTCGATCTCACCGGCGTGTTCCGGGCCGAGCTCGACCGGGGCGCCCATCTCTACTACCTCTCGGACCGCCACTGGACGCCGGCCGGCCACGCGCTGGCGGCCGCCGAGCTGGCCCGGTTCCTGGCCTGGGTCGAGCGCACCCCGGCCGGCGCCTCGCGGCCGGAGGTGGACGCCGCCGGCTAGCGGCGCTCCCCCCGGGGCCGGCGGGGCCTGTGCTAGCCTGCCCGCGCCGCACGGCGCGGTCGCCCCGGCGGCTCGAACGGCCGGGCCGCCTCGCCCGCCAGCGGAACCGCGTTGCCCAACCTGTCCCTGTGGAAACGACGCCTGCGGCCGGCGTTCGTGCTCTCCGAGCTGCGCCGCATCGGGCGCAAGCTGTGGCGCAAGCTGCGCGATCCGTACCGCGGCGTGGCGACGCTGCCGGCCGAAGGTGAGCCGCGCGGCCGGGCGCTGGTGTCGTTCTGGCTGGATCCGTTCCTCGTTCCCGAGGGTGAGGAGCTGCCGCACTCGCACACCGCCTACTGGGAGTCGCGGGAGATCGCCCGCACCTGGGCGCGGCTGGGCTTCGAGGTCGACGTCATCCACTGGACCAACAGCCGGTTCGTGCCCGAGCGGCCGTACGACGTGCTGGTCGACGTGCGGCTCAACCTCGAGCGGCTGGCGCCGCTGGTGGGGGAGGAGTGCCTCAGGGTGCAGCACATCGAGACCGGCCACCACCTGTTCCACAACCGCGCCCAGCGCGAGCGGCTCGACGCCCTCGAGCGGCGCCGCGGCGTGCGGCTCAAGCCGGTCAAGATGATCGAGGAGAACCGGGCGATCGAGCACGCCCACTTCGCCACCACCACCGGCAACCGGTTCACCATCGACACCTACGCCCACGCCGGGCGCGAGATCTTCCCCGTGCCGCTGTCGGCGCCGTTCCGCTTCCCGTCGCCGGCCGGCAAGGATTTCGACGCCTGCCGGCGGACCTGGATCTGGTTCGGCAGCGGCGGGCTGGTGCACAAGGGGCTCGACGTCGTGCTCGAGGCTTTCGCCGGCATGCCCGACCACCGGCTGATCGTGTGCGGACCGGTGCAGGCCGAACGCGACTTCGAGGCCTGTTACGCGCGCGAGCTCTACGACACCCCCAACATCGAGACCGTCGGCTGGGTGGACATCGCCGGCGAGCGGTTCCGCGACGTCTGCGCCCGGGCAGCCGGCGTGGTCTACCCGTCGTGCTCCGAGTCGGGCGGCGGCAGCGTCGTCACCTGCCTGCACGCCGGGTTGGTGCCGGTGCTGACCTACGAGGCGAGCGTCGACCTGCACGACTTCGGGGTTCTGCTGCCCGACGCCCGTATCGAGACCGTCCGGCGGGTGGTGGCCGAGACCGCGTCGCTGCCCGCCGAGGAGCTCTGCCGCCGGGCGGTGGCGGCGTGGGAGCACGCGCGGCGCGAACACACCCGCGAGCGGTTCAGCGAGCGCTACCGGGCCGCCGCCGAGGAGATGCTCGCCCGGCACCGCGCGCGGCCGTCGGCGTCCCCGGTCGCGGCGCCGCGGGAGTAGCGGCGCGTTGGCCTCGTCCGCCGGCGGCGAGACCGTCTACCTCTCGCCCCATCTCGACGACGCCGTGCTGTCGTGCGGCGGCCGCATCGCGGCCCAGGTGCGCGCCGGCCGGGCGGTACGGGTGGTCACCCCGTTCACCGCCGACGAGCCGGCCGACGGCGTGAGCGAGCTGGCCGCCGGCCTGCACCGGTTGTTCCGTCTGCGCGGCGGCGTGGTGGCGGCGCGCCGCGCGGAGGACGTCGAGGCCTGCCGCCGTCTGCGGGCGCTCCACGAGCACTGGGGCGAGGCGGAGGCCGTCTACCGCCGCCGGGCGGACGAGTTCCTGTACCCCGACCTGGAGCGCCTGTTCGGCCCTCCCCGGCCGGCCGACGACGAGCTCGCGGAGCGGCTGGCCGAGCGGCTGCGCGGATTCGACGCCGCCTCCGAGGTGGTCTGCCCGCTAGCGATCGGCGGCCACGTCGACCACCGGCTGGTGCGGCGCGCCGCCGAGGCCGCGCGCGGCCCGCGGCTGATCTACTACGAGGACTACCCGTACGTCGAGCGCCGGCCGGAGGAGCTGGAGCGGGCCGTCGGAGAGGGCCGCCTCGAGCCGATCGCGGTGAGCCTCGCGCCTGCCGAGCTCGAGGCCAAGCTGGCAGCCATCGCCGCCTACCGGTCCCAGCTTCGCCCGCTGTTCGGCGGCCGCTGGCGGATGGCGCGCGCCGTGCGCCGGTTCGCCCGGCGACGGGGCGGCGAGAGGCTGTGGCGCCCCGCGGCCGGCAGCGCCGGCGCCGGCCGGTAGACGATCGGCTCGGCGTCAAGCCGGGTGGCCGCGCCCGTCGGCAAGCGTCCTCCGGCCAGCGCCCGACTGGTGAGCACCCGTCTGGCAAGCGCCCGTCTGGCGTCGCCCGGTAGCGGCGGCGGGATCAGCGCGCGACGGCGCGCGGCCGGGGCATGCCGGCGGCCGGCAGGGTGAAGTAGAACGTGCTGCCCTGCCCCCTGCCGCCGGATTCGACCCAGATCGAGCCGCCCGAGCGCTCGATGATGCGCCGCACCAGCGCCAGGCCGATGCCGGTGCCCTCGGGCGTCGCGTGCAGCCGCTGGAACAGACCGAAGATCCGTTCGCGGTGCTCCGGCTCGATGCCGATGCCGTTGTCCCGCACCGAGCAGACCACCCGTTCCCCCTCCACACTGGCGCGGAACTCGATGCGCGGCGCCGGCTGATCGCCCATGAACTTGGCCGCGTTGGCGAGCAGGTTCTGCAACACCTCGACCAGCTGGGGGCGGCTGGCCATCACCGCCGGCAGGTCGTCCGCGATCGCGATCTCGACGCCGGCCTCGAGGACCTGGCCGGCAACCTGGGCCGCCGCCTCGCGCACCACGTCGTCCAGCTCGACCGGTTCGGGGGCGCCGGTGACCTGACCGGCGCGAGACAGCTCCAGCAGATCGTCGACCAGCGCCCGCATGCGGTCGGCGGCGGCGTCGAGCTGGTCGAGCTCGTGCTCGACCAGCGGCCGGTCGTCCGCGTCGAGGTCCTTGCGCAGCAGGCCCAGGAACCCCTTGATGGTGGTCAGCGGGCTCTTGAGGTCGTGGGACACGGCGTAGGAGAAACGCTCCAGCTCCGAGTTGCGCACCTCGAGCTCGCCGATCAGCTTCTCGCGCTGGGTTTCCAGCTGGCGGCGGCGGGCGATCTCGCCGGCGAGCTGGGCGTTGAGCGAGGCCAGCTCGGCGGTGCGGCCGGTCTGCAGCAGCAGCAGCGCGCCGAGCAGGCTGACCAGCAGCAGGCCGCCGGCCAGCACCAGCCAGGCGTACCAGCCGCGCTGGGACGCCTGGCTCGCTGGGCTGGGGGCGAGCCTCAGCCGCCACAGCCTGCCGCCGATCCGCTGGTCGAAGCTCCAGCTCGGCGTCGCGGGCCCCGGGCTGCGCCAGCCGTCGCCGAGCGAGGCCAGCAGGCGCTCGCCCTCGCCGACCTCGAACAGGCCGATGAGGAAGCCGTGCGGCGGCAGCCCCGCCAGCGCCGAGCGCAGGGTGTCGCCGACGCGCATCACGCCGGTGGCGTAGCCGCGCAGCGCCCGCTGCCGCTCGTCGAGCGTGTCCGGCCGCTCGCCGCCGGCGTACACCGGCGCCAGGATCAGCACACCGGTCTGGGTGCCGGTCTCCTGCACCAGGCGGATGCCGCTGGTGACGGCCAGCGCGCCGCTGTCGCGGGCGCGCTCGATCGCCTGACGTCGCAGGGGGTCGGAGTGGACGTCGTACCCGAGCGCCGGCTCGTTGCCGGCGTACGGCTCGATGAAGTGCACCACCACGTACTCGGGCCGCTCGCCGGCGGCGCGCAGCTCGCCGTCGTCCGACCTCTCGGTGAAGCGGTACCGCGGGAAGCCGTCGGCCCGCCCGGCCGCCTCGTAGGCCGGCCGCTCGTCCAGCGTCACGCGCGGGTTCCACGAGAGCGCCTGGAAGCCCGGGTTGCGCCGCAGGATGCGACGGGTGAAGGCCGCAAACTGATCGCGGCCGACCCGATCCGAGCTGGCGAACAGGCCCTCGACCGACATCAGGTCGTCGAGCGAACGGTGGACGTGCTTCTCGAAGGCGTGCGCCAGCGACAGGGCGCGCTGGCCCAGCTCGAGCTCGACCCGGCTGCGCTCGCGGTCGCGGGCGAAGACGAACAGCACCACGACCGCCGCGGCGGTCAGGAGCAGGGGCACCGGTACCGCCCGCCGGCGCTCGCGCCAGAACCGGTCCGCCGGGGTGGTGAACGCCAGCACCAGCGGCGCCACCACCAGCACGCCGATCGAGTCGCCGACCCACCAGGTCCACCAGTGAAACGATACGTCCTGGGCGCTGATCACGCCGGCGAAGTAGAGCGTGGCCACGCCGGTCGAGGAGCTCACCAGGCAGCTCACCGGCCCGCCCCAGATCATGAAGCGTGCGATATCGCGCCCCTGGGAAAGGGTGTTGGGGAAGTGGGCGAGCCGCCGCACGATCCACTCTCCGGCCAGCGCCTGCAGGGCGGCACCGGTGCCGATGGCCGCCGCCACGGCGGCGGCGCGCGTCAGCGTCTCGGCCTCGGCACCGCTGAAGCTGGAGGGCAGGTTGACCAGGAACGAGCCGAGCATCACGCCCGGCCAAAGGCGGCGCCCGGCCAGCAGCAGGGCCACCAGCGCCACGCCCGCCGCCGGCCAGACGGAGCTGGCGAAGCCCGGCGGGATGGCGAGCAGCAGCGCCAGCCGGCCTGCGACGAGATAGGCGGCCGCCAGCAGCAGTACCAGCGGTAGCGTCGGTCCCGCAGACCAGGCTGGGAGGCGCAGGGTGCTCATCGAGTTCGAGGCGGCTGCCTGGGAGAGAGGCCGACAGTAGCACCGCCGCGCCGAGCGCCGGTAATCCGGTAACGCGCCGGTCGCGCCGGGGGGTCGCCGGAGGCGGGCTCGTGCTAGGATCACTTAAGTTGGGTCGTAATCACGAGAGTAGAGATAGCAGCAGCCGGGGCCGTATCGCTGAGCTGGTCTCCGGCGCGGACCGAGTGGGTCGAGGGAGAGTGGGGCCTATGGCGAGTGATCTTCGAGCAGGCGGCATGTGGAGTGGCGAAATGTGGCGAACGGTGGCGGCCGGTCTGCTGACCCTGCTGGCGGCGGCGGCGGTGCAGGCGGCGACCGGCCGCATCGAAGGCCGTGTGGCGCGCGCCGACGGCTCGGCGGTCAGCGGGGTGATGGTGTTCCTCGACGAGCGCGAGGCGCCGGCGGCAGTCGCCGGTGGCGGCGGGCGGTTCGCCATCGCCAAGGTCGAGCCCGGGGCGCACGCCTTGCGCTTCGTGCTCGGCTCGAACCTGGCCGAACGGGCGGTGGAGGTGGCGGCGGGGGAGACGGTGAGCGTGGAGCTCGAGGTCGACTGGGACTACGCCTACAGCGAGAGCCTGACGGTGACCGCGGCGTCGCGGCGGGTGGAGCGGATCGTCGACGCGCCCGCCGCGATCACCACCATCACTCCCGAGCAGATCGAGCGCGAGGCCGGCAGCGGCCAGCTCCCCAAGCTGTTCGAGTCCGCTCCGGGCACCGAGGTCACGCAGAGCGGCCTGTACGACTTCAAGCTCAACGTGCGCGGCGCCAACACGCTGGCCAACCGGCGGATCGCGGTGCTGGTCGACGGCCGCAACCCGTCGTTTCCGCTGCTCGAGGCCCAGGAGTGGGCGGCGGTGGCGTTCCCGCTCGACGACCTGGCCGGCGCCGAGCTGGTGCGCGGTCCGAGCTCGGCGCTGTACGGCGCCAACGCCTTCAACGGGATCCTGGATCTGCGCACCAGGTCGCCGCGCGACTACCAGGGCGGCTTCGTGCGGTTGACCGGCGGCGAGCTGAGCACCCGGCACGTGGACCTCGGGGTCTACTCCGAGCTCGGTGGCGGCTGGTACTTCAAGGCCCTCGGCGGCTACTACGAGAGCGAGGACTTCAGCCGCTCACGCGACCGGAGCGTGGAGTACTCGCGTCCTTGCGTAGGTACCGAGACGGTGGACTGCCTGACGCTCGAGGCGGTGCCGCTGCCCCAGGATCGGGTGCAGATCCCGTTCGCCAGCCTGCGCTTCGACAAGGACCTCGAGAACGGGCGCAGCCTGACGATCGAGGGCGGTACCTCCGAGCCCCGCGGATACGTTTTTGCCAGCGCCGGCGGCCGTTTCCAGCTCACCGCCACCGAGCGGCCGTGGGCGCGCTTCAACCTCGCGTCGCCGGGCTGGAACCTGCTCGCCTACTACACCGGCCGCGACACAACCTCGGTGACGCTCACTCCCGGTAGCCCGAGCTTCTCCGACTCGGACCGCCTGGCGGTCGAGCTGCAGCGCCGCTGGCAGATGGCGGGCGACCGCGGCCGGCTGGTGGCGGGCGTGTTCGCCAAGCGTGAAAGGGTCGACACCGCCGACCCCGCCGGCGTCGAGACGCTGCTCGAGCGGCCGGTCGATACCGACTACCAGGCGGTCTTCGGTCAGTTCGACTACGACCTCAGCGACAGGTTGAAGCTGGTGCTCGCCGCCCGCTGGGACGACAGCTCCCTGATCGACGGCCAGCTCTCGCCCAAGGCGGCGCTGGTGTGGGCGCCTCGCCCGACCCACAGCTTCAGGGTGGGTTTCAACGAGGCGTTCCTGTCGCCCAACTACCCCGAGTTCTTCGTGCGCGTGCCGCTCATCGCCCCGCTGCCGCTGCAGCTGTTCGAGACGCTGTTCTGCGCCCCGGTGGGAGTGGCGTGCGGCTTCGACCGTCCGGTGCCGTTTCTCGGCGTCGGCAACAAGAACCTCGAGGTGGAGACGATCCGCAGCTTCGAGGCCGGCTACCGCGCCATCCTCGGCGGCGGGACCTTTCTGACCGTCGACGGCTACTACTCGGAGATCGAGGACTTCGTGCGCAGCGGCGTGCCGCTGGTCGGAACACCGCTGGGGCGGGCCAACCCGGACTTCGGCCCGTATGCGGCGCCGGCCGGGCTGCCGCCGGCGCTGGCCGCGGCGCTCGAGGGCACCCTGGCCTTCGCGCTCGGCCCGCTGTTCCCGTTCCTGTCCAACCCCGTAGCCGACGAGCCCCTGATCGCCTTCCTCACCCTGGCCAACGTCGGCCGCATCGAGACGCAGGGAGTCGAGCTGGCGGTCGACCACAGCTTCGGCGACGGCTGGTCGGCGGACTTCAACTACTCGTGGATCGACTTCGACTACCGCGAGGAGCTGCCGCAGGCGCCGCTCGGCTTCAACAGCCCCGAGAACAAGTTCAACCTCGGCGTCAGCTACGTCGGCGAGCGGCTGGCAGCCTCGGCGCGCTACCGGTGGGTCGAGGAGTTCCGCTGGACCGAGGGCGTGGTCAACGGGCTGGTGCCGTCCTACGACGTGGTCAACCTGGTGGTGAACTACGAGCTCAGCGAGGGCTGGGGCGCCGGCCTCCAGGTCAGCAACCTGTTCGACGAAGAGCACATCGAGGTCTACTCGGGGGATCTGATGGGCCGGCGCGCGCTGGTCCACGTCAAGCGGCGGTGGTAGCCTGCCGCGCGATCGGCCTGCCGCAGGAGAGACGACATGACCGAGCCTGAGCACACCGACGAAGCCGTATCCGGCCGCTCCCGGGCATCACGCGACGAGCCCGAACGCACCCGCCCCTACCGCGGATGGTGGGGCTTCTTCCGTCCCTGGGAGGACGCGGCCAGAGGCGCGGCGGGCGCCGGCCGCGGCAACGGCGAGGGCCCGTTGCAGAGCGTCGTCGACCGCGGCGTCGAGCTGGGCTACAAGGTCATCGACGAGCAGATCCGCCAGGGCCAGCGGGCGGCCCGCGAGTTCTCGAGCCAGACCTACGGCCCGCAGTCGGTCAACCGCGACCTGCAGGAGCTGGTCTTCCGCTCGCTGCGCTACTACGTCGACATGGCCGGCCTGTGGATGGACTTCCTCGGCTCGGTGCCTGGCAGCCTGGGCGCCATGGGGGGGCCGTTCTGGCGCAACGCCGGGCGCTGGCAGCCGCCGCCGCCGGAGCCGGCCCCGCCGGCGGCCGGCGGTGCGGCGAGCGGAGGGGCCGAGGTCGCGGTCCGGCTGTCGCGGCCGGCGCGCGTCGACCTGCGCCTCGAGCCCGGCGCCGGTGCCCGCGAGCTGAGGGTGCCGGCGCTGATGGCCTCCGAGAAGGGCCTGCCGCCGATCACCGAGGTGGTCTACGAGGCGGCCGCCGGCGGCGGCGGACCGGCGCTGCGGGTCGCGATCGACGACGGTCACCCGCCCGGCTCGTACTGCGGCGTGGTGTTCGACGCCGTCTCCGGCGTGCCGTGCGGCACGCTGCGTGTCGATCTGCACGAGCCCGCGAGCTGAGCCGCTCCCGATGAGTGCGGCCGCCAGCCTGGTGCCCGAGGTGCTCGCCGAGTACGGTGAGATCACCCGCAGCGCGCTCCAGGCCTATCTGCCGGCCGGCGAGCCGCGCCGCCACCACTACGACCTGCTCGGCGACTACCCCTCGCGCGGCGGCAAGATGATGCGCCCCAGCCTGTGCATCGCCACCGCGCGCAGCTTCGGCGCCCGGCTGGAGGCGGCGGTGCGTTCGGCGGTGTCGATCGAGCTGATGCACAACGCCCTGCTGATCCACGACGACATCGAGGACGAGAGCGAGGAGCGGCGTGGCCGGCCGGCGTTGCACCGGCTGCACGGCGTGCCGCTGGCGATCAACGTCGGCGACACGCTCGGCCTGATCAGTCTGCGGCCGCTGCTCGACAACCGGGTCGACATCGGCGAGCGGCTGGCGATGCGCATTCTCGAGGAAACCGAGCGCATGGCTCTCGAGTCGGCCGAGGGGCAGGCAATAGAGCTCGGCTGGCGGCTCGACAACTGCTGCGACCTGGACGACGAGGACTACCTGGTGATGATCCTCAAGAAGACCTGCTGGCTGGCTTCGATCCATCCCAGCCGGGTCGGCGCGCTGATCGGCACCCGGGACTCGATCGACCTCGACGCTTTCATCCGCTTCGGTTTCTTCGTCGGCGCGGCGTTCCAGATCCAGGACGACGTGCTCAACCTGGGCGGCGCCAGCGAGGCGTACGGCAAGGAGACCGACGGCGACCTGTGGGAGGGCAAGCGCACGCTGATGCTGATCCGCGCGCTCAACGTCGCCAGCGGTGGCGAGCGGCAGCGCATCGCGGAGCTGCTGGCGCTGCCGCGCGAGGAGCGCTCGGCGGCCGAGATCCGCTGGCTGCGCCGCCTGCTGGACCGCTACGGGTGCATCGAATACGCTCGCCAGATAGCCCACGGTCTGGCCGGCGCGGCGCTGCACGAGTTCTCGCTGGTGTTCGGCGGCCTGCCCGAATCGCGCGACAAGCGGTTCATCGAGGGCCTCGTGACCTGGGTGTTCGAGCGCAGCCACTAGTCGAGCCCCTTCGGATGCCGCCGACCGTTCCACCGCCGGGACCCCGTCCGTTCGCTCCGTCCGTCGCCCGCGGGCGCGCGCCGTCGTGAGCCGGGATCGACCGCTCGAGGTCGCCGTGCTCGGCGGCGGTTGCGCAGGGATGAGCGCCGCCTTCGAGCTCAGCCGGCCGGAGCACGGGGGGCGTTACCACGTCACGGTCTACCAGCAGGGCTGGCGTCTGGGCGGCAAGGGCGCCTCCGGTCGCGGCCCCGCCGACCGCATCGAGGAGCACGGCCTCCACCTCTGGCTGGGCTACTACGAGAACGCGTTCGGGATCCTGCGCGAGTGCTACCAGGAGCTCGGCCGCGACCCGCGGCGTTGCCGTATCGCCCACTGGCGCGACGCCTTCTTCCCGGACGGCCACGTCACGCTGGCGGACCGCGCGCCCGACGGCAGCTGGCTCAACTGGGGCGCCTTCTTCCCGCCCGGCGCCGGTGCGCCGGGTGATCCGCTGACCGGGCGGCACCCCTACACCGTGCAGAGCTACATGGTGCGAGCGGCCGAGCTGGTGGTGGCGCTGCTGCGCTCGGCGGCCGAGCAGGAGGGCGCCGAGGCGGGCGCCCCCGACCGGCCGTCGGGCACCCCGGAGGCGCTGGTGGATGCCGCGCTCCGGCTGCTGCGGCTCGGCCAGCTGGCGGGCCTGGCGGCGCTGCTCGAGGCCGGGGGCCTGCTGCGCGGGGTGCTCGAGCGTCTGCCGGTGGCGCCCGCCGACCTGGCGCTGCGCCTGATCGACGCCCTCGCCGAAGCCGGGCGCCGGCAGCTCGAGTCGGTCACCGCCGCCGACCACTCGGTGCGGCGGCTGTGGCAGGTGATCGATCTGGTGCTCGCCGGCCTGCGCGGCTCGGTGCGCTTCAACCTGGCCACCGACCCGCGCGGCTTCGACGCCCTGAACGACTACGAGATGCGCGACTGGCTGCGGATCAACGGCGCCTCCGAGCAGGCTCTCGAGTCGGCGTTCGTGCGCGGTCTCTACGACCTCGGCTTCGCCTACCGCGACGGCGACACCGGCAAGCCGACGATCGCCGCCGGCGTCGGGCTGCGCGGCGCGGTCCGCATGTTCTTCACCTACCGCGGGGCGGTGTTCTGGAAGATGCGCGGCGGCATGGGGGACATCGTCTTCGCGCCGCTCTACGAGGTGCTGGCGCGGCGCGGCGTGAGCTTCCGCTTCTTCCACCGGCTGGAGCAGCTGCGGCTGGCTCCGCCCGAGCGGCTGGCGCCGGGCGAGCGGCCGTACGTCGAGGCGATCGAGCTCGACGTGCAGGCCGAGGTGGCCGGTGGCGGCGACTACCGGCCGCTGGTCGACGTGCGCGGCGTGCCCTCCTGGCCGGCGCGGCCGGACTACTCGCAGCTGGTCGACGGCGAGCGGCTGGAGAACGAAGGCGTGGCGTTCGAGTCGCACTGGGACCGCCGCCGGGTCGGCCGCCGGCGGCTCGAGGTGACGCGCGACTTCGACTTCGTGGTGCTGGCTGTCGGCGGCGGCGCGGTGCCGCACGTGGCGGGCGAGCTGGTCGAGCGGGTGCCGTCGTGGCGGCGGATGGCCGCCTCGATGGAGACCGTGGCCACCCAGGCTTTCCAGCTCTGGATGAGCGAGGACATGGAGCAGCTCGGCTGGCCGGGCCCGCCGACCAACCTGTCGGGCTTTGTCGAGCCGTTCGACACCTGGGCCGACATGCGCCAGCTGATCGAGGAGGAGGGGTGGCCGGAGGAGCCCGGCGCCATCGCCTACTTCTGCTCCGTGCTGGCCACCCCGGAGCCGGCGCCGCCGCGTTCCGCAACCGGCTACGAGAGCGAGATGCGGCGCCGCGTGCGGCGCAACGCGGTGCGCTTTCTGGAGCGGCACGTGGCGACACTGTGGCCGCGTGCCACCGGCCCGGACGGCTTCCGCTGGGAGCTGCTGATGAACCCCGACGGCGGTCCGCACAGGAGCGGCTCCGACCGCTTCGACAGCCAGTTCTGGACCGCCAACGTCAACCCGACCGACCGCTACGTGTTGTCACCGCCGGGCGCCCTCGCCGACCGCCTGTCGCCGCTCGACATCTCGGTCGACAACCTGACGGTGGCCGGCGACTGGACCGACTGCGGCCACAACATGGGCTGCGTCGAGTCGGCGGTGATCTCCGGCCGCCTGGCGGCGCACGCCCTCAGCCAGCAGCCGCCGCTGGCCGAGATCATCGGCTACGACCACCCGTAGACGGCCGGCGGGCGCTCCGGCCGCCCGTGCTCCAGCCGGCGGTGCCACTCGACCGTGTCGAGCAGGGTGGCCGACAGCGAGCGCGGTGCGGCGCCGAGCTGGCGCTGTGCCCGCCCCACCGGCCGCCAGTCCTGCTCGCACAGCAGGATCGGCACCAGCGCGGGCGACGGCGAGCGCGCCCCGACCAGGGCCAGCAGGCCCTCGGCCAGGTAGGAGGGCACCACCGTGGTCGCCGCCGGCGGACGCCAGCGCGGCGCCGGGACACCGGCGAGCTCGCAGATCCAGTCGACCAGCTCGCCCACCAGCAGGTTGTGGCCGGCGAGCGGGATCGGCTCGGCGTAGCGCTCCGCCGCCACCGCGGCGAGCAGCCCGGCGGCGACGTCGCGCACGTCGATGACGTTGATCCTGTGCTCGGCCACCGCCAGCACCTCGCCACGCAGGAGCTGGCCGACGATCGAGCGGCCATGCGGCTTGCCGTCCCACGGCCCGAGACAGGTCGTCGGGTTGACGATCGCCGCCGGCAGCCCGCCGCGCGCCGCCGTGACCACCATCTCCTCCATCCTGCGCTTGACCTCGAAGTACGGGTGGAGCCGGCGGAACAGCTCGCCCTGCAGGCCGGCGAGGCCCCCTCGCCGCCCGAGGGTGCTGAAGCTGCTGACGAAGCCGAGCCGCGCACCGCTCTCCGCCACCGCCTCGAGCAGCAGGCGGGTGCGCTCCTCGGCCAGCGCCAGCGGCCGACGGCCGC
>JBFGNS010000032.1:0-30366 GCA_041574955.1 Thermoanaerobaculia bacterium | reverse complement strand
GTCGCGTTCGGCTTCGGTCTCGGCGAGGCGTCGCTCGATGTCGGGCCGCGCCGCCTCCAGCTCCTCGACCTGGCGGCGTGCCTGGTCGCGCTCGGCTTCGGTCTCGGCGAGGCGTCGCTCGATGTCGGGCCGCGCCGCCTCCAGCTCCTCGACCTGGCGGCGTGCCCGGTCGCGCTCACCCTCGGCCTCGGCGAGGCGATGCTCGAGCTCGGGGCCTGCGGAGCGCAGCTGCTCCAGGTCCGCCAGCAGCCCCTGGCGCGCGCTTTCGGCCCTGTGGCGAGCCGACTCGGCCTCTCGTAGCCGCTCCTCGAGCTCGCTGGCGGCGGCGGCATGGCGCTCCTCGAGCCGCGAGCGCAGGCGGCGCAGCTCGTCCTGGTGGCGCGCGGCGGCCTGCTCGAGCGCCGCGGCGTCCGGCTCGGTCGCGGCTGCCTCCGGCTGGGGCGGTTCGGGCGGGGCGGGGGAGAGCTCGGCCGGTTGGTCGGCGTCGGGCGTCACGGCTGCCTCGGGCGGCGGCGGAGCCTCCGCTGGTGCGGCCGGCGCGCCGCCCGCCTCGTCGCGCTGCCTGATCAGCCGCTGGATCAGCCGGTGGCTGGTGACGTCGAGGTTGACGAACTTCACCCCCATGCCGGGGGGCCGGTCGGGGCCCTCGCTCTGCCGGCGGCGCCACACCACCTCGGCGCGGCCCTCCAGCAGCGTGAAGTCGTCGCCGAGCTGGAACTGGAAGCTGAACAGCTTGCCGGGCGGCCGCGGGTTGCGAGTGCGGATGAACATGCCGGTGGTCGAGATGTTGGCCGACACCTCCTCGACGAAGTCGTCGAACCGCTCGAAGCGGATGGCTATCGGCTGCTCGAGCGGCACGCGATCGGCGCTGCCGGTGCGCAGACGCCGGAAGACGAACTGCTGCAGCTGCTCGAAGAACTCGCGGGTGACATCGCGAAACTGGATGCCCAGCTCGAACTCGGTCTCGCCGCTCACCGCATCCTGCTGCTCGCAGCGCACGACCGCAGCGCCGAGGTCGATCTCGATCGGCGCCCCGCCGTCTTCGCGCGGCAGAGCGAAGCGCACGTGGGACAGCACGGTGCCGAGCTCCACGCGACGCGTGGTCAGCAGGCTGGCGCCGCCTGCGCTCAGGTCGCGCATCGTCGCCGTGGTCGCCTGCTCGTCCTCGGCCGCCTGGATCTCCACCTCCAGCGGAATCGCCAGCCGGGGGTGGCGCCGTCTCTCCCTCCGCACGGCGGGATCATAACGTTCCGTGGCCCCTCGCGGCGGGTGTCGCGTAGCGGTTACAATCAGGGGCGGGGGGTAGACGCGAGATGAAGACCGTTCTGAACAAGACGCAGCGCCCGCTCCGGGTCAAGCTGCCCAAGGGCAAGGTGCTCCATCTGGGACCGCGACGGTACGGCCAGATCGCAGTGCATCATGTGGAGTTCGAGCCGGTCCAGAAGCTGCTCGCGGCCGGTGAGCTCGAGATCGTCGACGCCGCTGCGGTACCGACCCGCGGCGATGGACGGCGGGCAAGCGGTCATCCCGAGACCCACGGCCACCACCCCGCGGTCGCGGTCCCGAAACGCGGCGACCGCTAGCCGGTCGTATCCGTTGCTCTGCCGGCGGGCGGCCCGCCCGGTCTAAGCCTCTCGGCTAGACTAGGCCGTCGAACTCGCAGCCGATCCACCGGGCGGTCCGTGCGCGCGGCCGGCTCGTGACCGTCCACGAGCAAGGGGGAGCCATGAACTGGACGAAGATCCTGATTGCCGGCCTGGCCGCCGGCATCGCCATGAACCTCGCCGACTTCGTGATGCACGGCTTCATCCTGGGGAGCACCTACACCGAGTATCCGGTGTTCACCTCCGAGCAGGCCAATCCCCTGTGGTTCCTGCTGATCTCGGTGCTGATCGCCCTGTTTGCGGCGATCCTGTTCTCGAAGACGCGCGACTGCTGGGCGCCGGGTGTCGCCGGCGGCGCCACCTTCGGCTTCTGGCTTGGCATGGTGGCGTTCTTCAGCGAGTTCTACAACCCGCTGGTGCTCGAGGGCTTCCCGTACTTCCTGGCCTGGTGCTGGGGCGGGACCAGCCTGATCACCGGGGTGGTCGGGGGCGCGGTCCTCGGCGCGGTTCTGAAGCGCGCCTGAGCGGCGACGCGGCCGCGCGCCGCGCTGCCCGCTACGGCTTGTAGAACATCCTGCGGTACCAGGGAACGCCCTGCTCCTTGAGGTGCCGGCGCGCCTCGCGTAGCCGCTCCTTGTCGGCCTGCCGGGCGAGCTTCTCGAGGAACGCGCTGCCGGCCCGCTCATGGCACTCCTTGTACTTCTTGCCGCTACCGCAGGGACACGGCTCGTTGCGCCCCACCTTGGCGATCTGGCGGGGCGCCGGAGCGTTGGAGAAACCGGGCCAGACGACTTTCGAGTACCGCTTCATGGGTGCCTCCGTGCCCGATCCTACTGCACGCCGTGGCGGTGGGGCCGGCCGGCTGGCCTGACCTCTAAGCGAGCCGCTGCTGCGCGTCCGGATGTAGCTGGATCTGCACGACTTCCCCTGGTCGGGATCCTGGACCGGCTCCCCCGTCACCGCGGACAGCTCGTGCGCGACCGGGAGCTGCTCGCCGAGCTGATCGAGTCCGGCGGCTGAGCGGCGCCCGCCCGCCGGTGCCCGCCCCTCAGTAGAGGCAGCGGGCGAGGCGCTGGGCCAGCAGGATCTCGAACATCAGCCGCTGGCCGTCGCGGTAGCCGTCGAGCCAGCGCTCGGCGGCGGCCTCGTCCAGCCCGTCAGGCGCTTTGCCGCGGCGCGGGTAGAGTTCGGTCGCCGGTAGCTCCTCGCACCGCGCGCCGCTCACCCGGCGGTCGGCCTCGCTGTCGTCGGCGCCGGCCGCCAGGCCGCTGGCGTAGTCGGCATCGTCGGCGGCGCCGGCGGCCAGCCGGGCGGCGCGGTCGAGCGCCGTGCCCAGCCGGTCCGCCAGCGCGTCCCGCAGCCGTGCCGCCTGGAACTGGCGGTAGGCGGCCAGCGTGGCCTCGTAGCCGTCCGGCAGCGGCTCGACCGTTCGGCCGCTGGCGTAGGGCGACGCGGCGGCCTCGTCGCGCGAGTCGAAGCCCGCCACCGCGGTCGAGATCAGCTCTTCGAGCGGCTCCACCTGCCGCCGTCGGACGGCGCTGCGCGGCGCGGGCAGGCGGAGCTCGATGAGGCAGAGCGCCTGCTCGAAGAGCTCGAAGGGCCCGTCTCGGAACGACAGCCTCAGCGGCTCGTCGAGAGCGATCAGCAGGTCGATCCGCGACCGGCGCAGGTGGAGGTTGTCGATCCGTCCGAGCTCGCCGGCGGCGAGCCGGTAGTGGCCCGACGATACCGGCCGCGCGCCCAGCATGCGGTTGTTCGTGTACGAGCCGTCGCAGTCCGACTGCGCCTCGACGGCGGTCACCACCCAGCGCCCCACCCACCGCCGGCGCAGCTCGTCCTCGAGTTCGCCGCCGGCGGCCGGCGCCGCGCTGAGCAGCCCCGCGGCGAGCACGCCAGCTGCGAGACCGGCGCGGTCGGAAAGTCGGATCCTCTGCATGGTTCGGGCCGGCCGGTCGTGTCGGCCGCCAACGATTGTACCGGCGCGCCGCCCGCCCGCCGCGACGGGGTTAGGATGCGGCGGCCGATGATGGCGTCGTCCAACGCAGCGTTGATCGCCGCAGCGCTCGCGGCTCTCGCAGCCGTGCCCGCCGCGGCGGTCGAATCCCGTCCCGCGATGCGGGCCGAGCGACTCTTGGCCCCGCCTCGGCTCGACGGCGAGGTGCTGTCGGATCCGGCCTGGCAGGGAGTCGAACCGGCGAGCGGCCTGTGGCAGACGGCGCCCGACGAGGGACAGCCGGCGAGCCAGCGCACCGAGATCTACCTTGGTTTCACCGACGACACCGTCTACATCGGGGTGGTGTGCTTCGATCGCCAGCCCCAGCGGATCATCACCGGCGCCGGCCGGCGCGACTCTTCGCTGTCCGAGACCGACAGCTTCCAGGTGGTGTTCGACACCTTCCGCGACCGCAGCACGGGCTTTGTCTTCGGCACCAGTCCGTCAGGCCTCGAGTACGACGCTCAGCTCACCGGCGAGGGCGAGGGGGGGTTCGGCACCGCCGGCGGGCTCAACCGCAACTGGGATGGCGTCTGGCAGGTCCGGGCGCTGCAATCCGAGATCGGCTGGAGCGCCGAGATGGCTATTCCGTTCCGCACCCTGCGCTACCCGCGGGGCGGAGAGCAGACCTGGGGCGTCAACTTCCAGCGCAACATCCGGCGCCGCAACGAGACCGCCTACTGGGCGCCGCTGCCGCGCCAGCACGACCTGACGCGGCTGTCGCTGGCAGGCACGGTGAGCGGCCTGACGGCGCCGAGCCCGCGCACCGTGCAAGCCGTGCCGTATCTGCTCGCCCGCTCGCGCCGGTCGGCGACCGGCGGCGGCGCCACCGACGAGCAGGAGCTGGGGGGCGACCTCAAGCTCGGCCTCGGACCCAGCCTGACCCTCGACCTCACGGTCAACACCGACTTCGCCCAGGTCGAGGCCGACGAGCAGCAGATCAACCTCGATCGGTTCAACCTGTTCTTTCCGGAGAAGCGGCCGTTCTTTCTCGAGAACGCCGGCCTGTTCGCGGTCGGGGTGGAAGAGGAGGTGGAGCTGTTCTTCAGCCGGCGAATCGGCATCGGACCGAACGGCGAGGCCATCCCGATCGTCGGCGGCGCCCGGCTCACCGGCAAGCTGGGACGAAACAACCTGGGCCTGCTCGCGATGCGCTCCGAGGCGGTGGGTGGGGTGGCGCCACGCCACGATTTCGCGGTGGCCCGCTACGCGCGCGACCTGGCGGCGCGATCGCAGATTGGCGTGCTGGCGGTGGGGCGGCGCGGCGCCGGCGCCGATCGCAACCTCACCCTGGCCGTCGACGGTCGCTGGGGGATCGGCGCCAACGGTCTGCTGCAGGGCTTCGTGGCGCGCACCGACACTCCGGGGATCGAGCGTGGCGATCACGCCTTCCGGCTCGGCGGCAGCTGGAGCTCGGAGCGCTGGCGGTTCGCCGCCAACTTGACGGAGGTCGGCGAGGGCTTCAACCCCGAGGTCGGCTTCCTCGCCCGTCGCGGCTACCGCAAGCTGGACGGCTTCGCGCTGCGCCGCATCCGTCCCGAGCGGCTGTGGGGCCTCCAGGAGCTGCGGCCGCACATCTCGTACCGCGGCTTCTGGGACTTCGACGGCTTTCAGCAGACCGGCTTCCTGCACGTCGACAACCACTGGGAGTGGAAGAGCGGCCACGAGATCCACACCGGCATCAACTTCACCCGCGAGGGCGTAGCCGAGCCGTTCGAGATCGCCGCCGGCGTGGTCGTGCCGGCGGGCACCTACGACCACCGCGAGCTGCAGCTGGTGGCCTTCACCAACCGCGGTGCGGCGGCGGGCTTCGAGCTGCGCGCCAACGTCGGCGGCTTCTTCGGTGGCGACCGGGTGGCGCTGTCGCCCGGATTCCGCTTCCGCCGCGGCGAGACCCTCGACGTCGAGCTGCGCTGGTCGCACAACGACGTCGAGCTGCCGGGCGGCGCCTTCGCGACCAACCTGGGACGGATGCGGGCCAGCTACTCGTTCACACCGCGCATCTTCCTGCAGGCGCTGGTGCAGTACAACGACCGTGACGATCTGTGGGCCAGCAACCTGCGGTTCGGCTGGCTGCGGGTCGCCAACACCGGGCTCTACCTGGTCTACGACGAGATCCGCGACGCCGCCGGCTCCGGCCTGGGGGTGCGGGATCGCAGCCTGAGCGTCAAGTTCAGCCACCTTTTCGACCTGTCGCGCTGAGCGCGCAGCGGCGGGTTCGGCTTCTGCTAGCCTCCGCAGGTTCCGCACGCGAACCGGCCAACCGGGCCGAGAAAAGGAGAGGCCACAATGAGGTTCCTCAAGGTTGCCACCGCCCTGTTGATGCTCGCCGCCATGCCGGCGTGGGCCGCGAAGGACAAGGACAAGGCCAAGAAGGAGGCCGCCGAGCAGCAGGACGAGCCGAAGATGAGCGCCGGCACCTTCACCGGCCTCGAGCTGCGCGGCATCGGGCCGGCGCTGATGTCGGGACGGGTGGCGGACATCGTGGTCCATCCCGAGCGCTCGTCTACGTGGTACGTGGCGGTCGGCAGCGGTGGGGTGTGGAAGACCGAGAACTCCGGCACCACCTGGAAGTCGATCTTCGACGGCCAGGGCTCGTACTCGATCGGCGCGATCGCGCTCGATCCGAGCAACTCCGAGGTGGTGTGGGTGGGGACCGGCGAGAACGTCGGCGGGCGCCACGTCGGCTACGGCGACGGCGTCTACCGCAGCCGCGACGGCGGCGCCAGCTGGGAGAAGCGCGGGCTGGCCGACAGCGAGCACATCGGCATGATCGTGGTGCATCCGGACGACCCGGACACCCTTTTCGTCGCCGCCCAGGGGCCGCTGTGGTCGGCGGGCGGCGAGCGTGGGCTGTACAAGACCACCGACGGCGGCGACAGCTGGCGCAAGGTGCTCGGCGGCGGTGAGTACACCGGCGTCAACGAGGTCCACATGGACCCGCGCGATCCCGACCTGCTGTACGCCGCCACCCATCAGCGCTACCGCAACGTCGCGGCGCTGATCAACGGCGGTCCCGAGACCGCCATCCACAAGTCGACCGACGGCGGCGAGAGCTGGCGCAAGCTGGAGAAGGGGCTGCCGTCCGAGGAGATGGGGAAGATCGGCCTGGCGATCTCGCCGCAGGACCCGGACGTGGTGTACGCCACGATCGAGCTGGCCCACCGCGAGGGCGGCTTCTACCGCTCGGCCGACCGCGGCGAGAGCTGGGAGAAGCGCAACGACTACATCTCCGGCGGCACCGGCCCGCACTACTACCAGGAGATCTTCGCCAGCCCGCACCAGTTCGACCGCGTCTACCAGATGGACGTGCGGATGCACGTCACCGAGGACGGCGGCAAGACGTTCAGCCGCATGCAGGAAGAGCACAAGCACTCCGACAACCACGCGCTGGCGTTCGACCCGCACGATCCCGACTACCTGCTGAGCGGCTGCGACGGCGGTATCTACGAGAGCTGGGACCTCGGCAAGAGCTGGAAGTTCGTCGCCAACCTGCCGGTGACGCAGTTCTACAAGGTGGCGGTGGACTACGACGAGCCGTTCTACAACCTGGTCGGCGGCACCCAGGACAACAACACCCAGTACGGTCCGTCTCGCACCGACAACGTGCACGGCATCCGCAACTCCGACTGGCAGATCACCCTGTTCGGCGACGGCCACCAGCCGGCGATCGACCCCACCGACCCCAACATCGTCTACTCCGAGTGGCAGGAGGGCAACCTGACCCGCTGGGACCGCAAGACCGGCGAGATGATCTACATCCAGCCGCAGCCGGAGAAGGGCGAGGAGTGGGACCGCTTCAACTGGGACTCGCCGATCCTGATCAGTCCGCACGATCCGGCGCGGCTGTACTTCGCCAGCCAGCGGGTGTGGCGCAGCGACGACCGCGGCGACAGCTGGCGGCCGATCAGCGGCGACCTGTCGCGCGGGCTCGACCGGCTCACCCTGCCGATGATGGGCCGGGTGCCGAGCTTCGACGCGATCTGGGACCTGGGGGCGATGTCCAAGTACGGCACGGTCACCTCGCTGTCCGAGTCGCCGCTGGTCGACGGGCTGATCTACGCCGGCACCGATGACGGGCTGATCCAGGTGTCGGAGGACGGTGGCGGCAGCTGGCGCCGGATCGACCGCCTGCCGGGGGTCGCGCCGATGTTCTTCGTCAACGACATCAAGGCCGATCTGCACGACGCCGACACCGTCTACGTCGCGGTCGACCAGCACAAGGCGGGCGACTTCTCCCCCTACCTGCTCAAGAGCACCGACCGTGGGCGGAGCTGGCGCGCGATCGTCGGCGACCTGCCGGAGCGCCACCTGGTGTGGCGGGTGGTGCAGGACCACGTCAAGCCCGGGCTGCTGTTCGCCGGCACCGAGTTCGGCGTCTTCTTCACCGTCGACGGCGGCGGCAAGTGGATCAAGCTGAGCGGCGGCGCACCCACCATCCCGTTCCGCGACCTGGCCATCCAGCAGCGCGAGAACGACCTGGTCGGCGCCACCTTCGGCCGCGGCTTCTGGATCCTCGACGACTACAGCCCGCTGCGCGAGGTGTCGGAGGAGTCGCTCGCCCGCCCCGCCCGGCTGTTCCCGGTCAAGGACGCCTGGTGGTACATCCAGCGGCGGGTGCTCGGCTTCAACGAGAAGGCGTCGCAGGGGGGCGCCTTCTTCACCGCGCCCAACCCGCCGTTCGGCGCCGTCTTCACCTACTACCTGGCCGACGGCCTCAAGACCCGCAAGCAGCGGCGGCAGGAAGAGGAGAAGGAGCGCGCCGAGAAGGGCGAGGACACGCCCTACCCCGGCTGGGAGGCGCTGCGCGAGGAGGAGACCGAGGAGGATCCGGCGGTCCTGCTGACCGTGCGCGACGTCGCCGGCGAGGTGGTCCGGCGGCTGACCGGGCCGACCGGCGCGGGCTTCCACCGGGTGGCCTGGGACCTGTCCTACCCGGCTCTCGGCCCGTTCGATCCCGAGCAGATGGGGGGCGACGACGACGACGACGGAGGCTTCCTGGCGGCGCCGGGCAGCTACACGGTCGAGCTGGCCAAGCGGGTCGACGGCGTGGTGACGGATCTCGGCGAGAAACAGGGCTTCGAGGTGGTGCCGATGCGTAGCCGCGGGCTGCCCGGCGCCGAGCCGGCGGAGGTGGCGGCCTTCCTGCGGCAGCTGGCGGAGACCCAGCGCGTGGTGCAGGCCACCCACACCGTGTTCCACGACACCGAGGAGAAGCTGTCGGCGATGCGCGGGGCCCTGACGCGCTCGATGGTGCCGGGCAACGCGCTGGACGACGAGGTGCGGGAGATCGAGGCCCGGGTGGTGGCGCTGCACGACCGGCTGGCCGGCAACGACCGCCGCGACGACGAGTACGCCGACCCCGGTCCGGTCACCGTGCTCAGGCGGCTGGGGGTGGTCAGCCTGGGGAACTTCCTGTCGACCTACGGGCCGACGCCGATGCACCGGCGCCAGTTCGAGATCGCCCAGGAGGAGTTCGCCGAGCTGCACGCCGCCTTCGAGCGGATCCTGAGCGACGAGATGCCGGCGCTCGAGCGCCGCCTCGACGAGGCGGGCGTACCGTGGTCACCGGGCCGGCAGCTTCCCGCGCCGCCGGGATAGCGGGCGCCGCGCGCTGGCCCGGGCGATGCGGTAAGCTATGCCGTAAGACCACCATCAACTCGTAGGACCACCATCAGGAGGCGAGGATGGCCGACGACAGGGGCAGCGACCAGGAGCACGAAGAGCGCCGGCGCGGCGAACGTCGTTCCGGTTCGGACCGCCGCCATGCGAGCTCGGGGATCCGCGGGGTTTTCCCGTTCTCGCTCTTCCTGGACCGGCGCACGGGTCGGGATCGACGCCGCGGCGACGATCGCCGCAAGGGCTAGCGCGGCGGGCGAGCCGGGCTCAGATCACCTGCCACAGCCACTGCGCCGCCGCCATGCGGCGCTCGAGCGTGGCGACCCGGCGGCGGTAGACGCGAGCGGAGCTGCCCGGCGGATGGCGGCGAGGAAACGGCAGGCTGGCGGCGAGCATCGCGGCCTCTGTCGGCTCGAGCGCCGAAGCTGGCTTGCCGAAGTACCGGCGGCTGGCCGCTTCGGCGCCGAAGACTCCGGGGCCCAGCTCGGCGACGTTCAGGTACAGCTCGAAGATCCGGCGCTTGGTCAGTTGGCGCTCGAGCTGCCAGGTGAGAGCCGCCTCGCGCAGCTTGCGCAGCGGTGAGCGCGAGGGCGACAGCCACAGGTTCTTGGCCAGCTGCTGGGTGAGCGTCGAGGCGCCGCGCGGCGGCTTGCGATCGCGCCACGCGTCGCGGAGCGCGGCCTTCATCTCCTCGGTGGCGAAGCCGCGGTGAGAGAAGAAGTCGATGTCCTCGCCCACCAGCACGGCACGCTTGAGGTGGGGCGAGATCTGGGTGTAGGGGACCCATCGCCAGTCGATCCGCTCACTGCCTCCGGCCCGCCGCTGCTGGCGCTGCCAGCGCTCGATGAACGCCGTGCTCTCGGGGTTGGCGTCGGCGAGCCCCGCCACCCGCGGCCAGGTGACCGCCTCCCACCCGAGCCAGCCGGCCAGCACCGCGGCCGCCAGGACGGCGAGCCGTCGGAGGCGTCTGCGGCGCCGGCTCGCCATCGGGACCCGTCGGGCGGCCGCCTCAGCCGCCGCCGGCCGCGTCCGCCGGGCCGTCGGATCCGCCGGAGTAGAGCAGCAGAGCCCGGCGTTTGCGGATATTGGCCAGCCAGATCGGCACGAAGGCGGCCAGGTCCCGCAGGATGTCGTGCAGCGTGCGAGACCGGACCAGCAGGTGCCGGCTGAGCGCCCGGTGGCAGCCCGCCAGGTCGGCGATCGCCTGCTCGCGCAGCGGTCGCTCGCCAGGCGCTGCCGCCTTGAGCTCATCCACCGCCTCGCGCCCGCCTGCGTAGAGGGCGGCGATGGCGTGGCGCTCGAGCGGCAGCTGGTGACGGTAGCCCTGCAGCAGCTCCAGCTCCTCGAACCGGATGCCCTGCAGCGCCAGCGCCTTGTCGACCTTGCCGGCGAGCTCGTCGACGCGCTCGAGCATGGCGGCGATCCCCTGCCAGGTGCGGCCGTCCGGCAGCAGGTGCTCACTGGCCAGCCGCTCGATCCACGGCTCGAGCCGAGCGACGTTGTCACGCGCCGCCGCCTGCACCACGCGCTCCAGCGCCTCGACGCTCTCGAGCAGCCATTCGGCCTCTTCGACGTCGCGGCGGAACCGTCGGGACAGGAAGTAGTCCTGGTCGTGCAGGCTGCGCGGGTCGGCGCCCATCACCGCGCCGAAGCTGTCCTGCAGGAAGGCGTGTAGCTTGCCCATCGAGACGCACAGCAGCCGGCGGGTGCGCTCCAGCTGGTCGTCGGGCACCTCGGCCGGGTGGCGCGCCAGCTCGTCGATCGTGGAGGTCTCGAGCAGCCGCAGCGCGACGCCGACGCCGCGCCTTGCCTCGTCCAGCCGGGGCACCGGTGAGGGGTGGCGCAGCAGCGGCGCGAACCGCTGCTCGATGACCTCCGCCGTGGCGCGCACCTGCTTCCAGATCTCCCGCACCCGCGCCGGCGAGCAGTGGAGGATGGCGTAGTTGCTGTCGAGCACCTGCTCGAGCAGCCGGATGGCGCCCAGCAGGGTGCGGATGCGGGGGTTCTGGAACCGCCTGCGCTCCAGCGCCCAATCGGCCAGCGGGACTCCGGGCGGCAGCGCCAGCGCGCTGTCGCCGACCACGATCCGCGGCTGGGCCTGCTGATCCGTCATCGGCTTCGACCGTCCCGATCGCCGGAGTCTAGCCTGTCCGCCGGGTCCGGCGAGCGCCGCCGTCGCAGAAGGCCGGCGGAGCCCTGCGCTCGGCGCCCGGCACGCGCGACAGGCCCGGCGAGCTCAGGGCCGCTTCCGCCCGGCTGGGGTGGCGCGCGGGCCTCCTCTCTGACTTGAATTCGAGAGACAAGCTAGCTTGTCTTTAAGTCAAAGTATAGCTATGATTCGACAAGTGAGCTTGTTTCAAAGACAAGCAAATTTGTCTATGACACGGCCCCGGCGACGCCCCGCGCCGTTGCCGGCTCGCGGTGGACCGCTCCACGGGCTGCTGGCCTGGCTGCCGCTCGCGCTGCTCGCGACCGGCCCCGGCTCGGGCGCGGCGGGGGTCGGCTGGCGGCTGGCGGCGCTGCTGGTCACCGCGGGAGCCGTCTGGGGCTCCGGCCGCGGGCCGGCGGGCCGGCGAGCCGAGCTGGCCTTCCTGGCGGTCTCGCTGGTGGCCTGGTTCGGGGTCGTCGGGGCGGGGCTGGCCGAGCTCGGTCCACCGGCGCACGCGGGCTCGCGCCTGGCGCTGGCGGCGGCGATGCTGAGCGGCCCGGCAGTGTTGATGGCGGCCTGGCTGCGGCGTCAGGGCATGGCCCGGGTGCCGCCCCAGCGGCCGGCCGCCGGGCGGGGCTCGCCGCTGGCGGCGCTGGCTCCGGCGGTGACGTTCGTTGCCGTCGTCCTGCTGGTCGGCTGGCTGCGCCGGTTCGGGACGGCGGAGCTGCTGCAGATCGCCGCCGGGGTGGTGCTGTTCGCCGTGCTGCGCGAGCGCGGGCGGGTGGCCTATCCCCTGGGGCAGTGGCTAGGCGCCGGGTGGCGGGCGTGAAGAACCGGCTCAAGGTGCTGCGCGCCGAGCGCGACTGGACCCAGGCGGAGCTGGCCCGCAGACTGGGCGTCTCGCGCCAGACGGTCAACGCCATCGAGACCGGGCGGTTCGATCCCAGCCTGCCGCTGGCGTTTCGCATCGCCCGTCTGGCCGGCCGGCCGATCGAGGAGCTGTTCTTCCCCCTTGAGGAAGCTGCCCCTGAGGAGGGCGCCGGGCGCCGGCTGTGAAGCAGGTCATATTCCGCGCCGCCGCCGCTGGGTAGCCTGGGTCGGGCTTTCAGGCCATGCGACAGGACTCCAGACCCCGGTTGAGACTGGCTGTCGGCACCCCCGCCGACGGCTGCGCCCCGCGCTGGGACGACGCCAACTTCCGGCAGCTGTTCGAGGACTCGCCCGACGCCATCGTGCTGCTCAGCGAGGACGACCGGGTGATCGAGGTCAACCGCTCGTTCGAGCGCATCTTCGGCTACCGGTGCGAGGAGGCGGTCGGCCGCCAGATCAACTCGTTGATCGTGCCCGACGACTCTGAGCCTCAAGCCTCGGGGCTGTCGCGGCGAGTGATGCGCGGCGAGATCGTGGCCGCCGAGAGCACCCGGCGGCGCAAGGACGGCACGCCGGTCGATGTGCGCATCCTGGGCTATCCCATCTTCCGCGACGGGCGCCAGATCGGCATCTTCGGGATCTACAGCGACATCAGCATGCGGCGCCACGTCGAGCGCATCCTGCGGCTGCAGGCGGCGGCCATGGACTCGGCGGCGAGCGCCATCTTCATCACCAGCTACGACGGTGCGGTGGAGTGGGTCAACCGCGCCTTCAGCGAGTTGAGCGGCTACTCCGAGGACGAGCTGCTCGGACGGGACGCCTCCCTGCTCGACGCCGGGCGCTCGCTGGAGGGTCTCGACCCCCGACAGTGGCAGCGGCTGCCGGCCAACGAGCTGTGGCGCGGGCAGGTGGTGGTGCGGCACAAGGACGGTCACCTGTACACCGTCGAGCAGACCGTCAAGCCGCTGGTCGACCCGGCCGCCGGCATCGATCATTTCGTGGTGGTGCAGGAGGACATCTCGGAGCGGGTCGAGGCCGAGCGGCGTCTGCACCACATGGCGCGGCACGACTTCCTCACCGCCCTGCCCAACCGATACGCCTTCGGCGAGCGGCTCGAGCGCGAGCTCGACCGCGCCGGTGGCACCGGCGTCGTGGCCGTGATGATCCTCGACCTCGACCACTTCAAGGACATCAACGACAGCTACGGCCACGCCGTGGGCGACGACCTGCTGGTGGCCGTCGGCCGCCGGTTGCGCGGACGGTTGCCCGAGGGCGCCACCCTGGCGCGCTTCGGCGGCGACGAGTTCGGCATCGTCCCCAGCGGCCTGGCGAGCTTCGAGACCGCCAGCAGTCTGGCCCAGGAACTGCTGGACGCTTTCACCCAGCCGTTCGCCGTGCGGGGCCAGGAGATCTACGTCGGCGCCAGCATCGGCATCGCCGTGCATCCGCCGGGACCGGCCGACGCCCGCAGCCTGATCAAGAACGCCGACATGGCGCTCTACCGGGCCAAGGCCGACGGCCGCAGCTCGTTCCGCTTCTACGAGCAGCAGATGGACCGCGAGGTGCGACGGCGGATGTGGCTCGGTCAGGAGCTGAGGGGGGCCCTGGAGCGCGACGAGCTGTCGCTCGCCTTCCAGCCGCAGATCGACCTCGACTCGGGCGTCGTGATCGGCGTCGAAGCGCTGCTGCGCTGGTGCCACCCCGGCCGCGGCTGGATTCCGCCCGACCGCTTCATTCCGGCCGCCGAGGCCACCGGTTTGATCGTGCCGATCGGAGAGTGGGTGCTGCACCAGGCCTGCGCCCAGGCGCAGCGCTGGCGAGAGAGTCTCGGCATCGAGCTGCGGGTCGGGGTCAACCTGTCGCCGGTACAGGTCCGCGAGCCGCGGTTGCCGGAGACGGTGGCCAACGCCCTCCAGGCGACCGGGCTCGACCCGGCGCTGCTCGAGCTCGAGCTGACCGAGAGCCTGCTGGTGCAGGCGTCGCCGACGGTCGAGGCGTCGATCGAGCGGCTGCTGGCGCTCGGCGTGGGCTTTGCGCTCGACGACTTCGGCAAGGGCTACTCGTCACTCGACTACCTGCGGCGCTTCCGGCTGCGCAGGCTCAAGATCGACCGCACCTTCGTCGCGGGGCTGGGCAACGGCTCGCCCGACCCGGTGATCGTCAGCCTGATCACCGTGCTCGGCCAGAAGCTGGGGCTGGAGGTCATCGCCGAAGGGGTCGAGACGCGAGCCCAGCTCGACTTCCTGGCCGCCGAGGGCTGCCGCCAGGTTCAGGGCTACTACTTCAGCCGGCCGCTGCCGCCGGCCGATCTCGAGGAGCTGCTGCGCGCGGGCAACGGCCGCATCGCCGGGCTGGACGGTCCGCGGCGGCTGGGCGGCCTCGCTTGAACGCGTGACGGTAACGGCCGGCTAGCCGCGGAAGACCGTCCGGTTGTGCCAGGCCAGGAACTCGGCACGCGGCCGGTCGCCGGCGGTGTCCGGCAGCGCGATCTCGCGGCCGTCGAGCTCGCCGTGGGCCATCGAGTCGCGGTAGCTGGCCGTTAGCTGCCGGCTCACCCTGACCTGGTGGTCCGGCGTGACCGTCAGGAAGCCGCGGTCGAACAGCCGGCGTAGATCGGCGCGCAGCAGCAGGCCGTTGTCGAGCCGCAGCAGACCGCCGTCGGCCGGCGGCCGGATGGTGGCCACCTCGAGCGCCGGCAGGGCCGGATCGCCGGTCACCGCGCACCGCCGCCGGTAGGCCTCGGTGACCAGCACGCGGAAGGCGCCCGGGCCGAGCCGCGGATGGATCAGCACCGGCTCGCCGAACATGTCGGCCTGCGAGTCGGGCCGGTCGCCGGTGGTCACCGGCTGCAGCCTCAGCCGCACCGCCTCCCACAGCGCGCGGCCCTCGGGCTTCTCGGTGTCGTAGGTCTTGCCCTGGACGATCGACTTCGAGAAGCTGCGTGGCGCCGGGATCCAGTCGGCCTCGTCGAAGAAGAACGGGTTCTGCAGGATGACGCAGCCGACGGGATGGTCGGCGCGCTCGGCCCCGCGCCGGCGGCGGTAGCGCCCCAGCCGCCGCTCGAGGTCGGCTTGAGACAGCGCGCCGTTGCGCTCCCCGAAGATCTCCCAGGCGAGGCTCGACGGCAACGGCGCGGCGGCGGCGAAGAACCCACCGCCGACGATGAAGTGCTCGGGACTGTGGAGCTTGAACAGGAACGGCTCGCCGGCGGCGAGAGCGCGGAACCGGCGGCTGCCGCTGGGGCGGAGGAAGTTGATCTCGTCGAACCGCGGCCGGGCGCGGAGGAACCGGTAGAGGGTGGGATCGGTCACCGCGACGTAGCAGTTCATCCGCCGCCTCCCGCGAACGCGTGCAGGGCGGCGCGCGCCACCTCGGCGCCGTGCTCCTGGACGAAGTGGCCGGCCTCGGCCAGCATCAGCGGCTGGGGGGCGCCGCGGATGGTGCGCTGGAGATAGCGCATCGCCGGCGTCCCCAGCACCGGGTCGCGCACCCCGACCGCCAGGAAGCTCGCCCCCTGCCACTCGCCGGCCAGCCACTGCCGCGCCCGGCGCGACACGGCCGCGCCCGGATCGTCCGGCCGCTCCGGCACCAGCTCGGGGAAGCGGCGGACGCCGGCCTTGTAGCGGGCGTCGGGGAACGGCGCCGCGTAGGCCGCGGCTTCGGCCGGCGACAGCTGCGGGCAGGCTCGCGCCATCAACGCCGCCACGTCCATGTCGGGGTGCTCGCGGCACCAGGCCCGCCAGGCCAGGAAGCCGTCGGACAGCGGCAGGTCGCCGGTGGCCAGGATGGTGTTCATGAGCAGCAGCCGCTCGAACCGCTCGGGCGCCTCCATCGGCAGGGTGAGACCCAGCAACCCACCCCAGTCCTGCGCCACCAGGGTGATGCGGTCGAGGTCCAGCCGTGCGATGAACGCCTGGAGCGCGCGGCGGTGGAAGTCGAAGGTGTAGACGGCCTCGTCCGCCGGCTTGTCCGAGCGCCCGAAGCCGAAGAAGTCCATCGCTACCGCGCGCTGGCCGGCGGCGGTGAACGCTGGGATCATCTTGCGGTACAGGTAGCTCCAGGTGGGTTGGCCGTGCAGGCACAGGAAGGTGGCTTCGGCCGTCCTCGGCCCTTCGTCGAGGTAGTGCAGGCGCAGGCCCCCGAAACCCTCGAGGTCGTCGAGGTAGCGCGGCTCGAACGAGTAGCCGGGCAGCTCCGAGAAGCGTTCGTCGGGCGTGCGGAGGGTCTCGCTCATGGTCGGCGCCGCCGCGCCGTCGCTGCGCGGCCGCCGCCCGACTGGATCGCCGGGCTGAAGGGGACGAGCGCCGCCGATTATACGGTCTCGCCGGCGCGACGGGGCGGACGCCGGTGCGGAATAATCCCGCCATGGGAGCGGTCGAGCGGTTGCGCCACGCCGACGTCGAGGGCCTGCGGGTGGGACGGTTCGCGGGGCGGATCAACACAACTTGCATCCTCTGGCGCCTCGGCGGCACCCTGATCGACACCGGGCCAGCCAACCAGTGGGCGGCGGTGCGGCGGTTCGCCGGCGAGCGGCCGACGCGGCGGGTGGTGGTGACCCATCATCATGAGGACCACGCCGGCAACCTCGCCCGGCTGGCGCGGCTGGCGGGTGTCGAGCAGACGCTGGCGCCGGCCGCCAGCCTGGCGCCGCTGGCCGAGGGCTTCGAGCTGCAGCCGTACCGCCGGGTGATCTGGGGGCGGCCACCGCGCGCGCGGCCCGCTGCTCTCGCGGCCGCCGTCGAGCTCGAGGAGGGCGGCGCGCTCGAAGCGGTGCCGATGCCCGGCCATTCGCCGGACATGACCTGCCTGCTGGCGGCGAGCCGCGGCGTGCTGTTCGGCGCCGACCTGTACGTGGCGCGCCGCCAGCGCTACCTGCGCGCCGACGAGCGGTTCGGCGGCATTCTGGCAAGCCTGCGCCGCGCTCGCGGCCTCGACTTCGACACCCTGCTGTGCTCCCACCGCGGCGTGGTCGAGGACGCGCACCGGCGGCTGGGCGAGAAGCTGGCGTACTTCGAGGAGCTGCAGGGCCGGGCGCTCGAGCTCGCCGGCCGCGGCTGGCCGGTCGGCCGCATCACTCGGCGGCTGCTGGGGCGGGAGGGCCCGGTCGCGTTGGCCAGCGGGCTACACTATTCGAAGCGCAACCTGATTCTGGGTTGCCTTGGAAGCGGGGAGGCGGGATGAAAGCGAGACAGCAGGCGGTGAGGCGGGCCGGCCGCGCGGTCGTCACCTGGGTGGCGTGCCTGGCCGCGGTGGGCTGCGGCGGAGCTCCGGAGCCGGCGCCGCGGCCGGCGTCCGAGGCGCCCGCGGCGGAGGAGTGGTCGGCGCTCGTGCCGTACGGGGCGGTGCCGTTCGAGGGCGTGCTGACCGGCGGCCAGCCTTCGCCGGAGCAGCTCGAGGCGCTGCGCGACGCCGGCTTCCAGACGGTCATCAACCTGCGCCGCGAGGACGAGCGCGGCGTGGCCGGCGAAGCGGATCGGGTGGCCGCGCTGGGGATGGAGTACGTCTCGATCCCGGTCGACGGTGGTGCCGGGCTGACGCGGCAGAACGTCGAGGCACTCGACCGGGCGCTGGCCGGGACCGAGCGCCCGCTGCTCCTGCACTGCGGCAGCAGCAACCGGGTCGGTGCGCTGGTGGCGCTGCGCGCCGCCCAGCTCGAGGGTGCCGGAAGCGAGGAGGCGCTCGAGCTCGGCCGCGCCGCCGGGCTGACCCGGCTGGAAGACGTGGTGCGCGAGCTGCTCGAGCGCGGCGAACGGCCCACCTCGGCCGAGCCCGGGTCGGGCTAGCGAGCGCGCAGCCGGATGCCGCCGCCGCTGGTGCGCAGCACCAGCCGGGGACCGCCGCCGTTGAGGGCGCCGCGCAGCGAGGCGCGCCCCTTCTCGCCGGCGATCTCGAGCTGCGGGTCGACCACCACCCTACCGCCGGAGGCCGAGGCGTCGATGTCGAGCGCCGCCGCCGGGTCGAGATAGGCGGTGACGCCGCCGCCCGAGGTGCTCAGCCTGCCGCCGGCGCCGTTGCCGGCGGCCAGGGAAGCGGTCACCGAGCCGCCGGAGGTCTCGGCGGCCACCCGGCCGCCGATCTCGCGCAGCTCGATCGAGCCGCCGCTGGTGCGGGCGCTCAGATCTCCGTCCACGCCGTCGGCGACGATCGAGCCGCCCGAGGTGCGCAGGATGACCTCGCCGGCCAGCCGGCTGGCGTGGATCGAGCCGCCGCTGGTGGTGGCGGCGATCCGTCCGTCGAGATCGGCCAGCCGGATCGGGCCGCCCGAGGTGGTCAGCTCGGCATCGCCTGCGATCGACTCGACCTCGAGCCTGCCGCCGGCCGTCTCGATCCGCAGGTCGGTGGACCGCGGCAGCTCGATCTCGAACCGCAGGCTGTCGCGCCACGACCACCGGCCGAGCCGCGAGCCACGGCGGGAGACCTCGACCTCGGCCACGCCGGGGCGCTCCGAGAAGCTGAAACGGTACCGCTCCTCGGCGTCGTCGCAGTCGCAGGTGATGCGGACACGCGCGCCGCTGCGGTCGCTGCCGCCCACCGTCACCCGGCCGTTGTCGGAGTCGAGCAGGAAGCGGCCGCCGGGCTCGAGCGCCAGCTCGCGCTCGAGCTCGAAGTCGGCCAGTGCCGGCACCACGCCGGCCAGCAGGGCGGTGGCGGCGACGGCCAGCAGGCGTCTGGGCTCGAGTGGCATCATCGCAAGGCTCCTCCGTCGTCGGCTCACCTACCTAGACGGCGGGTTTGGCGAAAGGTTTCAGGCGCCGTCGGTGGCGGCCGGTCGACCGAGCAGCTCCGCCCAGTCGACCCGCGCCGTGAGCTGCATCAGAACGAACAGAGTGATCACCGCGCCGACGGTGACCGTCAGACCGGTGAAGCCTTCGAAGAAGAAGGCGTAGTTGAACAGCACCAGGTAGACGAGCTGCGCCAGGCCGGCGCGGCGGAAGGCGAACCGGTTGCCGGCCACCAGCCGCAGGTAGGAGAGCACCAGCGCCAGGCTCACCGCCGCCGAGACGGCGAACGCGGCGTGGATGTCGAGGTGGTCGACGAGGTAGGCCAGCAGCAGGTGGAAGGCGAAGAACGCGGCCGCCAGGAAGAAGTAGTGCATCGGGTGGAGGTTGCGGCGCTCGACCATGCCCAGGATCACCAGCACCGTGATGAAGAACAGCAGCGACACCGGCGCGAAGAAGGTGATGCGCGCCGCCAGCGGGCCCGGGTTGAGGCGGTTGGGCAGGTCGATGGCGATCTGCTTGCCGGTCACCAGGCTGTCGAACCGCCAGTCGAGCCGCCAGCCGTTGCCGGCGGGCGACTTGGCGGTGGGGGAGAGGCCGCCGGCCGGGAAATCGATGCCCGCGGCGTCGGTGGTGGCCGTCAGCCGGAACCGCTGGACCTGCGCCACACCCGCCGCTGTCAGCTCGTAGCTCCAGCGGTCCAGGCCGCGCGAGCGGTAGCGGATGTCGATCGGCACGATCTCGCCGGCCGCGGCGTCCAGCCGCAGGGTGACGCCGTCGCCGAGCTCGCCCACCGGCTCTGCAGCGCGCTCACCCAGCCGCACCTCGAAGCCGTCGTACATGGCGTCGGCGCTGGGGAAGGCGAACCGCACCTCGATGGTGCGCGCCGCGTCGGCCGGCAGCTGGACGGTGTAGCTGCCGTCGAACTCGACGGTGTAGAGGTCGTACCACAGCAGCCCCTTGCGCCGGTGCTCGAGCGCCAGCTCGACGTCGATCTGGCTCGAGGCCAGCGGCAGCGGGTGGCGCAGCTGCCGCTCCTGCTGCCGGCTTCGGGTGCGCGGCTGGCCGTCGGGCGCGGTCTCGACCACCGACTCGGTCTCGACCACGGTCTCGAGCCAGTGGACGGTTGGCGCCTGCTGCGCCTGCGGCCCGCCCCACAGCCGGCTCACCTCGGGGTCGAGCCGTTCGCTCGAGCTGCCGCTGCGCTCGACCAGCGAAATCCCGAGCGTGAACCAGGCGAGCGAAGTGGCGGCGAACACGAACAGGATGGCGAATAGCCGGCGTCCGGTCATGTGTGGGCTCATCAGGGTCTCCTCCCGGTAGCGGGATGTCGCATTGTAGAGAGCTTTGAAATGCAAAGTCAAGCCGAACCCGAGCTGCCGTCGGACGGCGGGGCGCAGGCGTTCGGCCCGCAGCCTTGGTTCCACCTGAGCCGACAGCTCGTGCGGGGCTCGGCCAGGTGGAGGCGGAACCCGGTAGCGCGGGCGAGCCCCGCGGGCTACCGGCTACGGAGAGTAGGCGCCCTGCGCCTCGACTCGCGCACCGCGACGGTCGACCTCGACCCGCAGTCTGCGAAGCTCCTGCCCGGCGTCGGGCGGGGCGGCGAAGGTCAGAAGGTAGCGGCCGGCAAGCAGCGCGGCGATGCTGCGGTACGCCTCTTCCAGCCCTGACGCACCCTCCAGAAGCCACAGCCGCCCGCCCGTTTCCGTGGCCAGGCGCTCGAGTTCGCGGCGTGCGCTGCGGTCCGCGAAGCTGCCGGCCATGGCGACGGCGAACACCGTCACCCGGTGCCGCCGCGCCGCCGTGATCGCGCCGGCGAGGTCCAGGGTGCTGGTCTCGTCGGCGCCATCGGTGAACAGCACCAGCGCGCGCTGCCCGGGCTCCTCGCCGAACGACGCGGCGGCCTGCGCCACGCTGTCGTACAGAGCCGTCCGGCCGCGCGCCACCAGCCCGGCGAGCGCCCGCTCGAGCTCGGCCGGCTCGCTGCCGAAGCCGGCGTCGACCGTCATGCGGTCGGCGAACGAGAAGACCGCTACCCGGCTGCCGGGCGCTGCCGACGCGGCCCGCGCAAAGCCGGCGGCGGCCGTTCCGACCCGCTCGAGACGCGGCTCGATCGATGCCGAGCGGTCGATCAGCAGCGCCGCCTGGAGGGCCAGCTCGGCCGGCGGCAGCAGCCGCTGGATCGGCCGCGGCTCGCCCTCGTCGAACAGACGGAAGTCGGCCGCCGTCAGCCCCGCGACGGGCTCTCCGCTGCCGTCCACCACCAGCACCGGCAGCTCCACCAGACGCACCGCGACCGCCTCGGTCAGCCCGGTGGCGTTGACCAGCACAGCGTCCTCGGCCGAGCTGCCGTCGGGCAGGTAGGCGATCGCCCGGATCACCGCCGGGCCGGTGCCCTCGAGGTCGACCCGCGCCGACAGCGGCGGCTCGCCGAGGCTCGCCACCCGCTCCTGGTCGCGCCAGATCTCGACCCGCTCCGGCCGCTCGCCGCCCGGCGTCTCGACCTCGACGCGAGCGGTGAGGCTTCCCGGGTAGATGCCCCCGCCCCGCGGCTCGACCAGCCGCACCCGGAAGCGGGCCGCGCCCTGGTTGACCCAGATCTGGTCGGTGGCCGCCTCCTGGCCGTTCCGGAGACCGACCACGCGGACCGTGTGCGGCGCCGGCGCTTCGCCCAGGTCGAGCTCCGCGCTCCACGGCGGGCGCAGCCGGGTGAGGACCGGGCGGCCGTCCAGGTAGAAGGTCACCCTGTCGAGATCGCCCTGGGCGCGGGCGGTGAACCGCACCGGTCCGGTGAGCGGACCGCCGGGTGGCGGGTCGAGGCGCAGCCCTGGCTGCCCCGGCGCCGCCGCCGGTCGCCGGTCGCCCGCGAGCGTCGCCTCGAGGCTCTCGCCGGGATCCACCGGCAGGCCCTCGGGGCTGGGCACCACGGTTTCGCGCGCGATCTCGGCCCAGCGGTCGCCGAAGACGTCGCGCAGCAGCAGCCGGAGCGTCAGCGGCCCAGGGCGCAGGAAACGGGTGAAGCCGAGGGGGATCTCCTCGGCGCCGGCCGGCGTCTCGCCCTCGAACCGGTAGCGGAACTCCTCGAACAGCCGGCCGTCGCGGATCACCTCTCCGGTGAGCTCGAAGTGGTGGAAGAGCCGATCTTCGAAGCTCCGTCCCGGCGCTTCGGACAGCGGCACCCGCAGCAACACGCGCAGTGCCGTGCGGCTCTGGCGGCGGGCGGGGAAGTCGACCGCGGCTTCGACCGCGAGGGTCGCCGCGCCCTCGGGCAGCTGGGTGCCGCTCAGCCTGAGGTTGGCCAGCCACTCCGCCGACGGCATCGGCGGCGTCGTCACCTCGCGGATGAGCTGCGTGTAGCCGCCGAGACGGCCGATCTCGCTGGCCGTCCAGCGAACCGCCCAGTCGTCGCAGAAGGCGCCGACGTCGGTCGTCGGCAGGCCGCCGAACCGCCGCGCCGGGCGCAGCGGGTCGCCCGGCAGGTAGACGCGCCACTGGTCGGCCGCGCTGCGCTTGAACAGGATCACCGGGAACCTGCGGCCGGTGCGCTCGCTGGCGCCGTAGAACCAGATCTCGAGGTCGTAGTCGCGCGAGTAGCAGATCGACACCGGGCGCCCGTCGGGCAGCGAGTAGGCGCCCGGTGGTCCGTTGAGCAGGTAGAGCAGGAACCGGGGATCGCCCGTCGGTGCCCCGCCGAACTGGTCGATCGCCTGCTGCCAGCGCTCGCGCAGCGCGTTGCGCGGTGTCGCCGGGTCGGGGTCGCGTGGCTGCCAGAACGCCTCCATGAAGGCGTCGCGCTGGTAGTCGTGCTCGAGCTGGGAGAAGTAGTCGAGCTCCGCCCGCGTGATCAGGCCGGCGACGCTGGCCACCCACTGGCGGTAGCGCGGCTCGAGCCCGTCGAACAGCTCCTGCGCTGAAGGCGCGGACTCGGCCGCTTCGGCGCGCGTCGGGCTGTCCGGCTCGCCGGTCGGCTCGTCTGTCCGCTCATCGGTCTGGCCGGCGACCGGTCCCGCGAGCGCCCCGACGGCGATCAGGCAGCCGGCGAGCAGCGCTCGGCGATCGGCGGAGATCCGGATCCGGAAGGGGGTGGTCACGTCATCGTCTTCGCCCGCCGGGCGGCGGTGGTTCCGCCATGCTATCCGTCCGGTCCGGCCGTTGTCGCGGCCGCGCTCGGGCGGCGGCGAACCCCCGGGCCGGCGGCCGTCGGAAGACGGCGGTGATAGCGTGCCGGCCTTCCGTCATCCGTCCCCGACCCGCCCGCCCGGGGCGGTCTTCATCCAGCGAAGGAGGAGGAGAGATGAGCACGACAGACCGGTTCGATTGGAGCGCGCGCGGCCGCCGGCGGCCGGCGGCCGTGGCCCTGGCGCTGGCGCTGCTGGCGGCGCCGTCGGGCGCCGCCACCCTGGTGTGGGCGGGACGGCTGATCGACGGCGTCGGCGAGCAGGCGCGTACCGGGGTCACGGTGGTGGTGGAGGACGGCCGGGTCGCCGCCGTCGAGCCCGGCTTCACCCCACCCGGCGACGGCGATCAGCTGATCGACCTCCGCTCGATGACGGTGCTGCCGGGGCTGATGGACATGCACGTCCACCTCACCGGCCAGCTGGGGCCGCGCTCGTACCTCGAGGGACCGCGGCTCGAGTCGGCCGATCTGGCGGTACGCGCCGCGGCCTACGCCCGCCGCACCCTGATGGCGGGCTTCACCACGGTGCGCAACCCGGGGGACGACGGCAAGGCGACGGTGGCGGTGCGCGAGGCCATCGCGCAGGGGCTGATCGAGGGGCCGCGCATCTTCACCGCCGGCAAGAGCCTGGCCACCACCGGCGGCCACGCCGACCCCACCAACGGCCTGCGCTCGGATCTGCGCGGCGATCCCGGTCCGGCCGACGGCGTGGTCAACGGGCCGGTGGCGGCGGCCAAGGCGGTTCGCCAGCGCTACAAGGAGGGGGCGGACTTCATCAAGATCACCGCCACCGGCGGGGTGCTGTCGGAGGCCAAGAGCGGCCAGAACCCGCAGTTCACCGCCGACGAGCTGGCGGCGATCGTTGCCACCGCCCGAGACTACGGCTTCCACGTCGCGGCCCACGCGCACGGTACCGAGGGCATGCAGCGGGCGATCCGCGCCGGCGTGCGCTCGATCGAGCACGGCACCTACATGGACGACGCCACCATCGCGCTGATGGTCGAGCACGGCACCTACTACGTGCCGACCATCCTGGCCGGCGTGACGGTGGCCGAGATGGCGCAGGTCGACGGTTTCTTTCCGGAGGTGGTGCGGCCCAAGGCGGCGACCATCGGTCCGGTGATCCGCGACACCTTCGCCCGCGCCCGCGCCGGCGGCGTCAAGATCGCCTTCGGCACCGACAGCGGGGTCTCGCCGCACGGCCAGAACGCACGCGAGTTCGCCCTGATGGTGGAGGGCGGCATGACGCCGATGGCGGCCATCCGCGCGGCCACCCGCACCGCCTCCGAGCTGCTGGGAGTTGCCGATCGGCTGGGCACCGTGGAGACCGGCAAGCTGGCCGACCTGGTGGCGGTGACCGGCGACCCGTTGGCCGACGTCACCGCCCTCGAGTCGGTGGTGTTCGTCATGAAGGAGGGCGTGGTCTACAAGCGTCCCTGAGGCGCCGGTCGCCGCCGGTCAGGCTAGTCGTCGGCCGTCTCGACCAGCGGCGCCTGCAGGTACCAGTAGCCCTGGAGCTCGCAGAGCTCGGAGTGCAGCTCGCGGAACCGGTGGCCCAGCGGGCCGAGCGAGTGGCCGGCGACGCAGAAGTCGGGCACCCGGCGAGGCTCGTCGCGGTCGCTCTCGCGCCGCCAGAACGGCGGCCGGCCGCGGTTGCCCCAGCCCCGGCTGAGCAAAGCGCCGAGGACCAGCTGCGGCTCGATCGCCGCGACGGCGGCGGCGGGGTCGGCGGCGCGGCTGCCGCGCCACTCGGCGACTGCCTCGGCCAGATGGGTACGGCGGAAGCGGCTGTCGTCGATGAAGCCCACCAGGCCGGGGCCGACCCGCGGGACCGGCCTGTCCGAGGCCGGCGGCGGCCCCGGCCGCTCGCTCCACCGGTCGCTGTGCAGACGGTAGAACACGTCCTCGCCCACGAGCGTCCGCATCGCGAGCCGCATCCAGAACGGCCGTAGCGGCTGCAGCCAGTCGACCACGCCGTCGGCGGTGTCGCTCCTCGCCTTGACCACCAGGCCCAGGGTGTCGACGATCGGCTCGGTGGCGTAGCGGTGGATGCCGACGTGGATCGGCAGCTCCATCTCGCGCAGATCCCGGCTGTGCTCGATCACGGTGCGCGACAGCGAGACCCCCTGGTAACAGGCGCGGCGCGGCTGCTGGATGTCGCGGAACTGGCGCAGGGCGACATCGAGGATCGGCCGGCCCTGAGCGAGCGGCTCGAGGGCCAGGGCCAGCGCGTCGAGGAACAGCTGCGGGTGGCGCCGCCGCACCTCCTGCTGGCGGCGCAGCTCGGCCAGCAGGTGCTCGCCCCAGCTCGCCGCCACCGACTCCCAGGCCGGCGTGTCGGTGTCGGCGAACAGCGGCCGGGCGCCGATCTCGATCAGCAGCCGGCGCTGGCTGCGCTGCCCGCGGCCGAGCGACTGCAGGACCTCGGTCTCGACCCGCAGCAGGCTGCGGTCGACCACCGCCGGGCCGGAGGGGTCCATCCACGGGTCGGCGGGGCTCGTCAGCCGCGCCAGCACCGCGGGCCAGCCCTGCACTTCCTGGGCGGTCATCGCCGCCGCGTCGGAGTCGGTGTACATGTAGGCGCGCACCACGGCGGCCGACACCAGCCGGTCGCCCTCGTACCACAGCAGCGGTATGAGGAAGGCGGCGCTGCGCATCGCCCCCAGGCTGAGGTTCTCGCTGCCGAGCGCGAACGACTCGTGGCTCGCCACCAGCAGATAGACATAGCGGCCCCAGACCTCGAACCTGGTCGAGCGCGGCAGCGGCTCCGACCCCTCGTCCTGCTGGTTGAGGTAGCGGTCCACGAAGCTCTGCAGGACCGGCCGCCTGGCGAGCAGCGGCAGCACACGGACGGTGGCGTCGGGGAAGCTGAACGGCCCGCCGTACGACGGTCCGCCGAGAACCGCGTTGTAGACCGGGCGGGTGGGCGGCTCGGCCGCGGCCTCCGCTCCACCGCCGAGGTGCCAGACGCCGTCGCGGCCGCGCCAGCACAGCTCCTCGCCGGCGCCGTAGCGAAAGTCGACGTCGATCCAGAAAGGACACACGGGCCGCAGCACCGCGAACGGCTCGCCCGCCGGACCGCCGTCCTGGCGAACCACCTCCAGGCCGAGGTCGTCCACCAGCGGCAGCGACGGGTAGCGGAAGATCCGCAGTTCGAAGCCGCCGCTCAGGTCGCCCTGCAGCTGGCGGGTCTCGCCCAGCAGGCCGCCGCGGTTGAACCGGGTGAGCTGCATGCGGGCGTTGGTCAGCGCCTGGAAGCACGCCAGCTGCGGATCTTCGGCGGCGCGGAACTGCTTCAGATTGATGGTGTTGAAGCTCGGCACCGCCGCGGCGCGGGTGGGATCGAGCAGCTCCATGAAGCGCTGCTGCAGCGTCGCCGCGTCCGACAGCAGCCCGTCGGCCCCGAGCCCGCTCAGCATGCCGAGCAGGTCGGCGGTCGCCGACAACCCGCCGTAGACGGTGCGCGGCACGGTGAACAGCGGGTTGAGCGGATCGTCCCAGTCGGGCGGCAGGTCGGCGATCGCCGGCCGCGGGTGGTGGCGGATCTCGACCAGGCGGCGCGGCCGTGGCGCGCCGCCGCCGGCCGCCAGCACGGTGGTGCTCAGCACCATCAGGGCCAGCGGATCGCGCGGGCTCTGCACCCAGGCGCTGACGCCGGGCTCGAGGTGCCCGAGCACCTTCGGCCAGCCGTAGACCTCGCGGCCGATGGCCTGCGAGCTCTGCTGGTCGACGAAGACGATCGGCGTGAACGTGGCGCCCGCCTCGAGCACCCGCCGTCCGCCCTCGCGGCGGTACCACAGCAGCGGCACCGAGAACAGGATCTCGTGCTGCGACACCCAGCCGGCGTTGGCCACCTCGGTGCTCATCCTGCCGTAGCTCAGGAACTGCATGAAGACGAACGGCATCGCCGGCTCGAACTCCACGATGCCGGGCGCCACGTCGAGCGTCTGCCGGCAGAACTGGCGCAGCGTCCACGGGTTCGCCTTGAGCGGAAACACCCGCATCACCACGTTCGAGAAATCGAACGGCGGTGCCGTGGTCAGGGTCGCCGGACCGCGGGCGAGGTTGAACGGCGGGTTATGGACTGGCGGCACCGGGCGGTCTCCGTCGTCGGCTGGCTGGTCGGCGCGTCAGCGTACCACCGACCGCTGTAGCAGCCGGTGGCTTTCGCGGGCGCGGGGCGCGCTGACGGTCAGGCGGTGAGCAGGGCGGCCAGGTCGACGCCGCCGTCGGCCATCAGCCGTTCGAACTCGCGCACCGGCGCCGGGCGGCCGAGCAGGTAGCCCTGCACCGCCGCACAGCCCTCGGCCTGCAGGAAGCGCAGCTGCTCCGGCTCCTCGACCCCCTCGGCGACGACCGCCAGCCCGAGGCTTCTGGCGAGCGACAGGGTGGCGCGCACGATCGAAGCGCCGTGCCGGCTGGCCGGCACCCCGGCGACGAACGAGCGGTCGATCTTGAGCACGTCTACCGGGAACCGGAGCAGGTAGCTCAACGACGAGTAGCCGGTCCCGAAGTCGTCGAGGTGGATCTTGACGCCGTCGGCCTGCAGCCGGAACAGCGTCGCCGAGATGCGCTCGAAGTTGCCGAGCGCGATCGACTCGGTGATCTCGAGCTGCAGCCCGTCGGGCTCGAGTCCGCTGGCCTCGAGCGCCTCCTCTACCACCTCGGCGACGTCGCCGCTCTGGAACTGGCGCCCCGACACGTTGACCGAAACCGGCAGCCGTCTGGCGCCGGCGGCGCGCCAGGCGGCGTTCTGGCGGCACACCTCCCGCATCAGCCAGCGCCCGAGCTCCGGCATCAGGCCGGCCGCCTCGGCCGCCGGGATGAAGCCGCCGGCGGGGATCAGGCCGCGCTCCGGATGCCGCCACCGCACCAGCGCCTCCGAGCCCACCAGGCGACCGTCGGTGAGCGAGATCTGGGGCTGGAAGTAGAGGCAGAGCTGGTCGTCGCGCAGCGCCACGCGCAGCTCCTGCGCCAGCACCCCGCGGCGCCGCCGCCCCTGCTCCATCGAGGTCGAGTAGGCGCGCACAGCGCTGCCGCCCTGGCGCTTGGCCGCCGCCAGCGCCGCTTCGGCGGCATCGATCAGCCGGTCACCGTCCGCGGCGTCGCGCGGGAACAGGCTGACCCCGATCGAGGCCGCGATCGCGATCTGCGCGTCGCCCACCTCGAACGGCTTGCGGAAGCCGGCCATCAGGCGCTCTGCCACCTGATGAATGTCCTCGGCCGCCTGGGCGCGGCCGAGCAGCAGGGTGAACTCGTCCTCGCCGGTGCGCGCGATCGAGTCGGCCTCGCGGATGTCGCCCGAGAGCCGTTGTCCGACCGCCTGCAGCAGACGGTCGCCGAACTCGTGGCCGTAGCTCTCGTTGATGCCCTGCAGGTCGTCGAGGTCGCACAGCACCAGGCCGAGCAGCTCGCCCGAGCGGCGAGCCTGGGCGATCTGCTTGCCGAGCAGCTCCTGGAACAGCCGGCGGTTGGGCAGCCCTGTGAGCGGATCGTGCAGCCCGGCGTCGCCGACGGTGGGCGGCCTGCCGGTGCCCGCCAGCCGGCGCGACAGATCGTCCAGCGCCCGGCCCAGCCGGCCGAGCGCGTCGTCGGCGCTCTCACCGGACGGCGTGGCCGGGCGACCAGCGGCCAGCGCCTGGCCGACGGCGGCCAGCCGGACGAGGCGCCGCTCGCGACGCCGCGCCTCGAGCGCCGCCCACGCCGCGGCGGCGGCCAGGGCCGCGCCGCCGCCGGCCGCCAGCCACCGGCCGAGGCCGTCCAGCGTCAGCGCCAGGGCGACGACGAGCAGCGCAACGGCTACCATGCCCCATAGCGCTGCCGACATCCGACTCGTTGCAGGCGCTCGGCTCAAGACCGGACCGAGTATAGGGCGGCGGGCGGCGGTTCGCTCGCCCGCCGCCGCGCCGGCTGCGCCGCGCCGCGCCGCGGCTCACCGGCGCGGGCCGCTAGCCGATGTGCGCTCGCTCCATCTCCCTGACGAAGAAGAAGGCGTACAGCCCGAGCGCCAGACCGACTGCCAGGGCCGCCAGCCCCAAGCCTAGCGTCAAGGAGTCGATGATGGCGCGGTGCCAGATCGCCCAGGCTCCGAACATGTCGGCGGCGATCATGGCCAGCACGATGAAGACGAGGTGGAAGGTCTTGAGCGACACGGCTGCACCTCCTGGCTGGGACGCCGGGCTGGAAGCTCCCGGTCCCGGCTTCATGCTACCGGCGGCGCCCCGGAGGGCGCGCCGTCCGCAGGGGTGGCTGCGCTGCCGGTGGGGGGTCAGCTCCGCTGCCAGCGGATCTCGACTCCCTCGCGGTCGCCGAGCGCCGAGCGCAGCAGACCGGTCAGCTCGGCGCTGGCGCCGCGCTCGGCGAGCATCGCCACCGTCTCGGGGCGCAGGTAGTAGTCCCGGTCGTCGGAGGTCTCCTCGACCAGATTGTCGATCAAGAACTCGAGATCGCTTTCGCTGATGGTGCCGATCACGGCACCGGAGTCGTTGTCGTAGAGCGTGATGGCCATGGAGATCTCCTCGCGAGGGCGTCGTTTGCGGCGGTCATCATAACCGCGCTGCCGCGGGGTGCGCCGCCCGTCTCTTCCCTGTCGCGCCGTGCGGCTGGCGGTTGATTACGCGTTAGGGCAGAAACGCGTCGGTGTCGGCCAGCTTGTCGGGCAGGTAGCGCTCGATGACGTAGTTGAGCCCGTGCTTGGCGAGCGCCTGCTGCTCGACGCGCACGCCCATCTCGATCTGCCGCTCGAGCGCCTTGCGCCAGGCGGCGTGGTGGCGGATGAACGGGTCGTTCTTCAACGCGTCCCGGGCGCGCTTGACGTCGACCTCCTTGAGCGGATGGGTGGGGAGGTCGTAGTCCACGATGTCCTGCGGCGTGACGCCCAGGAAGCGCGCCTGCGGTACGCAGAAGAACTCGTTCAGGTGGGCGGCGTTGCCCGAGCCCACCTTGAGGGTGCGGTAGATGTTCGAGTAGCCGTACGGGTCGCCGTCGACGAAGACGTAGACCGGGATCTTCTTCTCGTCGGCCAGCCGGCGGATGAACCGCCGGCAGGCGCGGGTGGGCACGCCGCCGAGCGAGATCAGGATGCAGTTGGCGGTGCGCCAGTAGGCGTGCTTGACCAGCCTTTGGAACATGCCCGCAGTCTCGATGGCGAGGATGAACTTGGCCTTGGTCTCGAAGGCGAGGTCCTCCACCGCCACGGGGATCGAGTAAGCGCCCGAGCCGAACCGGGTGCAGTC